>JAXDGY010000062.1:0-13264 GCA_034664785.1 Solirubrobacteraceae bacterium
GGTAGGCCGTGTCGAGCCGCACGCCGCCGATCGCCCGCGGGGTGCGGAAGTCGTAGCGCGTGCCGTCGACGGGCAGCGGGTCCCCGACGGGGATGGCCTGTCCGTCGGTCTCCGCGCGCAGCCGCCCGGGAGCGCGCAGGCGCGCGTCGTCGATGCGCTCGGTCGCGACGGACAGGTACGGGTGCCAGCCCGCGCCGTACGGGCAAGGCTCGTCGCCCAGGTTCGTGGCCGTCGTGGTCACGCGCAGGCCCTCGCCGCTCAGGTCGTAGGCCACGAGCAGCTCGAGCGCGAACGGCCAGCCCTGCTGGGGGTGCAGGACGTGGCGGAGCGTCGCGTGGGCGGGGCCGCGCGCGGCCACGGTCCAGCTCACCCAGCGCGCGAGCCCGTGCAGGGCGTTGTGCCGCTCGGGCTCGGTCAGGGCGAGCTGGTGCTCGGTCCCGCCGAAGGCGTAGCGCCCGTCGCGCACCCGGTTCGGCCACGGCAGCAGGGCCTGGCCGCGGCCGCCCGAGCACTGCTCGGACTCGGCGTAGCCGTCCAGGACCTCCCAGTCCCCGAGCGCATAGGAGCGCAGGCCGCCGCCGACCTCGACCACGACGGCCCGGTGGTCGCCGTGGCGGAGGAGCACCTGGTCGCCCGAGGGGATCATGCTGCCCATCTTCGCGCCAGCGGTGTCACGGCGACGCCGTAGATCACGCGCGGCAGCCGGCGCGCGCCGTGGCAGGCGCCACACTGGAGGGGATGCTGAGCACCGACCTGCACGCCGACGCCGAGGCGGCCCTGCGCGACCTCGCGGGCCCGGACGCCCGCTTCCGCCCGGGCCAGCTCGAGGCCATCGAGGACCTCGTGGGCGCCCGCGAGCGCGTGCTCTGCGTGCAGCGGACCGGGTGGGGGAAGTCCGCGGTCTACTTCGTCGCGACCAAGCTGCTGCGCGAGCGCGGCGCCGGTCCGACGCTCATCGTCTCCCCGCTGCTCGCGCTGATGCGCAACCAGCTCGACGCCGCGGCCCGGCTCGGGCTGCGCGCCCACACCGTCAACTCCACCAACCAGTCCGAGTGGGACGCCGTCGCCGGGCTGCTGGCCGCCGACGAGGTCGACCTGCTGCTCATCAGCCCCGAGCGCCTGAACAACCCCGCCTTCCGCACGCGGATGCTCGACCGGATCGCCGAGCGGATCGGCCTGCTCGTCGTCGACGAGGCGCACTGCATCAGCGACTGGGGCCACGACTTCCGTCCCGACTACCGCCGCATCCGCGACCTGCTCGCCCGGCTGGAGGACGTCGCGGTGCTGTGCACCACGGCGACGGCCAACGATCGCGTGGTGGCCGACGTCGCCGAGCAGCTCGGCACGGGCGCCCGGGGGGAGATCCGCACCTACCGCGGCTCGCTGGCGCGCGACTCGCTGCGCCTGGAGACCGTCGAGCTCCCGCGGCCCGCCGAGCGGCTGGCCTGGCTGACCGCCGTCGTCCCCCAGCTCGAGGGCTCCGGGATCGTCTACTGCCTGACCCGCCGCGACTGCGATCGCGTGGCGGCCTGGCTGACGGCGCACGGTGTGCGTGCGCAGGCCTACGCGGGGGACCAGGAGACCGGGCAGCGCGAGGCCGCCGAGGGCCTGCTGCTGCGCAACGAGGTCAAGGCGCTGGTCGCCACGAGCGCGCTCGGCATGGGCTATGACAAGGGCGACCTGGGCTGGGTCGTGCACTACCAGGCACCGGGCTCGGTGATCTCCTACTACCAGCAGGTCGGCCGCGCGGGCCGCGCCGTGGACCACGCGGAGGTCGTCCTGCTGCGCGGCGCCGAGGACCGCCGGATCCAGGACTTCTTCATCGCCCAGGCCTTCCCGCCGCGCGAGGCGGTCGACCGGGTGCTCACGCTGCTCGGCCAGGCCGGGGAGGACGGGCTGACGCTGAACGCGCTGCTTCCAGACGTCAACCTCGGGCGCACCCGGTTGGAGGGGATGCTCAAGGTGCTCGACGTCGAGGGCGCCGTGCAGCGCTCGGGCAGCCGGTGGGCCCTGGCGCCGGGCTCCGGCGCGTGGACCTACGACGAGCCGCGCTACCGGCAGGTCACCGCCCTGCGGCGCGCCGAGCAGGCGGCGATGGCCTCCTACGGCAGCGACGGGCGCTGCCTGATGGGCTTCCTGCAGGAGCAGCTCGACGACCCGGCGCCCACCGGGCGGTGCGGGCGCTGCGCCGTCTGCGCCGGCCCCCGCTGGGCAGATCCGGGGCTCCTCGACCCCGCCCTCGTCGCCGAGGCCCAGCGGCACCTGCGCGGCGCGGCCGTCGAGCTCTCGGTCAAGAAGCAGTGGCCCGCGACGGGCGACCGCAAGCAGCAGCGGATCCCCGAGGAGCTGCGGCTGTGGGGCGCCCGCGCGCTGGCCCGGCCGGGCGACGGCGGGTGGGACGAGCCGCTGGAGGCCGCGCTGGCGGGAGGGGCGGCGAGCGGCGAGGTGCTCGACGGCATGCTGCGCGCGGTGGCGCCGTTCGCCCCGGACTGGATCACCTGGGTGCCATCGCGCGCGCCGCAGCGCGACGCGCTGCTGCGCGACCTGGCCGCGGCCGTGGCCGAGCGGCTCGGCGTGCCGGCCGTCGACGCCGTACGGCGCACGGCCGACCGGCCGCCGATGCGCGAGCTCCGCAACGCGGCCGCGCAGTTCGACAACCTGCGCGGCGCGTTCGCGGTCTCCGAGGGCGTCCCGGCGGGCCGCGTCCTGCTGCTCGACGACGAGTCCGCCTCGGGCTGGACGCTGGCCATGGTCGGCGGCCAGCTGCGCCATCGCGGCGCGGGCGACGTGCTCGGGCTCAGCCTCCTGCACCGGGGCGCCTGAGAACCGGTCCTGATGCAGGGCCCCTCCACCCGCGGTCGGGCATCCCGGCTCCGTCCACAGGGGGATGTCGGGACGGGAGCGGCGCAGTACGGTCGGTGCGTGGCCGGCGAGTCAGGTCTGGCGTGGTCCCAAGCCGACGAGGTACGCCGCCTGGTCCCGATCATCGCGCTCGCGGTCGCGATCGCCGCTGTCGTCTTCGACCCTGCTCCGGCGGGCGACGTCATCCTCGCGGCCGTCCCGGTGGCGGCCTTCGCGTTGTGGACCTACGCCCCCGGCGTACGGCTCCCGGCGGTCTCACTCGCCGTGCTCGCCCCGGTGATCGTGGCGCAGCGCTCGGGACAGCTCGAGCCGCTCCTGTTCGAGTCCTCGCTGCTGGCCTTCGTCGTCGGGCGCTGGTCGCGGTCGCTCAGGAGCGCCGCTCTGCTCGGTGTGCCCGTGGTGGCCTCACCTGTGCTGGTGAGCCTGATCCAGGACCCCTCCGAGGTCGCGGTCGGCATCTGGATCCTGGGCATCGCCTTCCCGTGGGTCATGGCCCGCGCCGTCGCCCGCCAGGCGCAGCTGGCAGCCGAGCTCGACGCCACCCGGCGCGAGCTCGCCCGGCAGGCGCTGCTCGAGGAGCGGCGGCGGATCGCCCGCGACGTCCACGACCTGGTGGGCCACGGGCTGGCGGCCGTCATGCTCCAGGTCACCAGCGCGCGGCACGTGCTGCGGCGCGATCCCGCGGCCGCCGAGGAGGCGCTGCGGTCGGCCGAGGAGGTGGGCCGGGGCAGCATGCAGGAGCTGCGCCGGACGGTCGCGCTGCTGCGCAGCGACGACGAGGCGGGGGTGGCGCCGCCGCTCCCGTCGGCGGCGGAGATCGCGGCGCTCGTCGACCAGGCACGGGCCGCTGGTCTCGCCGTCGAGCTGCGGATCCGCGGGGACCTCTCCGGGATGGCGCCGAGCGTCGGCGTCGCGGTCTACCGCATCGCCCAGGAGGCGCTCGCGAATGCCGCTCGGCACGCGCCGCACGCCAAGACCGTGCTCCGGCTCGAATCGGCCGGTCGGCGGGTGCAGCTCCGAGCGGAGACCACCGGACCTGCGCTCACCGCGACGGCCGATCCGGACCGGCCCCGCTACGGGCTGATCGGGATGCGGGAGCGGGCGACGGCGATCGGCGGCGAGTTCGCCGCCGGCCCGACACCCGACGGATGGCAGGTGACCTGCCGGCTCCCGCTGGAGGCGACCGGCGAGCGACCAGGCGCGCGAGGCCGATGATCCGCGTCGCCCTCGTCGACGACCAGGCGATCATCCGCGCCGGCCTCGCGCGGATCCTCTCGCCGGCGGACGGGTTCGAGGTGGTCGCCGAGTGCGCCGACGGCCTGCAGGCGGTGGAGCAGCTGCCCGCCCTGCACCCGGACGTGGTCCTCATGGACATCCGCATGCCGGGCCTCGACGGCATCGCCGCGACGGCACAGCTGCGCGCCGCGGCGGACCCCGTCGTCGTCCTCGTGCTGACGACGTTCGGCGAGGACGAGATGCTGTGGGGGGCGATCGAGGCCGGTGCCGCCGGGTTCGCGCTCAAGGACTCCTCGGCGGAGGAGCTGATCGCGGCGGTGCGAGCGGTGGCCGGGGGCGGCATCTGGTTCGACCCTGCGGTCGCGCCCCGCGTCCTCGAGCACTACCGCCGGCTCGTGGCGCCGGCAGCCCGCGAGGCGGCGCGGCTCGAGCTGCTCACGGACCGCGAGCACGACGTCCTGCGGCTGATGGCGCGCGGTGCGACCAACGCCGAGATCGCGGCGGACCTGTACGTCGCCGAGGCGACCGTGAAGACCCACGTGGGCAGCATCTTCGCCAGGCTCGGGGTGCGCGATCGGGCGTCGGCGATCGTGTTCGCCTACGACCACGGTGTGGTCAGGCCCGGCGCGGCGCCGCCGTAGCAGCGCGCCTCCGACTCCGGGCGGACCGCATCCGGGGCCCGTGGGCCGATGCGCGAAGGCCCCGCCGGCGCCTAGCTTCGGCGCCATGGAGAACACCGCGATCGAGGTCCACGACCTGCACAAGTCCTACGACGGCCGGGCGGTGCTGCGCGGCCTGTCGTTCGCGGTCGGCGCCGGGGAGATCTTCGGCATCGCCGGCCGCAACGGCGCCGGGAAGACGACGACCGTCGAGATCCTGCAAGGGCTCCGCAGCCGCGATGCGGGGCGGGTCGAGGTGCTCGGGCTCGACCCGCTCGGCGACCGGGCGCGGCTGCGTCCGCTCATCGGCGCGCAGCTGCAGACCTCGGCCCTGCCCGATCGACTGCGGGTGGGGGAAGCGCTGCGGCTGTTCGCCCGGCTCGCCGGCGACGCCGTCGACTGGCGGGCGCTCGCCGAGGCCTGGCAGCTGGGCTCGCTGCTGCGGCAGCCGTACGCCACGCTGTCGGGCGGGCAGCGCCAGCGGCTGTTCCTGGCCCTCGCGCTCGTCAACGATCCGCGGATCGTGTTCCTCGACGAGCTGACGCAAGGGCTCGACCCGGCCGCCCGGCGGGAGACGTGGACGCTCGTCGAGCAGGCCCGCGATCAGGGTGCGACCGTCGTGCTGGTCACCCACGACATGGACGAGGCGGAGCGGCTCTGCGACCGGATCGCCGTCCTCCACCACGGGGCGTTGCTGACGTCCGGCCGACCGGTCGAGCTGGTCGCCGCGGGGGGAACCGTCCGGATGCGGTTCTCGTCGCCGAGCGCGGCGGCCCTGGGGGGCCTGGAGCGCGTGCCCGGGGTCGCCGAGATCGGGTATGACGGCGCGGTTGCCGACATCACGGCCGATCCGCACGCGGTCGTGCATGTCGCGGCCGAGCTGGCCCGGCGCGAGCTCGCGGCCGGCGACTTCACCGTGATCCGCCCGTCCCTCGAGGATGCCGTCGTCGCGCTCCTGGACGGAGGCCGTTGATGTCCCGCGTCACCACACTGGCCGCAGCGGAGGCGCGCCTGCTCATGCGCGACTGGACGGTGCTCGTGTTCGCGTTCGTGTTCCCGCCGTTCGTGATGCTCATCCTCGCCGGGGTGTTCGGGACCCAGCCGGACGAGGGGTACGGCATGCAGCGACCCGACGACTACTACGTCTCGGCCTCGATCGGCGTGCCGGTGATCGCGCTGGCGCTGGTCGGGCTGCCGGTCGCGCTGGCCTCCTACCGCGAGCGCGGGGTGCTGCGGCGGTTCGAGGCGTTCGGGATCTCGCCGGTGAAGGTGGTCGCCGCGCAGGCCGTCGTCGCCTGCGGCCTCGTGGTCCTCGGCGCCGCCGTCGTGCTCGCGGTCGCCGCGCCCACGTACGGCATCCCGCACGTCGTGCATCCGTGGCAGACGGTGCTCGGGCTGACGGCAGGCACGCTCACCCTCGTCCTGATCGGCATCGTCATCGGCCTCGCCGCGCCGACCGCGCGCGCGGCGCAGGCGATCGGGCTCCTGGCCTTCTTCCCGCTGTACCTGCTCGGCGGCGGCGGGCCGCCCAAGGGCGCCATGACCGTGACGATGCAGGCCATCGCCGACGCGCTGCCGTCCGCGATCCCCGCGATCAGCGACCCATGGCTGGGCGTCTCGGGCCTCGGCTCGCAGCTTCCGGTGCTCGCCGCCTGGGCGGCCGCGGCCCTGGTCGCGACCGGCTGGCTTGCACGCCGGACCGCCGCATGATGCGAGACCGCTGTCTGCGGAGGCCACCCGCGCCCTGCTGTGCTCGGACGCCGGACGGGCGACGGATGAGTCCGCGATCGCTGGTCGGTCTCCGTGTCAGGAGGGACCTTCGGCGACAGCCGGCATCCGGGTCGGCGCCGCGCGGGCTCCTCCGCCCGTTCGCTCTACGTGGAAGGAAGCAGCCGATGTCCATCGATCATGTCCTCGCCGTCGTCCCGGTGGCCGACTTCGAAGCTGCGCATGCCTGGTACGAGCGACTGCTCGGCCGTCCCGCCGACAACCTGCCGATGGAGGGTCGGCTCGTCGAATGGCGCGTGACCGACAATGGATGGGTCCAGATCACCCGCGACGCCGACCGCGCCGGGTCGGCCTTGTTGAACTTCGCGGTGGACGACCTGGACGAGCATGTCGCCGGCCTCTCGGGAAGGGGGCTGACCGCAGGGGCGATCGAGACGGTGAACAAGGGCGTGCAGCTCTCCGCCATCCGCGATCCCGACGGCAACGTCATCACCTTCATCGGGAGCTTCCGCGTCCGGTACTGAGACCGCGAGCCGGCGACAGCAGCCAGGGCCAGAACGACGCCGGCAACACCTGACGGTGATGCCGGCGCCGCCCATCAGCACCCCAGCGGCTTGCCCGAGCGGTCCCCGGCGCGCTTCTTGCGCAGCGTGACGCGGATCGACTCCTGCAGGTCGCCGCGGGTCCCGCGCGCACTCACGGTGACGGCGTGCCGCGAGCCGATCCTGGCCGAGCCGCCCCGCGGGCCGGCGATCCGCCCGTACGTGAGCTTCGCGAGGAACGTGTAGCAGTGCGAGGCCTTGCCGTGGGCGCCGCGCACGGAGCCGACGGATCCGCCCGTGTCGTCGAGGCGGCCGCCGGCACGGATCATCCCGTCGAAGCGGCGCGGCAGCTCGCCCGCCGTGCGGAACACGACGGCGGCGTACTGGCTGTGGCCCGGCGGGTAGCTGTCGACGAAGGCGTAGGCCCCCTTGAGCTCCAGGCTCGGGACGGTCGTGGGTGCATCGGCCTGCGCGAGCGCGGCCGCCGGCAGCGAGGCGACGGTGGCGGTGACGGCGAGGGAGGCGAGGGTCGAACGGCGCATGAGGTGCTCCTTGGGAGTCGGTCTGTGGTGACACCCCAGTTGTACGTCCGCCCCGGGCGCCCGCGGAGGGACCCAAGGTGGACGCGCGCCACACCTTCTCCGCGCCTGCCGCTCAGCCCGCCTTCCGCCGCGCCCCGCCCGCGGGCGGCGCCGTCGCGGGCTTCGCCTTCGCCGCCCTCGCCGCTTTCGCCGCCGCTGCCTTCGCCATCGCAGGCTTGCCGTTGCCCGCGGCCGTCCGGGCGCCCCGCGGCGAGCGCTTCGGCATGAGCAGCCGCAGCTCGGCGCCGAGCCAGCCCATCAGGTCCGCCACGTCGGGCATCTGCTCACGGTCGGCGACGATGCCGAAGTCGAGGTGGCCCAAGTAGCTCATCACCGTGATGTTGAGCCCCATGCCGTCGGTGATGACCGACACGGGGTAGTTGGCGACCAGGCGGGCGCCGGCGAGGTAGAGCGGGATCTGCGGGCCCGGCACGTTGGAGATGACGAGGTTCCACGTCGGCCGGCCCTGACGGCTCGTGGCCAGGCGGAACGTCAGCCGGGCGGCCCGCGAGAACACCGCGGGCGGGATGAAGTGGTTGACGTCCTGCAGCAGGTCGGCGGGCAGCGCGCGGTGGCGCTCCTTCATGCCGGCCAGGGCCTCGTGGGTCCGCTCGAGGCGCCGCACGGGATCGGCCTCGTCGGTGTACAGCGGCGCGCTCATCAGCATGATGCGGTTGCCGTAGGTCCCCGCCTGCGCGTCGGTCCGCACCGACACGGGGATCTGGGCGACGAGCGGGTCGTCCGGCAGCTCGTCGTGCGCGAGCAGCCAGCGGCGCACCGCGCCGGCGCAGATCGACACGACGACGTCGTTGACCGTGCAGCCGTAGGCGTTCTTGACCGCCTTGACGTCGTTGAGCTGGAGCCGGCCGAAGGTGAAGCGGCGGTGGGCGGAGACCCGTCCGCTGAACGTCGTGCGCGGCGCGTTCAGCTTCCCCCGCGCGTCGGCGGGGCCGGCCTGCCGGGTGACGGTGCGTTGCGCGCGGTTGGCCAGGCGGCCGACGATGTCGGCGCCCGGCAGCGCGCTGAACGGCGTCTCGGCCAGGTTGGGGACCGCGGAGGGCAGGGCGCGCAGGGCCCGCAGCGGGTAGCGCGGCAGGCCGAGCAGGCCGCGCGCGAACATCGCGGCCTGCCCGGGCACGGGGCCGTCGTCGGGTGAGTGCTCGACCTTCGGCGGCTCGCGCCCCTCGGGCGTGAGGTCGAGCAGCAGCCCCATGATCTCCGCGCCCGAGAGCCCGTCGATGAGGGCGTGGTGGATCTTGGTCAGCACCGCCGTGTGGCCGGAGGCGAGGCCCCCGATGACGTACAGCTCCCACAGCGGCCGGGCGCGGTCCAGCGGGCGGGAGAAGATCCGGGCGACCTGCTCGGCGAGCTGCTCGTCGGAGCCGGGGGCGGGCAGCGCCAGCTCGCGGACGTGGAAGTCGAGGTCGAACTCGGGGTCGTCGACCCAGTAGGGGTAGTCCAGCCCGAGCGGCACCTCCTCCAGGCGCCAGCGCAGCGGCGGCAGGATCGGCAGGCGCTCGGCGATGAGCGCCTGGATGTCCGTGGCGTCGACCTTTCCCCCGGGCGCAGTCGACGTGTCGAGGATCGCGACCCCTCCGACGTGCCCGCTCTGCCGCGGGGTCTCGAGGGCCAGGAACTGGGCGTCGAGGCTCGTGAGCTGCCGCATCACGACGCCCTGTGCCCGTGCGGGCCGTCATCGGTCCACGTCCACCTGCCGCCTGCAGTCGCCATCCGCTCTTCCTCTCCCCGTGGTGCGCCGGCCCGCCGAGGCTAACCGTTCCGGCCCGGTCAAGGAGACCGATCGCCGGCCTTGCAGGGCGCGCGCGGCGGGCGTACCGTCGCGGGGACAGGAAGGAGCGAGCGATTGCACCTGACCCGACGTCACCGCACGGAACTCGCCGTGCTCCTGGCCCTCGCGGTCCTGGCCCTCCTCGTGCTCGCGCCCGTGGCCGACGCCGGCCTCGCGCTTGCGATCGGGGCGGGGTCCTAGGCGGACACGGTGCCCCCTGACGCCCTGCGGGGGATGGACCTCGGGACGCTCGGGATCTGGAGCGGCGAGCTGCGCGCGGTGCCCCCGGCAGACGCCGCGGACGCCGTCGCGGAGCTCGAGGCCCTCGGCTACGGGACCGTGTGGGTGCCCGGCGGGTCGGGCGGCCCGGTGCTCGAGCTGATCGCGACGCTGCTCGACGCCACGAGCACGATGACCCTGGCCACGGGGATCCTCAACGTCTGGATGCACGACCCCGCGGACGTCGCCGCGACCCGCGCGGAGCTGGAGGCCCGCCATCCCGGCCGCTTCCTGCTCGGCCTGGGCATCAGCCACGCGCCGCTCATCGACCGCGAGAGCCCGGGCCGCTACCGCAGGCCGCTGGCCAGGATGCGCGCCTACCTCGACGAGCTCGACGCCCAGCCGCAGCCCGTCCCCGCCGAGCGCCGCGTGCTCGCCGCGCTCGGGCCCAGGATGCTGGAGCTGGCGCGCGAGCGCAGCGCCGGCGCACACCCCTACTTCGTCCCGGTCGCCCACACGGCGTTCGCCCGTCAGGTGCTCGGCCCCGACCGCATCCTCGCGCCCGAGCAGGCGGTCGCGCTGCAGGGCGACCGCGAGGCCGACCGCCGCGCTGCGCGCCGGCACGTGGAGCGCTACCTCGCGCTCCCGAACTACACGAACAACCTCCTGCGCCACGGGTTCACCGATGACGACCTGCGCGACGGCGGCAGCGAGCGCCTCCTCGACGCGATCGTCGCCGGCGGCGGCGTGGAGGGCATCCGCGCCCGGGTCGCCGAGCACCGCGAGGCGGGCGCGGATCACGTCTGCCTGCAGGTCGTGGGCGGCGAGCCGGGTGCCCTGCCGCGCGACGAATGGCGCACCCTCGCACAGGCGCTGCTCGGTCCTGGCACGCCTCGGCGCTGACCGGCGGTCACCCCCGGGCCCACGCGGCGTTAGGGTGCGCCGATGCCCTCCCTCCCGCGCGCCTTCGTGCTCTGCGCCGCCGCTGCGGCCGTGGTCGCCTTCGCGCCCGCCGCCGCCCAAGCCGCCGCCCCCGCGCCGTTCGGCCACGCCTGCACGCCGCAGGACGGCGTGCGCTTCTGCCCGACCACCGATCTCGCCTCGCGCGTGGCGAGCTTCGACGGAACGCCGCTCGACGTCGACGTCACCCTGCCCGCCACCGGCGACGGGCCCTTCCCGACCCTGCTGCTGCTCCACGGCCTCGGTCAGACCAAGACCGCCTTCGAGGGGACGGGCAGCGACCCGCTCTACAACAACGTGCGCTTCGCCCAGCAGGGGTACGCCGTCGTCACGCCGACCGCCCGCGGCTTCGGCAACTCGTGCGGGGCGCTCGCCTCGCGCACCCCCGACTGCGCCGCCGGGTGGGTCCGGCTCGACGACATGCGCTACGAGGTCCGCGACGCCCAGACGCTCGTCGGCAGGCTCGTCGACGACGGCGTCGCCAAGCCGGGGGCGATCGGCGCCACGGGCGTCTCCTACGGCGGCGGCGTGTCGATGATGCTCGCCTGGCTGCGCGACCGGATCCGCACGCCCGACGGCGGCTACGCGAAGTGGCGCAGCCCCAAGGGCACCCCGCTCTCGCTGACGGCGTCGTGGCCGCGCTGGGGGTGGACCAACGGCGAGAGCATCTTCACCCGCAACGGGCGCGGCCCGTGGTCGCGGACGCCGACCGGCGTCACGGTCCAGGCCTACGCCGGCGGGATCTTCAGCGTCGCGTTCAGCGGGTTCGTCGCCCCGACCGGCGGCGCGCTCAGCGCGGACATCACGACGTGGAAGCAGCAGCTGGACGCCGGCGCCGTCGGGCCGGAGACCACGGCGACGCTCGACAACGCCTACCGCTACCACGGGGTCGCCGGGGTGAGCGGGAAGCCCGCTCCGCTGCTGATGGAGTCGGGATGGACGGACGCGCTGTTCCCGGTCCCGCAGGCGCTCGCGGGCTACGACGCCGTGCTGCGCAAGGATCCGCAGGCGCCGATCGCGCTGCAGGTCGGCGACCTGGGCCACGGCCCGGCTGCCAACCACCCGGACGACAAGCGGGCGCTCGACCGGGCCGGGCAGCGGTTCCTCGACGCCTGGCTGAAGGGCAAGGGGGCCAAGCCGGCTCCCGCCGCCGCCACGGCGTACACCATGACCTGCCCGAAGGACGCCCCCGCCGGCGGCGGCCCCTACCGGGCGGCCGCCTTCGGCGCGCTGGCCCGCAGCCGCTTGGCGTTCGGCACGTCCAGGGCGCTCGCGATCGACCAGAACGGCGCGAGCGCGGACCTGGCCGCCAAGCTCAACCCGCTGACGAGCTCGCTGTGCACACCCCAGGACCCGGACCCGGCCAGCCCGGCGCAGCTGTCGGTGCGGTCCGCCGGCGTGACGCTCATCGGGCTGCCGGTCATCACCGGCAAGGTCACCACGAAGGGCAACTACGGGCAGCTCGACGCGCGGCTGTGGGACCGCGATCCCGCGACGGGCAAGCAGCTGCTGATCACCCGCGGGACCTATCGCCTGGACACCGATCAGACGGGCCGCTTCCGCTTCGCCCTGGACGGCAACGGCTGGCGCTTCGCCAAGGGCCACCGGATCGTCGTCGAGCTCCTGGGCCGCGACGCGCCGACCTACGGTGCCAGCCCCGAGCCGTTCAGCGCGTCCCTGAGCGGCGTGCGCGTGACCCTTCCCGTCCGCGAGCTGCCCAGCCGGCGTCTGGGCACGACGGGCGGGTAGCGGGCACCGCGGTTCGTGGGTAGGGGACGGCCATGCTCGCCGCGCGCTACGAGAAGACCGGCCCCGCCCATGAGGTCCTGCGGGTGGTGGAGATGGAGCGCCCCGAGCCGGAGGCGGGGGAGGTCCGCGTCCGCGTCGGGGTCTCGGGCGTCAACCCGACCGACGTCAAGTCGCGGGCCGGGGCGACGGGCGGCGGGCTGCCCGGGCCGTTCCAGATCCCCCACCAGGACGGCGCCGGGGTCATCGACGCGGTGGGGGAGGGCGTGGACCCCGGGCGCATCGGCGAGCGCGTCTGGCTGTACTTCGCCGCCTGGCAGCGCCCGTGGGGCACCGCCGCGCAGTGGACGCGGATCCCCGGCGAGCAGGCCGTCCAGCTGCCGCAGGGCGCGTCGGCCGACCTCGGGGCGACGCTCGGGATCCCGGCGCTGACCGCCCATCGCTGCCTGCTCGCCGACGGGCCGATCGACGGCGCGACGATCCTCGTCGCAGGCGGCGCGGGCGCCGTCGGCCACGCGGCGATCGAGCTGGCGCGATGGGCGGGCGCGGGCCGCGTCATCGCGACGGTCTCCAGCGAGGAGAAGGCGGCGCTGGCCCGTGCGGCGGGCGCGCACGAGACCGTGAACTACCGCGAGGACGACGCCGCGGAGCGCATCCGCGCCGCCGCGCCGGACGGCGTCGACCGGGTCGTCGAGCTGTCCCTGGCGCAGAACCTGCAGCTCGACCTCGCCGTGTGCGCGCCGTACGCCGTCATCACCACCTACGCCAACGACGGCGGCGACGAGGCGGCCGTGCCGGTCCGCGCCCTGATGGGCCCCAACCTCGTGCTGCGCTTCGTGCTCGTCTACACGATGCCGCGCGACGCCCTCCGCCACGCGGTGCGCGACGTGACGCGTGCGCTGCACGACGGGGCGCTGAGCCCGCTGCCGCTGCACCGCTTCG
>JAXDGY010000063.1:0-5139 GCA_034664785.1 Solirubrobacteraceae bacterium
CCGGACTTGCTCACCCGCAGTGGAACAACGGCGACGTCACCGCCGCGGACGCGGACATCGAGGGCGCACGCGCGTTCTTCGCCACGCGCGGCGCGCCGTGGGGCGTGCGTGTCCCGGCGGGTATGCCGTGGGCCCACGGGCGGCTGCTGTTCGGCAAGCGCCTGATGGGCCTGCGCGCCGGGGAGCACCGGCCGGCGCCCAGCGTCCCTGGCCTGCGCCTGCGCGCCGCAGCGCCAACCGACCTGCCCACCGTCCTGCGGATCGACGCGGAGGCCTTCGGGGAGGACCCCAAGCTGGACCGCCAGTGGCTCGAGCCGCACCTGAGCGCCTCTCGCTGCACGGTCGTGTTCGCCGAACTCGACGGAGTGCCCGCCGGGACCGGCTACTCGCTCCGCAGCGATGGGCGCGCCAGGCCATGCCTCTATCTCGCCGGGGTCGCGGTCACCGCCGCGGCACGACGGCGCGGAATCGCCACGCGAATCTCGTCCTGGCTGCTCGAGCGCGGCTTCGCCGCCGGCGCCGAGCTCGCGCATCTGCATCCCGACACCGACGACGCCGCGCGACTTTACGCCCGGGTCGGGTTCGTCGAGACGCCCGGCTTCGACGTCTACGTTGACCTGTGATCGCTCCGCCATTCCGCAAACCACACCTGCGACTCTCCGACTGCCGTGCCCGGTGGACGATCGCCGGCGATACCTCACGCTGACGGCTGATCCCAGGCGCGAGACGTGACGCCGGTCGGTCGCGTGCACCGGCCTACGCCGGCCCGCGGGTGGCGGATACGTTGAGGCGAACGTAGTCCAGCGGCAGACGCACTCCCGCCACGACGGCGGCGGCGAACCACTCGCGTCGCTCCACCGGCAAGCGAGCGAGGTGCGCCGCGAGGATCGACGTTCGCACGAACGCGTCGACGTCTCGGGGATGCGTCGGTCGCGCCTGCAACCAGCAGCGGATTGCGGTGAAGCGAGCCGCGCGTAGGCGCCGTTCCGTCTCCCGCGGCCCCGCGAACACCCACGGCGACCAGCCGACGAGCTCCGGAGCCCCGTCGCGGGCGACCGCCTCGATCACCTCACGCACGGCATCGATGTTGCCCATACCTCCGCACTGGACCTCGAGCGTGCCTCCTGGCCGCAGCACCCGCGCAAGCCGCGCCCAGAGGCGATCATGGTCGGTCACCCAATGCAGTGTCGCCGTCGAGACGATCGCGTCGACGGGCTCATCGAGGTCGAGGTCGAGCACGTCCTGGCACCACACCTCCGCGCGATCGCCGAGCCGCCTGCGCGCGAGCGCCACCATCTCCTCCGACGCGTCCAGCGCCAGCACGCGACCACGTGGAACGAGAGCCAACAGCGCCTCCGTGACACGCCCGGTCCCGCAGCCGACATCCAACGCTGTTGCGTCCGGCGCGATCCCTTCGAGCCGGCCGAGGACTTCCGATGCCCACGCTTGCTGCGGCCCGCTCGTCCGGTCATACGTCCGGGCGTCCCACGGGGTGCCCATTGAATCTCGGGCTACGGTATGGGGCCGGACTGCTCGGCCTAGCGAGATCTGTCACGCCGGGGGGCGCGGGTTCGAGGCCCGTCCCTCCCGCCTCGGAACGCGAGGGTCAGTCACCGAAGCGCCCGATGCGCTCCGCGTTTCCGACGATCGGGCCCCACTCGCACCGCTCGCCGATCGCGCGCTGGAACTCGTGGAACGCCCCCAGGCCGCCCAGCGGCCCGGGGGTGTCGTCCTCCTGCTCGGCGACGTGCACGAACGTGCGCCCGTCGTGCAGGCGGTAGGTGGCGTACGTGAAGCCGGCGGGCGCGAGCTCGGCGAGCTCGCGGTAGACGGCGCGGACGAGCTGGGCGTTGTGCTCCTCCTGGCCGGGCTTGACCGTGTAGCGGGCGATCGTGCGGCGCATCGTCGTCATGCCTCCGCCGCCGCCACCTGTGGCAGGATCGCGGCCCGCGAGGGCAGCAGTGCCCCCGCCGTGGCGGCGAGCACCGACAGCCCGGCCGACACGCCCATCGCCGCCACGAACCCGTCGCTGAAGTCGGCCGGCGACGCGTAGCCGCCCGCGCCCGAGAACGCCGCGACGCCCAAGGCGATCCCGAGCACGCCGCCCAGCTCGCGCATCGTGCTGTTGGTCCCCGACGCCTTGCCGATCGCCTCCGGCGCCACCGAGCCCACCACCGAGTTCTGGGCGGCCGGGAAGGACATGCTGATCCCCACGCCGGCGACCATCAGCGGCGCGATCATCTGCGCGTAGGACATGCCGGGGTCCGCGATCAGCGCGATCCAGGCGATGCCCACCGCCTGCAGCAGCGGCCCGGCGACGAGGAACGGACGCTCCCCGAAGCGGTCGACCAGCTTGCCCGCGACCGGGGCCACGAAGAACAGCGTGGCCGTCCACGGCAACAGCCGCAGCCCGGCGTCGAGCGGTCCGTAGCCGAGTCCCGCCTGCAGGAACTGCGACATGAAGAACACCGCGCAGAACAGCGAGCCGACCGCGCAGAAGATCGCCGCGTTGCCCGCCGAGAACGCCCGCGAGCGGAAGAAGCGCATGGGCAGCATCGGGGCCGCCGTGCGCAGCTCGAAGGCCACGAACGCGGCGACCAGCGCCACGCCGCCGAGCAGGGCGCCCAGGACCTCGGCGCTCCCCCAGCCCGCGCTGTTGCCGCGCACCAGCGCCCACACCACGCCGAGCACGCCGGTGCTGACCAGCGCGAGGCCGGGGAGGTCGAGCGCCGAGTCCGACCCGCGGCTCTCGGGCACCCGCGCGAAGACCAGCGGGATGAGCGCGACCCCGATCGGCACGTTGAGCCAGAAGATCCACTGCCAGGCGATGCCCTCGGTGACCGCTCCACCCACGAGCGGCCCGCCGGCCACCGCCAGCCCGTTGACCGCGAAGAAGATGCCCAGCGCCGCGCCGCGCCGCTCGGGCGAGAAGGCCGAGCCCACGAGCGTCAGGGCGAGCGTCGTGACCGCCGCGGCGCCGGCGCCCTGCACCGCCCGGGCCGCGATGAGCGCGCCCACGCTCGGGGCGAGCGCGCAGGCGGCGGACGCGGCTGCGAAGAGCCCGATCCCGCCGAGGAAGAGCCGCCGGCGGCCGAAGCGGTCTCCGAGTCCGGCCGCGGTCATCAGCAGCACCGCGAAGCTGAGGTTGTACGCGTTGACCGTCCACTCGAGCTCGGCGACGGAGGCGTGGAGGTCGCGGTGGATGGTGTTGAGCGCGGTGGTCACGACGAGCGTGTCCAGCGCGGTCATGAAGGCGGCCAGGGCCGCCAGGACGAGGATCCAGCGTTGCTGTCGTGTCATGCCCGTTCAGACACCGGCGACCGTCGGAGATTGAGCGATGAATTCCGGGTCCCGGCGGTGTCCTTGCCTTCACATGCACGAGGAGGACCGACATCTTGCGAGGATCAACGGTGACCGGGGCGATGCTCGAGCGCGCCCGAGCGGGCGACGAGGAGGCCTTCCGGGCGCTGACCGAGCCGCACCGGCGCGAGCTGCAGCTGCACTGCTACCGGATCCTGGGCTCGGTGCAGGACGCGGAGGATCTCGTCCAGGAGACGCTGCTGGCGGCGTGGCGCGGGCTGGCGGACTTCGGGGCTCGCGCCTCGCTGCGCTCGTGGCTGTACCGGATCGCCACGAACCGCTGCCTGAACGCCCTGCGCGACGATGCCCGCAGGCCTGACGTGCTGAGCGCCGGAGGGCCGGCCAAGCCCGAGCCGACACGCTGGGGCGAGCCGATCTGGCTGCAGCCCTACCCCGACTCCCTGCTCGAGGGCCTGCCCGACCGCGCCGACGGCCCCGACACCCGCTATGAGACCCGCGAGGCCGTCGGCCTGGCGTTCGTCTCGGGGCTGCAGCGCATGCCGCCCCACCAGCGCGCCGTGCTCGTGCTGCGCGACGTGCTCGGCTACCGCGCCGCCGAGGTGGCGGACATGCTCGGCAGCACCGAGGTCTCCGTCAACAGCGCGCTGCAGCGGGCGCGCGCGACCCTCGACGCGGCGCCCGAGCGCGCCGTCGGCGGCGCGCTGCCGGGCTCGCGCGCCGAGCGGGACGTACTGGCGCGCTTCGCCGACGCCTTCGAGAGCGGCGACATCGACGCGGTGGTGGCGCTGCTCACGGACGACGCCTGGATCCGCATGCCGCCCGAGCCGCATGAGTACCAGGGCCGCGAGGCCATCGGGGAGTTCCTGCGCACCCGTTCGCTCTGGACCCACGGCCGCGGCATCCGCCTGGTGCCCACGCGGGCCAACGGTCAGCCCGCGTTCGCCTACTACCTCGGCGACCCGCAGGCCGGCGTGGCCCGCGCGGCCGGGCTGTTCGTGCTCGCCTTCGACGGCGGCGCGATCTCGACCATCACACGCTGCGGTGACAACGGCGTGCTGCCCTACTTCGGGCTGCCGCGGACGATCCCCGGGTGAGCCCGCCTGCGGCTCCGGCCGGGCCTCAGAACGCCTTGGCGGCCTCCGCGATCCCCGCTCGGACCTCGTCCGGGGTCATGACCGGGGTGAGCTCGATCGAGGCGTTCACGGCCATGAAGAACGGCTCCGCGATCGCCGGGATCTGGGTCGGGTCCTTCAGGTCGAAGAAGATCATGCCCGTGCGCTTGCCGTCCTGCGCGGTGAAGTAGGCGGCCTCCGGCTGGAGCATCGGCATCATGCGCTCCATCACCTGGCCCCAGGAGCCGTCCCGTATCGCACGGTTGCCGGCCTCGACGTCCATCTGAACCTTGAGCAGCATCCGCATGGCTCCAGCCCCTCGGTGGGTGTGGTCGAGTCGGGACGACACTAACCAGGCCACGGTGGTGCGGCAACGGCGCTCCCCCTTTGCTCGCCCGGCGGACGTTGCTAGCGTTGCCATCGGCCCTCGGGGCCACCTCATGCGCGACGCTCGCTGACAGCCGCCACAAACTCGCCGACCGGTCCGCTCGGACCCGGTCGCCGCGGCTGTCCTCCGTGTCCCAGTTGCCTCGGAAGGAGCCCGCATGCCGTCGTCCGTCCTCGTCGCCCATCGCATCAGCCGCCTCCACGGCGCGCGCACCGTCCTGCAGGGGGTCGACCTGCGCGTCGACGCGAGCTCGCGCATCGGCTTGATCGGGCCCAACGGCTCGGGCAAGTCGACGCTCCTGCGGATCCTCGCCGGCGT
>JAXDGY010000064.1:0-12405 GCA_034664785.1 Solirubrobacteraceae bacterium
CGGCGTTGGCCACCGGCGCGGCGTCGGCCGGCGTCGTGGTGCTCGCGCGGCGGTTGGCGTCGGTCGACAGCGCGGCGTAGCTGGCGGCGACGGCGCCGCCGACGAGCAGCAGCGTCAGGACCGCCACGGCCACGGCGGACCGCATCCCCGGTCGGCCGCCGAGGCGCCCGGGCGCGGCGGTCCCGCACTCCAGGCACCAGTCCTGCTCGGGGGCCAGTGCGGCGCCGCAGGCCGCGCACGTCCGTGGCGGCGCGGCAGGCGGGCCGGTGCCCTCGGGCGGCGGCTCGGCGGCGCCGGTCTGGTCGCGTTCAGGGGTGACGGTGGCCATCGGGGGTGAGGGTCGCAGATCCTCCGCGCACCAGCCAGGACGTACCCGCGCGTGCGGAGTTGCGCACCGGGCGGTGCCCGCCGCGGCCCCGCAGGCCGTCAGGCCCGCGCGAGCTCGATCCGCAGGGCGGTGCCCCGCACGTCGGTGCCGTCGACCTGCGAGATGACCCGCTCGACCTCGCTCTCGGGGACCGAGAGCAGGCTGAAGCGCCGCAGGACGCGGACGTCGCGGACGGCCTCGCCCTCGAGGCCGGAGGCCTTGGTGATCGCGGAGACCAGGTCGGCGACCTCGAGGCCCTCGGCCTGTCCGGCCCCGGCCAGCAGGCGTCGGTAGGGCTCGTCGCCGTTGCGGCTGATCCTCGGCTTGGAGTGCCGCTTGGGCTTCTCCTCGATCTCGACCGGGGCGGTGGTCGCGCCGGGCGCCCATTGGGAGATCTTCGTCCCGATGTGCTGCTCGATCGCCTCGAGCTCCTTGGTCTGGCGCGGCTCGACGAAGGTGATCGCGCGCCCCGAGCGGCCGACCCGGCCGGTGCGGCCGATGCGGTGCACGTAGACGTCGGGCGAGATCGGGACGTCGAAGTTGACGACGTGGGTGACCGTCGAGATGTCCAGCCCGCGGGCGGCGACGTCGGTCGCGACGAGGATCGGCACGCGGCCGGCCTTGAACGCGAGCATCACCCCGTCGCGCGAGCCCTGGGACATGTCGCCGTGCAGCGCCTTGACGTTCATGCCCTTGTCGCGCAGCCTGCGGTAGAGGCGGTCGGTGCCGATCTTCGTGCGGGCGAAGACGATGCACTGGTCCGGGCGCTCGGCGCTCAGGACCTCGACGAGCTTCTCGGCCTTGTCCGCGCTCTTGACCTCGAGCTGGAACTGCTCGACGGAGTCGACGGTCATCGTCGCCGCCTTGACCATCACGATCTCCGGGTCGTAGAGGTAGGAGTCCGCGAGCTTCTGGATCGGGGGCGGCATCGTCGCGCTGAACAGCGCCGTCTGCCGCGAGTTCGGGGTCAGCGACAGGATCTTCTCGACGTCCTCGAGGAAGCCGAGGTCGAGCATCTCGTCGGCTTCGTCGAGCACGACGAAGCGGCAGTCGTGCAGGACCAGCGAGTGGCGCGAGATGAGGTCGAGCACGCGCCCGACGGTCCCGACCACGATGTGGCCGCCGGCCTTGAGCTGCGCCTGCTGGGAGCGGATGGGCGCGCCGCCGAAGACGGCGACCACGTCGACGCCCTTGCGGGTGGCGTAGGAGCGCAGGGCCTGGGTGACCTGGATGCACAGCTCGCGGGTCGGGGTCAGCACCAGCGCCTGGACCTCGGGCAGCTCGGGATCGACGTACTCGATGATCGGCACGCCGAAGGCCGCCGTCTTGCCGGAGCCCGTCTGGGCCTGCCCGATGACGTCGCGCCCCTCGAGCATCGGCGGGATCGCCTGCTCCTGGATCGGACTCGGCTGCTCATAGCCCACGTCCTGCAGGGCCTGGAGGGTTGCCTCGGAGAGGCCGAGGTCCACGAAGGTGCTCACCGGGAGGACTCTAGCCCTGGTGGGGCATTCCGCACCGCGACGTCACCGGACGGTCACCCGCGCGCGATGGCCGCAGCCCGATAACCTGCCGCGCCTCATGAGCCTCACCGTGGTCGGATCCATCGCGTACGACGCCGTCAAGACGCCCGCCGGGGAGCGCGAGCGGATGCTCGGCGGCGCCGCCACGCACTTCTCGCTCGCCGCGTCGTTCTTCGACGAGGTGCGCCCGGTCGGGCCGGTCGGGGACGACTTCGACGAGGCGTCCTGGGCGGCACTGCGCACCCGCGGGACGATCACCGACGACGTGGAGCACGTCGCGGGCGGCAAGACGTTCTTCTGGTCCGGGGTCTACGCCGACAACCTGAACTCGCGCGAGACGCTGGTCACCGACCTCAACGTCTTCGAGACCTTCGACCCCAAGCTGTCGCAGGCCTCGAAGGACTGCGACGTCCTCTTCCTCGCGAACATCCAGCCGGACCTGCAGCACGCCGTGCGCGAGCAGTGCACCAAGGCGCGCTTCGTGGCGATGGATTCCATGGACCTGTGGATCTCCATCGCGCGCGAGTCGCTCGAGCGCACGATCCGCGAGGTCGACTGCCTGATCCTCAACGACGAGGAGCTCGAGATGCTCACCGGCGCGCCGAACAGCGCGCTGGCCGCCAAGGAGATCCTCGGCTGGGGCCTGACGGCCGTGGTGGCCAAGCAGGGCAAGTACGGCGCCGGGCTCTACACCGAGGAGGGCTACTTCGCGCTGCCCGCCTTCCCGCTCGAGCAGGTCGTCGACCCGACCGGCGCCGGCGACACGTTCGCCGGGGGCTTCGTCGGCTACATCGCCGCCGCGGGCGGCGAGGCCGATCACGCCACGCTGGCGCAGGCCATGCTCTACGGCACCGTCCTGGCCTCGTTCAACGTCGAGGAGTTCGGCACGGAGCGCGTGCTGCGGCTGACGGGCGACGAGATCACCGCGCGCGTGGCCGACCTCGAGCGGATGGTCCGCATCGAGGACCGGCCCGTCGCCCTGCGCGGCTAGGACTCCTCCCGCGGCATCCGCTGGACCAGCGCCACGACCACCAGCCCCAGCGCCGCGAGCGCGAGCACGGCATCCCGGAAGGCCGGCGGCACCGCCACGGGCCCGGGGCCCGCGCTCAGCGCGCCGTAGAAGACGACGCCGATCGCGGCGATCCCCACCGCGTTGCCGACCTGCTGGGCGGCCGCCAGGACGCCCGAGGCGGCGCCCGCGTGCTCGGGGCGGACGGGGGCGAGCACCAGCGTGAACAGCGGGCCCATGACCAGGCCCATCCCCGCGCCGTCGAGCAGCAGCGGCACGGCGAGCCACGCCACGCTGCCGCCGGAGCCGACGTGCCCGACGGCGAGCCACAGGCCCAGCAGGGCCACGACCCGCACGCCGGCGCCGAGCGCGAGCACCTGGCGCCCGAGCCGCTGCACCACCGGCCCGCCGGAGCCGGCCCACGACGACGTCGCCAGGAAGCCGGCGCCGAGGACGCTGAACACCAGCCCGCTGTCCAGCGCGCTGAGGCCGCGGCCGCCCTGCAGGTACAGGGCGAGCACGAGGAACGTCGACGCGACGGTCGCGTAGAACGCGACGACGGTCACCACGGCGGGCGCGAAGCCGCGCTGCTCCCAGAGCACGGGCGGCACGAGCGGGCTGCCCCCGCGACGGGCGAGGCGACGCTGGGAGCGCCCGAACGCCACGAGCAGGACGGGCGCGGCGGCCAGCGACGCCCACGTCCAGGCCGGCCAGCCGTGCGCGCGCCCTTCGATGAGCGGGAGGACGACGGCCACGAGCGCCGCGGTGACGAGGGCTGCGCCGGGGAGGTCGAGCCGGGTGGCGTCCGGGGCGCGGGACTCGGGCACGGTGCGGCGGGTGAGCGCCAGCGCGGCGATGCCGACGGGGACGTTGACCAGGAAGCAGCTGCGCCACCCCAGGCCCGCGAGGTCCAGCTCGATCAGGACGCCGCCGATGAGCTGCCCGGCCACGGCCGCCAGCCCGAGGGTCAGCGCGTAGGCGGTGAACGCCTTGACGCGGTCGGCGCCCTCGTAGGCCACGCCGAGGATGGCGAGGACCTGCGGCATGAGCAGCGCCGACGCCGCGCCCTGCGCGACGCGCGCGGCCACGAGGACCCCCGCGCCGGGGGCGACGCCGCAGGCCAGGGACGTGAGCGTGAATCCGACCAGGCCCCAGGCGAACATGCGCCGCCGGCCGAGCAGGTCGCCGAGGCGGCCGCCCGTGATGAGCCCGGCGGCCATCGCCAGGCCATAGCCCGCGACGACCCACTCGACGGCGCCGGCGCCGGCGTGCAGGTCGGACTGCATCGCGGGCAGCGCGACGTTGACGATGAAGAAGTCGAGGATGACCATCGCCGTGCCGGCGAGGACGACGGGGAGCGCCGCCCAGCGGCGCAGCGCGGCGGCGCGTGCGGCGAGGGGGCGGGCGGCCGGGCGGAGCGGTGCGGTCGTGGACATGGCGCCAACTTCTGCCAGGCGCCGGGACGCGCGTCGATTCCCTCCGAGGTAAGCGACTGCTCGCTCAGCCGGCCGCCGCGACGTGCGCCCGCACGATCTCGGCGGTCCGGGCGTCGGTCGGGAAGAACGACTCGATCGACAGCTCGGCGACGGTGATGTCGACCGCCGTCCCGAACGTCGACACCGTGCTCAGGAAGGCCAGCTCGCCGCCGTCGGTGCGCAGCCGCAGCGGGACGGCGATCTCGTCCCCGGGACGCGCCTCGGGCGCCTCCGGGCCGGGATAGGCGGCGACCTCGTCGAGCAGCGTGCGCAGCGCCGGGTCCCCGGTCAGGGAGACCTGGCGCCCGAGGCGCTCGAGCAGGTGCGCGCGCCACTGCCCGAGGTTCGCGATCCGGGCCGCGAGGCCCGCGGGGTGCAGGCCCACGCGCAGGACGTTGACCGGCGGCTCGAGCAGCTCGGGCGCCACGCCCTCCAGCAGCAGCCCGAGCCCGCGGTTGGCCGCCACGAGCTCCCACTGGCGGTCCACGACGAGCGCGGGGTGCGGCTCGTGGCCGGCGAGGACGCGGTCGATCGCCTCGCGGACCGGCGTCATCTCGGGGGCGTCGAGCGGGCGCTCGGCGTAGGCGGGGGCGTAGCCCGCGGCGAGCAGCAGCGCGTTGCGCTCCCGCAGCGGCACCTCGAGCCGGCCCGCGAGGTGGAGCACCATCTCGGCGCTCGGGCGCGAGCGGCCCGTCTCCACGAAGCTCAGGTGGCGCGCCGAGACGCCGGCCTCGAGGGCGAGGTCGAGCTGGCTGAGGCGGCGCCGCCGGCGCCAGGACCGCAGGAGCGGGCCGACGCGGACGCCGGGGGCGGCGAGCTCGGTCATGCCGCCCGACCCTAGCCACGCGGGCGCGCCCCGGCACCTACCTCCGAGGTCATCGACACGCGCACCCGTCCCCGGCACCGTGGCCGGGGCAACGTCACCCACCGAGGAGCACCGACATGACCGACCCGACGACCGTGGTCGACGGCTACATCGCCATCTGGAACGAGACCGACCCGGCCCGCCGGCGCGAGCTCATCGCACGCACGTGGACCGAGGACGCCCGCTACCTCGACCCGCTGATGGCCGGCGACGGCCCGGAGGGCATCGACGCGATGGTCGCGGGCGCCCAGGCGCAGTACCCCGGCACGCGGTTCGAGCTCGCGGGCGCGCCCGACGCGCACCACGACCGGCTGCGCTTCTCGTGGCACCTGCGCCCGGTGGACGGCGGGGACGCGCTGGCCACCGGCATCGACTTCGCCACCGTGGCGCCCGACGGGCGCCTGCGCGACGTCACCGGGTTCCTGGAGCCCGCGGCGTAGGGCCGGCGGCTCGGGCGGGCGGCGGCGTGATCCGCTCACCGCCGCTCGCCGCACCCGCCCTCATGCGCCCTCCACGTCCCGTCCTCGCCGCCGTGGCCGTCACCGCGCTGGCCGCCGCCGCGCCCGCCGCCCTCGCCGCCCAGCACGCCGCACCGCGGGCGAAGGCCACCGTCGTCCTGCAGGACATCGAGTTCAAGCCCGCGGCGGTGACACTCAAGCGCGGCGGCAGCGTCACGTTCGCCTGGAAGGACGGTGACACCCCGCACAACGTCACGCCGACGGGCGCCAAGCGGTTCAGGCGCCTGGCCACGCGCAAGGCCGGGTCGGCCTCCGTGCGGTTCACCAGGGCCGGCACCTACCGCTACGCCTGCACGATCCATCCGGGGATGGACGGGCGCATCGTCGTCCGGTGATCCAGCGGCCGCGGGGCTCCGCACACCCCGTGACCCAGTCAGCGGGAAGGAAGGAACAACCAAGCATGACCCACATCTCCATCGAGCAGATCGACCGCAGCGGCGCCCTCCGCGAGGTGGCGGACGACGCCGGCGCGCTCGACTTCGACGGCACCCGCCGCGACGTGCTGCGCCGGGCCGGCATCACCGGCGCGGGCTTCGTCGCCGGCGGCGTGCTGTTCAACGGCCTGCTGTCGCCCGCCCAGGCGGCGTCGTCGGCCTTCTCGACCAAGCGGTCGAAGAAGAACGACGTGAAGATCGGCAACTACGCCCTGACGCTCGAGTTCCTCGAGGCCGCCTTCTACAAGGAGGCCGTCGCCGGCGGGGCCCTCACCGACCCGGACGTCGTCGACTTCGCCAAGACGGTGGCCGAGCACGAGGCCGCGCACGTCAAGGGCCTCAAGCAGCTGCTCGGCAGCGCGGCCGTCAAGTCCCCGACGTTCGACTTCGGCAAGGCCGTCACCGACCAGACGACGTTCCTGGCCACCGCGGCCGCCGTCGAGCCGGTCGGCGTCTCCGCCTACGCCGGCGCCGGGCCGTACATCTCGCAGCTCGCCGTGCTCAAGCCGGCGCTGGCCATCCACTCCGTGGAGGCCAACCACGCCGCGTGGGTGGCAGCGCTGCTCAAGTACAAGTTCGGCGGCAAGGACTCGCCCGCCCCGAACTCGTTCAACCCCGCCCGGACGTCCAAGGCCGTCCTGGGCATCGTCAGCAACCTCGGCGTCATCAAGTAGGTCCTCGTCCGCCGTCGCCCGGGCCCGAGCGGGGCCCGGGCGCCGCGGACGCCCGGCGCGTCCGGCTAGGACGCCAGCCAGCGGTGCACGTTCGCGCCGACCATCGCCTCGAGATCGTCCTCGGCCACGCCGGCCCGGGCCAGCGCCGGGATGATGCGCTCGAAGATCAGCGAGAAGTGCCAGTCCGGCGCGAGCGCCTGGCGCACCTCGACGGGAAACCAGTCGATGGTCGCGCAGGCGTCCTGGCCGAGCACGAGCCGACCGGCATGGCCCCGCTCGCAGAGCGCGACGATCGTCGCGTTGCGCGGCCCCTCGGGGAGGAAGACGTCGTCGAGCCCATAGCGGTCCATGCCCAGGGTGGCGCCCGTCGCCAGCAGCTCCTCGATGTGGTCCAGGTCGTCGGTGTCGCCCGTGTGGGCGAGCAGCACCTTGGACGGGTCCACGCCCTCGTCGGCGAAGATGCCCATCTGCGCGATCCCCGTCCGGGTGGCCGGGTGCGTGTGCGCCATGATCGGCGCGCCGGTGCGCAGCGACGCCCGTGCCACGGCGCGGTGGACCTTCTCGACGTCCGGGGTGATCCCGGGCTCGTCGGCCGCGCACTTGAGGAAGTGCGCCTGCACGACGGTGCCCTGGATGCCGTGCTCGAGGTCGTGGACGAAGACGTCGACGAGCGCGTCGACGTCGCGGTTCTGGAAGTACTGGGGCAGGAACGTGTAGTGCTGGCCGTAGACGCCGGTGGCCATCACGAAGCGCACGCCGGTCGTCTCCTGGACCGCCAGGTTCAGGCGCACGTCCCGGTTGAGGTCGAGGACCGAGGGGTCGCAGATCGTGCTCACCCCGTGCTCCTTGGCGGCACGGGTCTCACGCACCGCCGCCTCGAACTCGGCCTCGGCGTCGACGAGGTGCGGCCACTGGAAGCGCAGCCCCTCGTGGGCCGTGATCAGGTGCTCGTGCACGAGGGTGCGGCCCAGGTCGGCGACGTCGACGGGACCTGCGGTGGTGCGGATGCGGCCCATGCGGCCGACGCTAGTCGACCGCCCGACCGGCGCGCCAGTGTCCGAGAACCGGTTCTAGGAAGGCCCGAGGAGCCGGCGGATGAACGCGGCGCCCTCGACGGCATCCATGTCGCCCTCGCCCATGGCGTCCAGCGCGGCGGTCAGCAGGCCGCCGTAGGCGGTCAGCAGGGCGGCGGCGGGCAGGTCGTTGCGCAACGCGCCCTCCTGCTGGGCCTGCTCGATCACGGTGATCAGGCGCTGGGCCAACGCGGCGCGTTGCCGCTGCACCTCGGGGACCCGTGCGGAGGTGTAGCGGTACAGGCGATAGTGGTCGCCGACCTCGAGCATCGCCCGCGTGGCGCGCTCGAGCGCGTCGCCGGCGGACCCGGAGGGGTCGTCGAGGGAGCGCTCGAGCGCCGCGAGCGTCGCCACGTAGGTGCGATCGCGCAGCGCGTCGAGGAGGTCGTCGCGCGAGGCGAAGTGGCGATGCACCGTGGCCCGGTGCAGACCGGCCGCTTCGGCGATCTGCTGCATCGAGGCACGGGGGCGGTCGGCGAGGACGCGCGCTGCGGCCTCGATGATCGCCTCGACGTTTCGCCGCGCATCCACCCGGCGTGCCCGATCCCCTGTCGGCTCCGCGGCGGCGACGCCGGCGTTCCCCCCTGGCTGGCTCATTGCAGTGTGAAACTACCCCACACGTGGGCGCCGAGCCACTCCGATGCACCCCCGCCGGGCCAGGCCGGGCGAGAAGCCTGGTGCGGCGGCCGGTCCCCGGGTACGCTCGGCAGGTCATGAGTTGGACCTTCCTCTACCTCATGCTCTTCCTGAAGCTCCCCATCGCGGGGCTCGCCTGGATCGTGTGGTGGGCGGTGAAGGCGGAGCCCGATCCCGAGCAGGACGACCACGGCAACGACGACGGCGGCAGCAAGCGCCCGGTGCACCCGCGGGGTCCGCTGCCCCACCGTCCGCGCCGCGGCCCGCACGGCGATCCGGCCGTGCCCTCCCCGCCCCGGACCCGGCGCACCGTCGCGGCCACGCGCCGCCGCGTCACCCGCCCCTGACACACTCCCGGCCAATGCCGACCTCCGTGCTGTCCGACGGCACGATCCGCCGCCTCGTCGCCGAGGGTGCCATCAAGCTCGATCCGTGGGACCCCGGCATGGTCCAGCCCGCGAGCGTGGACCTGCGCCTCGGCGACTCCTTCCGCGTCTTCCACAACTTCCGCGTCGAGTCCATCGACCTGGCCGACCCGCCCACCAACCTCACCGAGCACGTGAAGGTCGCAGACGGCGAGTCCTTCGTCATCCACCCCGGCGAGTTCGTCCTCGGGCGCACGCTGGAGTGGGTCGAGCTGCCCGACGACGTCGTCGCGCGCATCGAGGGCAAGAGCTCGCTCGGCCGGCTCGGGCTCATCGTCCATGCGACGGCCGGCTTCGTGGACCCGGGCTGGCGCGGGACCCTGACCCTCGAGATCACCAATCTGACGCGCGTGCCCATCGTCCTGTGGCCGGGCAAGCCGATCGCCCAGCTCTCGTTCATGACGCTCGACGCCCCGGCCGAGCGCCCGTACGGGCATCCCGACCTCGGGTCCCACTACCACGGGCAGGTCGACGCGACCGAATCGCGCTATGAAGGCGGCCCGGCCGCGCGGTAGGGTCGGCCCATGGTGCACGCCCTCCTGGTCCTGGCCGCCGGCGAGTCCCACTCCAAGACGGCGTTCTACGTCGCCGGCGCCGCGCTCGTGGCCTGGGGCGTGCTCGTCGCCGCGTTCGGCCTGCAGCGCGCCGAGTTCCCGTCCAGCACGGGCCAGCAGCGGGGGATCATCGGCATGACGGTCCTGCTCGTCGCCGCGGCGATGGCCACGGCCGTCATCACGGCTTGAGCCGGGCTTGATCCGGCGCTGCTGGACTGGCCGGTCATGGCGAGCGAGGACCCAGAGGACGACGGCCAGGCGATCTCCTACCTGGCGCTGCGGCGCGGCACGCCCGTGCGGACGGCCGACGGCGTCGAGGTCGGACGCGTGCGCCGGGTCCAGGAGAACGCCCGCGAGCACCTCTTCGACGGCATCGTCATCGACGGCGCGGCGGGGCGGCGCTTCGTCGACGCGCCCGAGGTCGCGCGCATCACCGATCGCGTGGTGACCCTCACCATCCCCGCCGGGGAGGTCGCGGACCTGCCCGAGCCCGGCGGCGGTCTCTCGGAGCGGCTTCGGATGCGCCCCGGCGTGCGTCGCGCGCAGCGGATGGGACGCGAGGCGCGTCGCCGCTGGGAGCAGCGCTGACCGCGATTCACCCGCACGTGACAGCGCGTCCGGTGGCTCAAAGACGGCGGCAGCGGACAGCTAGAGTGCGAGCCGACCCTCAAGAAGGAGCGAGATGAGCACCGAGACGCGAAGCGGAGGGGCCGACGGCGTAGCCGGGTCTGCCTCCGACACCCTCACGGTGACGGACAACCGGACCGGGCAGACCTACGAGGTGCCGATCACCGACGGCACCGTCCGGGCGATGGACTTCCGCCAGATGAAGGCGTCCGAGGACGACTTCGGCCTGATGACCTACGACCCGGCGTTCACGAACACCGCGTCGTGCCGGTCGAGCGTCACCTACATCGACGGCGACGCGGGCATCCTCGAGTACCGCGGCTACCCGATCGAGCAGCTCGCCGAGCAGTCGACCTACCTCGAGGTGGCCTACCTGCTCGTCCACGGTGAGCTGCCCACGCAGGCGCAGCTCGACCAGTGGGCCCACGACATCACCGTGCACACGTTCGTGCACGAGAACGTCAAGGAGTTCATGGGCGGCTTCCGCCACGACGCGCACCCCATGGGGATGCTGCTCGGGTCGGTCGGCGCGCTGTCGACCTTCTACCCCGACGCGAACGACATCTCCGACCCCGACAACCGGATGATCCAGACGATCCGGCTGATCGCCAAGATGCCGACGCTCGCCGCCTTCGCCTTCCGGCACTCGCGCGGCCAGCCGTACGTCTATCCCGACAACGACCTCGGCTACCCGGGCAACTTCCTCGGGATGCTCTACAAGATGACCGAGCTGAAGTACGAGCCGGATCCGCGGCTCGAGCGCGCGCTCGACATCCTCTTCATCCTGCACGCCGACCACGAGCAGAACTGCTCGACGAGCGCGGTGCGGTCGGTCGGCTCGTCGCAGGTCGACCCGTACTCCGCGGTGGCGGCAGGGATCGCCGCCCTCTACGGCCCGCTGCACGGCGGGGCCAACGAGGCCGTGCTGCGCACGCTGCGCAGGGTCGGCAGCAAGGAGAACGTGCCGGACTTCATCAAGCAGGTGAAGGCCGGCGAGGAGAAGCTCATGGGCTTCGGGCACCGGGTCTACAAGAACTACGACCCGCGCGCCCGCATCATCAAGTCGGCCGCCGACGACGTGTTCGAGGTCACCGGGCTCAACCCGCTGCTGGAGATCGCCACCGAGCTCGAGAAGATCGCGCTCGAGGACGAGTACTTCATCTCCCGCAAGCTCTACCCGAACGTCGACTTCTACTCGGGGCTGATCTACGAGGCGCTCGGCCTGCCGGTCGAGATGTTCCCCGTGATGTTCGCCATCCCCCGCACGAGCGGCTGGATCGCCCAGTGGCTCGAGATGGTGCAGGACAAGGAGCAGAAGATCGCGCGCCCGCGCCAGATCTACACGGGCGAGCGCACGCTCGACTACGTCCCGCTCGGCGACCGGGGCTGATCCGCCCGGCGGGCGGGGGCGCGCCGGCGCCCCCGCGCCGCCCGTGGTGGCAGGATCGCGCCGTGCTCGCCGTCGCCCTGTCCCTCGCCGCCTCGTGCTCCTGGGGCGTGGCCGACTTCGCCGGCGGGCTGTTCAGCCGCCGCTGGAGCAGCGTGGCCGTCCTGTTCGTGATGGAGACGGCGGGGCTCCTGACCGCGGCGATCATCGTCCTGGCCAGCGGCGACGCCTTCCCGGACGCCCGCTCGGTGGTGCTGGCGTTCGCCGCCGGCAGCGCGGGCATCACCGGGCTGGGACTGTTCTTCCGGGCGCTGTCGGTGGGGTCGATGTCGATCGTCGCGCCGCTGGCGTCGACGGGGGCGATCGTCCCGGTCGCGGTCGGGATCGCGACGGGCGACCGCGTGACGGTCCTCATCGGCGTCGGGCTGGCGATCGCCATCGCCGGCGTGGCCCTCGCCGGTCAGGAGGGCGGCGAGGAGGCCGGCGGCGTGGCCGGCCGTCACGCGCACAGCGTCGCGCTCGCGCTCGCCGCCGCGCTGGCCTTCGGCACCTTCTTCGTGGCCTACGACTCGGCCGCCGACGGCTCGGCAGCGTGGGCGACCCTCCTCGCGCGCCTGCCGGCCATCCCGCTCGCCGGCGGCCTCATGCTCGTGCGGCGGATCCCGCCGGTGCGGGGGCCGGACCTGCTCAAGCTCTGCGTCGCAGGCCAGCTCGACTGCATCGCCACCGGGCTCTACGCCGTGGCGGTCACCCGGGGGGCGCTGAGCGTCGTGGCCGTCGTCGGCTCCCTGTACCCGGTCGCCACCGTGCTGCTGGCGCGCGCGGTGCTGGGCGAGCGCCT
>JAXDGY010000065.1:0-5695 GCA_034664785.1 Solirubrobacteraceae bacterium
TGCAGGCGGAAGCGCTCGGGCGCGGCGTCCCAGACGGCGGAGCGCTCGAAGAAGTCGAAGGTGCGCGCACGGGTGGCCAGCGACTGGACCGCCTCGGGCGACAGCAGCTCGACGGCCTGGACCACGGACTCGACCTTGCCGCGCGTCTTGCCCTCGACCTGGTTGCCCAGGCGCAGGACAGCGATGACGAGCGCGACGTCGGACTCGACCGCGGCGACGACGTCGCCCGGCGACACGCGCTCGGCCTGGACCAGGCGGAGCAGGCGGTTGCGCGACTCGGCGAGCGCCGGGAACGCCTCGAGGGCCTCGAACGCCGCGGTCAGGCGGCGGCCGTGGCCCTCGTTGTGACGGGAGCCGGAGACCGGATCGGTGGGAGGTTCAGGGCTGACGGGCGGAATCAGGGCAGCGGGGGCAGCGTTCATGGGATTCGAGGCAGGCTCCACGTGGGGGTCTGTCCGGTTATCGGTCCCGTGGACGGATGGTTGAGCCCTTTCTGGGCTCACGCAGTCTGCCCGATCGCCCGGTCGATCCGGGACAGCGACTCGTCCCGCCCGAGCACGGCCAGCGTCTCGAAGATCCCGGGCGAGACGGGCGTCCCGGCGAGCGCGACGCGCACGGGCTGGAAGACGTCCTTCGGCTTGACCCCGCGCGCGGCGACGACGCCGCGCAGCGCCTGCTCGATCGGCTCGATCGCGAACGGCTCGACCTGCGTCAGCGCGTCACGGACGTCGGTGAGCGCGGCGCGACCCTCCTCCCCCAGCCACTTCTCGCGCGCCGCCGGGTCGTCGGCCGGCCCGTCGAAGATGAACCCCGCCAGGGGCCAGAAGTCGGCGAGCGTCTGCACCTTCTCGCGCGAGATCTCCACCGCGTCGCGCAGCCCCGTCCGGCCCGTGAAGCGCTCGAGCTCTGCTGTGAGCTCGTCCGTGGACAGCTCGCGCAGGTAGCGGCCGTTCATCCAGCGCAGCTTGACCTCGTCGAACTGCGCCGGGTTGCGGGACACGCGGGAGATGTCGAAGCGCTCGACGAGCTGGTCGGTCGGGATGATCGTCTCGTCGTCCGCGTCGCCCCAGCCGAGCAGCGCGAGGTAGTTCCGCACCGCGGCAGGCAGGTAGCCGGCGTCGCGCAGCTCCTGCACCGACGCCGCGCCGTGACGCTTGGAGAGCTTCTTGCCGTCCGGCCCGTGGAGCAGCGGCAGGTGGGCGAAGACCGGCGGCGTCGCGCCGAGCGCCTCGTAGACCAGGAGCTGCTTGGGGGTGTTGGAGAGGTGGTCCTCGCCCCGGACGACGTGGGTGATCCCCGCGTCGTGGTCGTCCACCGCGACGGCGAAGTTGTAGAGCGCCGTGCTGTCCGCGCGCGCGATGACCGGGTCGTCGAGGTGGACGTGCTGGAAGGTCGTGTCGCCGCGGATGACGTCCCGGACGACGCTCGCGCCCTCGTCGGGCACGCGCAGCCGGATGGCGCCCTCGTCCTCGGCCGCGCCCCGGAAGCCGCGGTCGGCGCCGTGCTCGGCCTTGTAGGCCTTGACGTCCTCCGCGGTGGCGGTCGAGCGGTAGGCGTGCCCGTCGGCCAGGAGCTGGGCCAGGACCTCCTGATGGCGGTCGGAGCGCGAGATCTGCGAGATCGGCCCCTCGTCGTAGTCGAGCTCGAGCCATGCCAGCGCGTCGAGGATCTGCGCGACGTTCTCGGGCGTCGAGCGCTCGCGGTCGGTGTCCTCGATGCGCAGGACCAGCGTGCCGTCGGCGGCATGCCGCGCCATGAGCCAGTTGAAGAGCGCCGTGCGGGCGCCCCCGATGTGGAGGGCCCCCGTGGGGCTCGGAGCGAAGCGGACCCGCATCCGGGTGAATCTAGTGCGTGGGTCCGGCATACGCTCCCCGCCGTGACGACCCTCACCCGCCAGCAGCTGACCGCCGCCCTCGCCGCCCGTCAGGGCCTGCTGACCCTCCGGCGGGGATCGCCCGCCGACGCGATCCGCGAGCTGACCCCGTTGCAGGGCCAGGACTCCCCTGCGCCGTTCATCGCGCTCGCGGCGCGCCTGGACGGCTTCACCCATGCCGCGCTGGAGGCCGCGATCGGCGCGCGGGAGGTCGTCAAGACGACGCTCCTGCGCCAGACGCTGCATCTCGTCGCCCACGACGAGTACCCGGCCTACGCGCAGCTGGCCCGGCAGGCGGCGCTACGCGCCTGGCGTGGGCGCCATCCGGGCCTGGACGAGCGACAGGTCGTCGCCGAGCTCCGCGCGTGGCTGCGGTCGCCGCGGAGCAACGACGAGATCCGCGAGCGCGTGTGGCGCTACGACGGGGTCGCCGACGAACCGTGGGCGCCCATCGGCTTTGCGCGCACGCTGCTCCCGCTGGTCCAGCTGCCCCCGGCGGGCTACTGGCGCGAGCGCGGGCGCGCGAGCTTCGTCGTCGACCCGCGTCCGCTGCCCGACCCGGTCGACGCCGCCGCCCTCGTGGTGCGCCGCTACCTGGCCGCCTTCGGCCCGGCGAGCCGGCGCGACATCGCGAGCTGGGCCGGTGTCCCCCAACGCGACTTCGCCGCCGCGCTGGATCGCGTGCCCACCGTCACCCATCGCGACGAAGGCGGCACCGAGCTGCTCGACCTCCCCGGTGCGGCGCTCCCGCCCGCCTCCACGCGGCTTCCGGTGCGGCTGCTCTCGCGCTGGGACCAGGCCCTGCTGGCGTACGCCGACCGCGACCGGATCATCCCGCCGGAGCTGCAGCCGCTGCGGCTCACCCTCAGCGGGGACCAGACCGTGACCGTCGACGGCCGCGTCGCCGCCAGCTGGCTGCTGCGGCGCGGACGCGACGCGGTGGAGGTCGCGGTCACCCCGCACGTGGACCTGCGCCGCCGCGACCTCCCGCGGATCCGCGCCGAGGCGCGGCGCGTCGCTCGCTTCTGCGAGCCGGACGCCCGGACCGTGGGCGTCGCCGGGGTCTGAGAACCGCCGGGGAGGCCGCCCCGGGCGGCCGCCGGGCGGCCGGAACCGCGACAATCGACGGCATGCTCCTCGGTGTCCACGTGTCCCCCGCCGGCGGCCCGGCCAAGGCCGTCGAGCGCGGCGTCGAGCGCGGCGCCCGCGCGATCCAGATCTTCAACCAGAACCCCCGGGCGTGGAAGCCGACCACGTACAGCGACGAGCAGGTCGCCGCGTTCCACGAGGCCATGGCGGCCTCGGAGATCGACGCGCTGCTGATCCACGCCGTCTACCTGCTCAACGCCGCCTCCGACGACCCGGAGATCCGCGAGAAGACCCTCGCGTCGCTCACGGCCTCCCTGCGCGCCGGCGACGCGCTCGGCGCCACCGCCGTGGTCCTGCACCCCGGGTCGGCGAAGGCCGGGCACGTCGGCGAGGCGATCGCCCGCGCCGGCGAGGTCATCGCGGAGGCCCTGGCGGAGTCGGAGGGCTGCGCGCTGCACCTGGAGAACACGGCCGGGGCGGGCGGGACGCTCGGGCGCTCGTTCTCCGAGCTCGCCGAGCTGATCGACGCTGCGGGCGGCCACGACCGGCTGGGCCTGTGCCTGGACTCCTGTCACCTGTACGCCTCCGGCTACGACATCCGCACACCGGAGGGGCTGACCGAGACGCTCGAGGACTGCGTGGCCAAGGTCGGCCTGGAGCGCCTGGGCTCCCTGCACCTCAACGACTCCCAGGTCGGCCTGGGCTCCAACCGCGACCGCCATGCCGTCGTCGGCAAGGGCGAGCTGGGCGACGACGGGTGCGCCGTCTTCCTCTCCGAGCCGAGCTTCGACGGCCTGGCCTGCGTGCTGGAGACGCCGGCCCCGGACGGCAAGAAGGGGCCGTCCGACAAGGAGCTCAAGCGCTTGGCGAAGCTGCGCGACAGCGCGCTCGCCGCGCGGGCCTAGCCCGCTGCGGCGTGGGCCGGCTCGATGACCTCGTCGAGGTCGTCGGCGGCCGGCTCGACCTGCGGCGGCGGTGGGAGCAGCGTGGCCGGCCCGAGCACGCGGTCGAGCTCGGCACGCAGCGTCGGCGTGGGCGCCACGCGGTAGTCGGCGCCGAAGCGCAGGGTGCGAGGGCCCGCCGTGGTGTGGATGTCCAGCACGAGCTCGGACTCGCCGGGGAAGCTCTCCAGGACGTGCTTGAGGTCGTCCATGATCGTCGCCACGAGCTTCGTCGCGTCGACGCGGTACTGCAGCGGCTGCGGCCCGCGCGGCTCGCGGGCCAGCTGCTCGCGGGCGGCCTCGACCTCCTCGGGTGAGGCCTCGAAGGGCTCGATCGCCTGCACGACGAGCGACGTCCCCTTGTCGCCGTGGTCGAGCTTGCCCCGGACGAGCACGACCTGGTCGACCTGCGGCTCGAACTCGAGCAGCGTCTTGGCGAACAGCAGCAGCTCGACCTGGCCCTCGAGGTCGTCCAGCGTGGCGAACATCATCGGGTCGCCCGACTTCGTGCGGATCTTCTTGCACTGGGTGATGATGCCGCCGGCCGTCACCCAGTCCTGGTCCTTGCGGTCCTTGAGCCCGGCGAGCGGGCAGTCGACCTTGACCAGCAGCGCCTCGCGCACCTCCTTCAGCGGGTGCGCGGACAAAAAGAGCCCGATCGACTCCTTCTCGAGGGCGAGCAGCTCGGCCTGCTCGAACTCCTCGGCCGGGATCGGCGGGTGCGACGGGGCGGCGAACGCCGCCGCGGCGCCGCTCGCGCCCGTGTCCATCCCGAGGTCGAAGATCGAGCCCTGCCCGATCTCCGCGTCGAGCTGCGCCTTCTGCCCGGAGGCCTGCGCCTGCTCGAGCACGCCGAGCATGCCCTTGCGCGACGCGCGCGTGGACGAGAACGCGCCGCACTTGATGAGCGCGTCGATCGCCTTCTTGTTGACCGCGCGCGGGTCCACCCGCGCGCAGAAGTCCCACAACGACTCGAACGGCCCGTCGGCGCGGGCGGCCTTGATCGCCTCGACCGCGGCGTAGCCCACGCCCTTCACGGCGTCCAGGCCGAAGCGGATGTTGCCGTCCACGACGATGAACTCGTGGTCGGAGAGGTTCACGTCCGGCGGGAGGATCTCGATCCCCATCTCCTCGCACCGGGCGGCGAAGAAGGGCACCTTGTCCTTGGTGGCCATGACCGAGGAGATGAGCGCGGCCATGTACTCGGCGCAGTAGTTGGCCTTCAGCCACGCCGTGCGGTAGGAGATCAGCGCGTAGCAGGCCGCGTGGGACTTGTTGAACGAGTAGTCGGCGGACTTCTCGTTGGTCTCCCACAGCCAGTTGATGACGTCCCGCGCCGTCCCCGACGCCTCGCAGCCCGCCCGGAACTCGGGCTCGAGCTTGGCCATCGCCTCGCGGTTCTTCTTGCCGATCGCCTTGCGCAGGTCGTCCGCCTTGGCCCCCGAGAAGCCGGCGAGCTCCTTGGAGATCAGCATGGCCTGCTCCTGGTACAGGACCACGCCGTAGGTCGGGCCGATCACGTGCGCCAGGCGCTCGTCGGGCACGGACACCGAGTCCGGGTTGCGCTTGCCCCGCGCGTAGGTCGGGATCTGGTCCATGGCGCCGGGGCGATACAGCGCGTTGAGCGCGACGAGGTCGTCGAACTCCGTCGGCTTGACCTGCCGCAGGGCGCCCTGCATGCCCTCGGACTCGAACTGGAACACGCCCACCGAGTCGCCGCGGGCGAGCATCTCGTAGGTCTTGGCGTCGTCCATCGGCAGCGTCGCCATGTCGGGCCGCTCGCCCGTGGAGC
>JAXDGY010000066.1:0-5919 GCA_034664785.1 Solirubrobacteraceae bacterium
GCCCCGTCGCGCCGGCGCGAGGCCATCACGGTGCGGCGGACGCGGGCCCGGCGGAGGACCGCGGCGGTCACCGCGCCGGCGGCGAAGCCCGTGGCGGCGACTGCCGCGGCCTGCGCGACGACGGGCATCGGTGCCCGCGCCGGGGTGACCTCACGGACCTCGGCGACGACGACGGCGTCGACCACCTCGGCGTCGTCATCGGGGAAGCGGTCAGCATCCTGGGGGGCGCGCACGCGGCCGAGTCTACCCGCGTCCCCCCCGACGGGACAGGACGCCCCCGGAGCCCGGCCGCAGGGCTTTGTATGGTTTGCGGACTCCGATGTTCGGCGACCCGAAGAGCCAGCAGGCCCCCGCGGCCGTGCCGCCTGTCCGCTCGCGCTCGGAGGAGCTGCGCGCGTCCCCGCCGATGTTCGACTCCGGCTTCATGGACCGCTTCACGCGCGTCCATCCCGCCGTCGTCCCGGCGATCTTCCTGCCGGTCATCGCCGTCTTCGCCTACCTCGCCTTCGCCGAGATCCGGACCTACGAGGTCATCGGCCTGATCGCGGTCGGCTACGTCACATGGACGCTCGTGGAGTACTGGCTGCACCGCGTCGTCTTCCACTTCGAGCCCGAGGCCGGCCTCGGCGCCCGGCTGCACTGGATGATGCACGGCGTCCACCACGAGCACCCGAACGATCCGCTGCGGCTGGTCATGCCGCCCAGCGCCAGCATCCCGCTGGGCCTGGCCTTCGCGGCGCTCTTCCAGGTCCTGCTGCCCTACGGCGCGGCGTGCGGGCTGAGCGCCGGGTTCTTCGCGGGCTACCTCGCCTACGACATGACGCACTACGCCGTGCACCACCGCACGCCCAAGGGCCCGGTGGGCCGCAAGCTGCGCGAGCTGCACATGCGCCACCACTTCCAGGACGACACCACCGGGTTCGGTGTGAGCGCCCCATGGTGGGACTACGTCTTCGGGACCGCGCCCGGCCGGCGCCGTCCCCGTTGACCGAGGTCGTCCGCGAGACGATCCCCCTCGGCGGCCCCGCCGGCGCCACCTTGGAGCTGGAGCGGCCACGCTCCAGCGAGGCGCTGCTCGACGAGGACGCCTTCGCCCAGGACGAGTTCCTGCCCTACTGGGCCGAGCTGTGGCCGAGCGCCCGCGCGCTGGCCCGCGCGGTCGCCGCGCGGCGTCTCGGCGGAGCGCGCGTGGTGGAGCTCGGCTGCGGGCTGGGGCTGCCGGCGCTCGCCGCCGCCCACGCCGGCGCGCGGGTGACCGCCACCGACTGGTCGCCCGATGCGCTGGCCTTCGTCGCGCGCAACGCGGCCCTCAACGGCGTGGCGGTCGCGACGGCAGCGGTGGACTGGCGCGCGGCGGGGGACCTCGTGGCGCTCGCGCCGTGGGACCTCGTCCTGGCGGCCGACGTGCTGTACGAGGCGCGCAACGTCGCACCGCTGCTCGAGCTGCTCCCCCGCCTGGGCGCCGAGGTCCTCCTCGCCGACCCTGGGCGCGCGACCGCCGAGCCGTTCTTCGCCGCCGCGGCCGCGGCGTGGGACGGGAGCTCGTGGCCCGACGACGCCCATCCCACCGTCCGCGTGCACCGGCTGCGCCGGCGCGGCGGTCCCGCCGCGCCATGACCGGTTCCCGGCCGACGCCCGTCTCGCTGCGGCGCGACCTCGACGCCGTGCGGGCCGGCGCCCGCACCGTGAGCGCGCTGGTGGAGCGGGCGCTGGAGGCGGTCGCGGAGGACGACGAGCTGCAGGCGTGGGTGCTCGTCGACGCAGCGGGCGCGCGCCGCCAGGCCGCCGACCTCGACGCGGCCGGCACGGAGCTGCCGCTCCGCGGGGCGGTGGTGGGCGTCAAGGACATCCTCGACGTCGCCGCGCTGCCCACCGGCCATGGCTCGCCGATCCACGCCGACGCGCCGGCGGCCGGTGCCGATGCGGCGCTGGTCGGGGCGCTACGGGCCGCCGGGGCGGTGGTCCTGGGCAAGACCGTCACGACCGAGTTCGCCTACCTGGCCCCGGCGGCGACGCGGAACCCGCTCGACCCCGCGCGGACGCCGGGCGGCTCGTCGAGCGGCTCGGCGGCCGCCGTGGGCGCGGGGATGGTGCCGCTGGCCCTCGGCAGCCAGACGGCGGGCTCGATCATCCGCCCGGCCGCCTACTGCGGCATCGCAGGGCTGAAGCCGTCCGCGGGCGTCCTGAGCCGCGCGGGCATGCTCCGCGTGGCCGCGAGCCTGGACACGCCCGGCTTCCTCGCGGCGAGCGCGGGCGACCTGCTCGCCGTCGCCGAGGCCCTGCTGCCCGCGGCGCCCTCCGCCCCGGCGGGCGCGCCGCCGCGCCTCGGCTGGTGGCCGACGAGCGCCTGGCACCGGATCGAGCCCGAGGCGCGCGCGGCGCTCGAGGCGGTGGTCGCGGCCGCCACGGCGGCGGGCGCGCGCGTCGAGACCGCCGACGGGCCCGAGGACGGCGCGGTCGCCGAGGCGCAGTGGACGATCATGGCCGCCGAGGCGGCGGAGGAGCTCGGCCCGCAGGTGCGCGGGCGCGAGGCGGACCTGAGCCCCGAGCTCGCGGCCCTGCTCGCGGCCGGCCGCGCGCTGCCCGCCGCCCGCGTGCGTGAGGCCCGCGTGACCGCGGCCGCGGCGCAGGCCGCGTGGGCACCGGAGCTCGGGCGCTTCGACGCGCTGCTGACGCCGTCGACGCTCGGCGTCCCGCCCCTCGGGCTCGGGAGCACCGGCGACCCCGAGCTGTGCCGCGTGTGGACGCTGCTCGGCGTGCCCGCCGTCGCCGTCCCCCTGGCCTGGACGTCTGCGGGACTGCCGGCGGGGCTGCAGCTCGTGGGCGCGCACGGCGCGGACCGCGCGCTGCTGCGCACGGCGATGTGGCTCGAGCAGCGCGTGTCGCCGGCCGCGCGCTGAGCGCCGTGGCCGGGTGCGCCCGGCCTACGCCGCGAGGCGGAGCGGCCGGTCCGGCTCGGCTCCGCCGGTCCAGTCGAAGCGCTCCAGCTCGACCGCGTGCCCACCGCGGCGCACCTCGACGATCAGGCCCCAGGGCTTGTGGTGCACGCGGAGCTCCGCGCCGGGGTTGCGCCGGCGCAGGCGGGCGATCTCCCGTACCTGCTCGATGGTGAGCTCCTGGTCCACGACCTCATGATCGGCACGGGACCTGAACTTCTGATCACGGCAAGCTGAGCGGGGCCTGAAGACGCCGTCGCGGGTCTACAGCGCCTGCTCGTAGATCCGGTACTTCTTCACCACGCGGCCGTTCATCGCGGCCATGCCGCGGTTCATGGCGCGGTTGGTCTCGAGGATCCAGCCCATCTCGCCCCACTTGCGGTGGGTGCGCTCGGCGACCTCGAAGTGCTCGACGTACATCATCGCGGCGACCCCGGTGTGCTGGTACTCGGGCTTGATGCCGAGGAAGCCGACGCGGACGCGGTCCATGATCCTGCGGCGGTTGAGGAAGTGCCACCAGCCCAAGGGCAGCAGCCGGCCGTTCATCTTCCGCAGGACCTGGTTGATGTCCGGGAACGTCATGGCCACGCCGACGGTCTCGTCGCCCTGCTCGGCGACCATCAGCCAGTCGCGATCGAAGACGAGCTGCATCTCCTGCGCGTAGCCGTCGAGGTCCTTCTTGCCGTAGGGCGAGAAGCCCCAGTTGCGGCTCCATGCGGCGTTGTAGACCTCGGCGAAGCGCTCCAGGTCGCGCCGCAGGCCGCGGCGCGTCATCTTGCGCAGCGTGATGCCGTGCTTCGGCCCGACCTCCGCGGCCAGGTCGAAGATGATCGGCCGGATCGAGGCCCGGTCGCCGATCTCGAGCTCCCACATGAGCAGGTCCATCGCCTTCTGGAGGCCCGCCTGCTCGCAGCGGGCCTGGTAGTAGGGCGGGTGCCAGGGCTGCTTGATCATCGGCTCGCGCGCGAAGCCCTCGATGAGGACCCCGCTCTCGTCGTTGATCGTGAAGTCCATCGGCCCGATCATCCGGTCCGAGCCGCGCTCGCGCAGCCACGCCGCCGCTGCGTCGAGCAGCGCCCGGAGCACCTCGGGGTCGTCCTCGAACTCCAGGAAGCCGAACATCCCCGTGGCGTCCTGGTGGAAGGCGTTGTAGGTGCGGTCGATCTGCGCCGTGACGCGCCCCACGACGCGGGACCCGCGCCGCGCCAGGAAGTACTCCGCATCGCCGTGCGAGAAGAAGGCGTTGAGGCGGCGACTGAGGAAGGCGTAGCGCTCCAGACGCAGCGGGGGGACCCACTGGGGCGAGGTAGAGTGCAGCCGGAACGGGAGCTCGACGAACGCCTTGAGGTCCCGGCGGCCGGTCACCGTTCGGACATCGACAGCCACGGGCGAGGCACCCTACATGCACACCTCCATCGACGTCTTCGCCAAGGTCCGCGGCCACGATCGCGCCGCGATCCTCGCCGCCGCGCGCGCGGCGGACCTCCTCCCGTACTTCCGCACCGTGACGTCCGCCGCGCTGCCCGTCGTCGAGATGGAGGGCGCCGAGCGCATCATGCTCGGCTCCAACAACTACCTCGGGCTGACGGACGACCCGCGCGTCATGCAGGGCGCCCGCGACGCGCTGGAGGCGTACGGGACCGGCCTGACGGGCTCGCGCCTGCTCAACGGGACCACGCCGCTGCACCTCGAGCTCGAGGCCGAGATCGCCGACTGGATGGGCACCGAGGACGCGATCGTCTTCACCACCGGCCAGCAGGCCAACGTCGGCACGCTGAGCACCCTGCTGGCCCCGGGCGACACGGTGGTCGTCGACTCGGGCGACCACGCGTCGATCCTCGACGGCGCCCTGCTGTCCCGCGCGAAGCTGCGCCCGTTCCGCCACAACCGGCTGGACAAGCTCGAGAAGATGCTCGAGCGCGCCCAGGGCGACGGCGGCGGCGTGCTCGTCGTCGTGGACGGCGTCTTCTCGATGGAGGGCGACATCGCCCCGCTGCGCGAGATCACCGAGCTGTGCGGCCGCTACGGCGCGCGCCTGATGGTCGACGAGGCCCACGGCGCCGGCGTCCTGGGGCCCCGCGGCGCCGGGACCGCGGAGCTGCTGGACGTCGAGGATCGCGTCGACCTGCGCATGGGCACGTTCTCGAAGTCGCTGGCCTCGTGCGGCGGCTTCATCGCCGGCTCCCAGGAGGTCGTCGAGTACCTGCGGATCTCCTCCCGCGCCTTCCTGTTCACCGCGTCCGCCGTCCCGGCCGCGGTCGGCGCCGCGCTCGCGGCGCTGCGGGTCATCCGGTCCGCCGACGGCCCGCCGCTCATGGCCGCGGTGCTCGAGAACGCGCGCTACCTGCGCGACGGCCTCCAGGCGCGCGGCTTCGCCGTCGTCGCCCCACAGCGCGTCGGCCCAGCGGCCGGCGGGGAGGTCGTCACGCCGATCGTCCCGGTGCTCATCGGGGACGACTGGAAGGCCGGCCTGGTCTGGAAGGCGCTGTACGACGGCGGCGTCTTCGTCAACACCGCGCTGCACCCGGCCGTACCCCCAGGAGGCGCGTTGCTGCGCACGAGCGTCATGGCGACCCACGACCGCGCCACGCTGGACCGGGCGCTGGACGTCTTCGCCGCCGTCAAGGCGCGCTTCGAGGCCGAGCACGGCCCGCTTCCCGGGCCCGGCGCGCACGGCTCGCGGAACGCTGCCGGCTAGCACAAGAAGGCCGCGCGCGGCGTACGGAGAAAAAGCGCGCTCTGAGCGAATCTTGTGCGGCTTCGGACGTTGACCGGGCGACGCCCGAACGCGTACGTTCGGGAAGCGCTGACGCCGGCGCCGGGGAGGGACCAGGACACGGGCGGCGGACCTTGTGGGAGGTCCGCGCCGTCGTCTACGGGCCGATGCTGGACGTCCTGGAACGCGCGTCGGCGCTTTGCCGCCACACCCCACTACAAGAATGACCGGCCGCTCGGATGCGCGAGCCGGGAGGAGGACACATGA
>JAXDGY010000067.1:0-11439 GCA_034664785.1 Solirubrobacteraceae bacterium
CGACGAAGCCGGTCGCACCGGTCGTCCAGGCCGCGACGAAGCCGGTCGCACCGGTCGTCCAGGCGGCAACGAAGCCGGTCGCGCCGGTCGTCGAGGCCGTGACGAAGCCGGTCGCGCCGGTCGTCCAGGCCGCGACGAAGCCGGTCGCGCCGGCCGTCCAGGCCGCGACGACGCCGGTCGCACCGCTCGTCCAGGCCGCGACGAAGCCGGTCGCACCGGTCGTCCAGGCCGCGACGAAGCCGGCGGCGCCGGTCGTCGGCCAGGCGGTGACGCCGGCGGTCGGCGCCGCGGCCGTGGCGGTCTCGCCCGCCGTCGATGTGGTGACGAGATCGGTCGCGCCCGTGGTCGCCGGCGCGCGGCCGGCGACGCAGGTCGCGCCCGTCCGGGAAGCCGTCACGCGGCCGGCGACCCCTGTCGCCGGTGGGGCCACGAGCCCGTCGACGCCCACCATCGACGTCGTGAGCCGGCCGGTGGCTCCCGCGGTCGACGTCGTGACGAAGCCCGCGACGCCCGCCGTCCACGCGTTGCGCGAGCCGGTCGCCCCTGTCGTCGACGCGGGGACCGAGCCGGTCGCCCCTGTGGCGGATGCGGTCACGAAGGCCACGGCGAACGCCGGCGCGGCGACCACGACTGCGGCAGCCACGGTCGCCCGGGTTCCCGCGTCGGTCGCGACCGCAGCCCAGCCCGCGCAGGACGCGGTCGGATCCCTGCTCGGGCAGCCTTGACCGCCGCTGCCGAGGGCGACGAGCTCATCGCCTCCCTCACGGACACGAGCCTCTATTCGATCGGGGCGTACTTCACCGACCGCCACCCCGAGCTCGTCGACGACGTGCTCGCGCAGAGCCTCGCCATCGAGGACCGCGGCCTGGTCCGCTGGGCGGACGAGGAGGGCAGCCCGCTCGAGGGCGCCTTCCAGACGCTCATCACGGGCCTGGCGATCCGCTACTTCAAGGCCGTCGCCGGCTCGGAGACGTGAGGACCGCCCGACCCGCGCTTCGCCGCGGGCGCCGACGCGGCATAATGGGTCGTCCTCGGGGCGTGGCGCAGCCTGGTAGCGCGCGCCGTTCGGGTCGGCGAGGTCCCCGGTTCGAATCCGGGCGCCCCGATCGCCCACTGGACGGGGTCCCGGCGTTCGGCTGGGACTCCGTCCGGAGGCGCTTCTCGTCCGTACGTCGGTTGGCAACCTGCCGGTCCGCGGACGGACACGAAGCCCCACGCCGGGGTCCCGGGCACGTAGCCTGCTGACAACGCAGCGCTCGCGCCGCGCTCCTCGCATGCCCGACTTCACCGCCACCATCGCCGATCGCTCGCCCTCCCAGGTGGTCGTCCTCGCCCGCGGCGAGCTCGACCTCGCCTCCGCCGTCCAGCTCCGGCGGGTCGTCGAGCAGGCGCACCACGGCGCGGGCGTCGTGGTCCTCGACCTGCGCGATCTCGTCTTCTGCGACTCGTCGGGCCTGCGGCTGCTGCTCAAGCTGAGCACGGAGGCTCGCGAGGACGGGTGGGAGCTGGCGATCCGCATCGGCAACGGGGCCGTGCGTCGCGTGGTGGAGATGACCCACACCGCTGCGCTGCTGAACCTCGCCGACGCGGACGACGGTCAGAACAGCTGACCGCCGCGGGACCCGGGAACGGTGCGGCGGGTGCGCGGTTGGCGGCGTCCTTCTGGCCCCGGCCCGCTCGGCGCGCTACGGTCGGCCGCGTCCGCCCGTCCCCTCCCGGAGGCCCGCCACCATGGCCGTCGACCAGACCCCGCCGCTGCAGGACCTCCTCCTCGGGGAGCGCGAGCACTGGGTCGACGGGCCGCCGACGCAGGTCTTCGCGCAGCTGCGCGCGCAGTGCCCCGTGCACTGGAGCGCGGAGATCACCGAGTACCCCGAGGAGGCGGGCTTCTGGTCGGTCACGCGGGCGGACGACGTCCACGCGGTCAGCCGCGACTGGGAGACCTACTCGTCGGCGACCGGCATCACGGCGCTGACCAACGCGATCATGCCCGTCGAGCTCGTCTCGGCGATGTTCATCGGGATGGACCCGCCGAAGCACGACCGCCTGAAGTCGCTGTTCCAGCGCGGCTTCACCCCGAAGCGCATCGCCGAGCACGAGGACGAGATCCGCGCGATCACCACGGGCGTCCTCGACCGGCTCGACGGACGCGAGACCTGCGATCTCGTGACCGACGTGGCGCAGCCCGTCGTCTCGCGGGTGATCGGGAGCTTCATGGGCATCCCGCCCGAGGACGACGCGATCTGGGCGCGGCTGATGAACACGACGCTGGGCGCCGGGGATCCGGACCTCAACCCGGAGGGCGTCGACACCGTCATGCAGCGCGACGTCCCGGAGATCTTCGAGCGCTGCTCGCGCCTCATCGCCGCGCGGCGCGAGCACCCCACCGACGACCTCATGAGCGTCCTGGTCCACGCCGAGCTCGACGGGCAGGGCCTGCAGGAGCACGAGATCGTCATGGGCTTCTTCCTGCTGGTCGCCGCGGGCAACGACTCGACCAAGGCGACGTACTGCAGCGGCATGCGCGCGATCATGGAGCGCCCCGACCAGCGCCGGCTGCTGCTCGACGACCCGTCGCTGGTCCCGGACGCGGTCGAGGAGTCCTTGCGCATGTTCCCGGCCTTCGCGCACTTCCGCCGCACGGCGACCCGCGACACGCAGCTCGGCGGGCAGACCATCCGCAAGGGCGACAAGGTCGTGCTCTGGTACGTGTCCTCCAACCGCGACGAATCGCGCTACGAGGACCCGGACCGCTTCGACCTGCTGCGCCGCGCCGAGCACCAGGCGTTCGGCGCGGGCGGCCGTCACTTCTGCCTCGGCACCGCGCTGGCCCGCCTGGAGCTGCGGGTCCTGATGGAGGAGACGCTCGCGCGCTACCCCGCCATCGCGATCGACGGCGACCCCGCCTGGGCGGAGTCGCCGTTCGTCAGCCAGCTCAAGACCCTGCCGGTGCGGCTGCGGCCGTAGCCGCGCGCCGCCCCTTCACCCGACTAGACCCTCTCGACCGCGGGCTCTTCGCGCGGCGGCGTCGCCACCGGCGTCTCGGGCCGCTCGAGCGCGAGACGGGGGATGATCCGATCCAGCCAGGCCGGCATGTACCAGGCGCGGCGCCCGAAGATCTCCATCAGCGCGGGCACGAGCAGGCACCGGATGACGAGCGCGTCGAGCAGGACGGCGCTGGCCAGCCCGAGCCCGAAGAGCTTGATGATCCGGTCGTCGCCCAGGGCGAAGGACGCGAAGACGACGATCATGATCGAGGCGGCCGCCGTGATCACCTTGCCGGTGGTGGCCAGGCCCCGCCCGACCGACTGGTGCGGGTCGCCCGTGTGCTCCCACTCCTCATGGATCCGGGACATCAGGAAGATCTCGTAGTCCATCGACAGCCCGAAGACGATGGCGAAGACCATCACGGGCACGAACGACTCGATCGGCCCGGTCCCGATGCCGAGCAACCCGGCCCCGACGCCCTCCTGGAAGATCAGCGTGACCACGCCGAGCGCGGCCCCGATCGACAGGAGGTTCATGACGGCCGCCTTGACCGGGATGATCACCGACCGGAAGACCGCGAGCAGCAGCAGCGCGCTGAGGAGCACCACGGCGCCGATGAACACCGGCAGCTTGCTCGCGACGACCTGCGTGAAGTCCTCCTGGGAGGCCGTCAGGCCGCCGATCTCCACCGTGGCGCCGCTGGCCTTCTCGGCGGGCGGCAGGACGTCGCTGCGCAGCCGGTCCAGCGTGTCGGTCGTCGCCTGGTCCTGCGGCCCCGTCTTCGGGAACGCCGTGATGATCGCCACCTGGCCGTCCTTGGACAGCTGCGGCTTCGAGACGGACGCGATGCCGCGGTCGGTCCTCGCCGCCGCGGCGATCTGCTGCGCGGCCGCGGCGTCGCCCTTGGCGGGCAGCTTGGTCGCGAGCAGGAACTGGCCGTTGACGCCGGGGCCGAAGCCGTCGCTGATCAGGCCGTACGCGGCCTTGGTGGTCGACCCGGCCGGGTCGAGGCTCGCGTCGCTCGTGCCGAGGCGCATGCCGAGGGCGGGCGCGGCCAGCGCCAGCAGGACAGCCAGCGCCGCACCCGCCGCCAGCCACGGCCGGCGCTGGACGCCGGCGGACCAGCGGGCCCATGCGGCCCCGTCGGGACGGGCGGAGGCGGCCTTCTCGGCGCGCCGGCGGCGAGCGCCGGGCAGCGGGATCCGCAGGTGCAGGCGGTCGATCCAGCCGCCGGCGCCCATGAGCAGGGCGGGCAGCAGCGTGAGCGCCCCGACCATCGTCAGCAGCACGGCCAGGGCGGCGCCGATGGCGACGCCGTGCAGGAAGCTGAGGCCGAGCAGCAGCATGCCGAGCAGGGCGATGATCACCGTGCACGCGGCGAAGAACACGGTGCGGCCGGCGGTGTCGCTGGCCACCTCGATGGCCTCCAGCCGGTCACGGCCGCCCTTCACCTCCGCGCGGTAGCGCGTGAGCACGAACAGCGCGTAGTCGATGCCGACGCCGAGGCCGATCAGCGCCGCGAGCTGGGACGCGAAGTCCGGTGTGTCGACGACATGGGAGATCAGGTAGATGCAGCCCAGGGTCGAGCCGAGGGCGAACAGCGCCGTGAGCAGCGGGATGCCCGCGGCCACGAGCGAGCCGAAGGTGATGATGAGCACCACCGCGGCGGCCAGGACGCCGATGCCCTCCGAGGAGCTCTGGCTGTTGGCGTACCGGACCACCTCACCGCCCGGGCCGCCGTGCTCGACCTGCAGGGTCGGCGAGCGCGCGGTGAAGCCGGCGGTCTCCACGGCCTTGAGGTCGTCCACCTTCGCCTCGTCGACCGTGCCCGAGTAGACGACCGTCGCGACGCCGATCCGGCCGTCCTTGCTGAGCTGGCCGCCCTGGGCCAGCGGGCTGCTGACCGAGGCGACCTCCGGGTTGGCCTTGACCTTGGCCAGGGCGGTGTCGATCCGGTCGCGTTGCGCGGACAGGGTGCCGCTGCGCGCCTTGAAGACGAACGAGTCGGAGTCCCCGTTGGCGCTGGGGTTGTGGTCGGCGAGCAGGTCGTAGGCGCGCTGGGCCTCGGTGCCCGGCAGCCGCACGTTGGAGATCTGCTTCTGGCCGACGGCGTGCCCCGCCACCTGGGTGGCGATGAGGACGACGATCCAGCTGAGGACGGTGATGCGGCGGTGCGTGGCGCACCAGCGCGCGATGCGGGCGAAGCGTGAGAGTGGCACGCTGCCCAAAGCTACGCGGCGAGGGCGCCTCGACAAGTAGTGGCAACCGCACCTTCACAAGCGGGGCGATGTGCCCTCGGCGGGCGCCGGGCGTGCACCTGGCCGGTGACCTCCGGCGCAGCGACAGGCGCAGCCTGCCTGCCCCAGGCCGTGAGGGTCCGGCGCAGGGAGCCGAGCGCGGCCAGGCCGACGGGGGCCGGCAGCCAGATCGCGATCGCGCGGTAGGCGAGGACCGAGACGAGGGCGATCTCGGCGGGCGTGCCGAACGCGATCAGGGCGCCCGCGATGCCGCCGCTCACCGCGCCCGGGATCGGCAGCGTGTTGCCGACCTGGCCCAGGACGTAGGCGAGCGCGAGGACGGCGAGGCCGGGAGGCGCGCCGAAGGCCTGGAGCATCGCCCACAGCACGGCGGCGTCGAACGTCCACCAGGCGAGCGCGCCGAGCAGTCGCGGGTCGCCCGTGCGGAGCACCTGCAGCGCCCCGCGCACACCGGCGCCGAGGGCGAAGGCGATCTCGTGGCCGCGGGCGCGGGCGCGGGGGAGGAGGCCGCGGGCGGCCCGTGCGTCGGCGCCGGCCCCGCGCGTCAGCGCCGCCATTGCGAGGGCGGCCAGGATCGCGGTGGCGGCCGCCGCGGCGGGCACCGCGGCGAGCGCGCGGGGGCCGTCGCTGTGGGCGAGGCCGAGCGCCAGCGCGCCGCCTGCGACGAGCAGCGTCCCGAGGAAGACGGCGTAGAGCAGCACCAGGAAGGTCAGCAGCGTCCGCGTGGCCACCCGGGAGGGCAGGCCGGAGCGGCGCAGTGCCCACAGCGTGAGCACTGCGCCGCCGACACCGGCGGTCGGCAGCAGCCGCGTGGCCGCGGCGCCCCCGAGCGTGATCTGCGCGCTGGCGCGCAGATCGATGCGCTGGGTAGCTCGCCCCCCGACGAGCCAGAGCAGCACGATGTACCCCGTGAAGGACAGGATCTCGAAGGCCGCCGCGGCCGCGATCCAGCGCGGGTCCGCCTCGGTGGCCCTGGCCAACGCGTCGGCGAACGCGCGCGCCGGCCCACCGCCCAAGAGGAGCGTTCCCCCCAGGACCGCCACCAGGGCGGCAGGCACCGCAGCGCGTCGAGCGAGCCCCCGCAGCTCGAGCCGGGGCAGTTCAACGGCCTGATCGCCGAGCTGAACGGGGGTTGCCATGGACCGGGATCCTCGTCCTGACGGTCCGTCGGCGCACCGGGGGTAGCCCCCACGGTGGGGTAGGGCAAACCGTACCTTTGTCAGGCGGCGGCGGGGTAGCGCCGCCCCGCGAGGCGGCGCACCGGCGCCGGCGCCCGCGGCGTGGGCAGCTGACCCTCGGCCTGCATGGCGGCCAGGGCGATCCGCGGGAGCTGGGCGTGACGCTCGTAGAGCAGGTACCGGGGCTGCCAGCGGGGCTGGAAGCGCTGGTTGAAGCGCAGCAGGCGCTCGACCTGGAACCAGCGGTCCCCGATGCGCAGGATCCGGGCCAGCAGCCGTTGCGGCGCGTTGGCCGGCTCGCGCAGCCAGCGTCCGTAGGCGGAGAAGTTCAGGGAGAACTCGGCGACGCCCGCGTCGCCCAGCAGGCGCGCGGCCTCGACGACCATGAACTCGGTGAGGCCGTTGGGCGTCTCGCGGTCACGGCGCATGAAGCCGAGCGAGACCGTCGCGCGGCCGAAGACCGGGACGAAGTGCAGGAAGCCGCGCACGGCGCCGTCGCCGTCGCGGGCGAGCAGCACGAGGGCATCGGGCAGCAGCTCGTCGACGAGCGCGTCGTGCGCCATGGAGAAGCCGCGCTCCGGGGCGCCGTCGCGCCAGCAGTCGCTCACCGCCTCGAGCGCGCCCAGCGTGCCGGGGTCGAGGCTCACGGCCGTCCGCAGCTCGGCGGTGAAGCCGTTGCGCGCCACGCGCCGCACGGCCTTGCGCAGCGTCTTGCGCTGCTTGCCCTCGAGCGGCATGACGCCCGTGTCCAGCAGCGCCTCGTCGCCGAGGTAGACGCCGCGCAGGCCCGCGTCGCGGGCGACGGCGGCGAAGCCCTCGCTGGCGCCGACCGCGCCGAGCGCGAGGCCGTGGGCGCGGGCGTAGGCCACGAGGTCGACGAGCAGGCCGGGAATCGCGTCCGCGGGCCCGACGGGGTCGCCGGCCAGCAGCAGCGTCCCGCACTGGACGCGATAGGCGGCCATGGCGCGGCCGTCCGGTGACCAGCGCCGCAGCAGGTCGCCGCGCAGCTTGAACGCGCTGAGGGTGTCCGTCCCGTGGCGGCGGACCAGCGCCGCCGCCCGGCGCCGGTCCAGGGCGGTGGCGAGGCGGGCCGGGCGCAGCGGCGCCAGGACGAGTGCCGCCGCGCGCGCCACGGCCGCGATGCCGAGCATCCCGAGGCCGAGCGGCAGCCAGCCGAACGGCTCGGCGAACCCCGGGCCGGGGGCGGTCAGCGTGAGCAGGCCCACCGCGACGCCCGGGACGCGGTGCAGGGGCAGGGGGCTGAGGGCGTGCGGCGCGGCCAGCGCGACCGCCCCGATGCCGGTCACGGCGGCGGCGGCGAGCCCGGCGCCGGCGCGTCCGACGGCGCCCCGGAGCCGGTCGGAGTCGTGGCGCACCCAGAAGGCCGCCCGGGCATGCCACAACGCGGCCGCCAACCCCCACGAGATCAGTGCCTCCTCGATCTCCAGCCGGCGGGCGAGGTCCAGGGCGCCCAACGCGACGAGCAGGATCACGGCCGCGCGCAGGGCGCGCTGCCGGCGGCGCCCGAGCTGCCACGCGGCGCCCAGCAGCGCCAGGCCCGCCGGCAGGGCGAGGGCGTGGGCCACGCGCATCTCCTGGGCCGGCGCGAAGGCCATCAGCCCGCGCAGGCGGAGCGGCAGCTCGGCGCTCAGGACAGAGGCGAGGTTGATGGCACCGACGACTGCCGTCGCCAGTGCAGCCAGGACCGGCGCGCGGTCGCGCCCCGGGCGGGTGACAAGTGGCACCCGGCCACCCTAGGAGCGGCCGCTGAGCGCAGCGTGAGAGTCCTCGCCGGGCTGCACGGCCGCCATCGCCGGCGTCCGGCGGTGGGCGAGGCCGACCCCCGCGCCCAGGATGAACGCGAGCAGGTGCTCCACGTCGGCCAGCTCGCCGTGGGCCGGGATCAGCACGACGAGGACCAGCACGCACAGGATCGCCACGGCCAGGCCGAAGCGGGGATGGGAGGAGGGCGGGCGGGCGCCCGCGATGGCCACCGCCCCGAGCGCGGCCGCCCAGATCGCCGAGATCCCGTAGTCCGGCGCGTGCACCACGGAGCGCACGTCGTCCCGGTCGACCAGCCACAGCAGGCCGATGCCGGCGTAGGCCACCAGGGTCGCGCCGACGTGGCCGAGGATCATCGTGCCCCACAGCACGCGGGCCCCGTAGTCCTGCACGACGAGGGCGATGACCAGCGCGGCGCCCAGGATCTGCGGGACCGGGGGCCCGTCGATGATCATCGCGCTGGTCAGCAGCGTCCAGGCGTCGCCCGAGGCCAGGCGGGCGGGGGAGCATGCGAGGACCTGCGTCAGGTGGCCCTCGCGGAAGCCCAGCGTGGCCGAGATCGCGACGACCGCCACCAGCCACACGCCGGCCAGCAGCGCCCCCGGACTGCGAAGCCGTCGCGCCCGCAGCGCGTCGGCGTGCCCGGTCATCCCTCCATCCGCCGAGGCCGCGGGCGGCGCGCGGGCGCGCGGCCCGCGGGCTGGCGCGGACGCGGGAGGCGGTGCAGCGGCGGGATCGGGCGCGTCTCGTGCTGCCCGTGGCGGACGTGCACGGCCTCGTCGAAATGCCGCAGCTCGACCTCCGTGCCCGACAGCAGCTCGTAGCGGGCCTCGTGCGGCAGGACCTCCACCCGCAGCCGGCCGTCCCTGAGGCCGATCGAGAACGCCAGCCGCTCCAGCCCGGCGGGCAGGCGCGGGCGGAAGATCAGCCCGCCGTTGGTGTCGCGCATCCCGCCCAGGCCGTTGGTGACCGCCAGGACGGCGCCGGCGAGCGACGCGATGTGCAGGCCGTCCGCGCTGTTGCGGTGCAGGTCGTGCAGGTCCACGAGCGCGGCCTCGCGCAGGTAGTCGTAGGCCAGCTCGAGGTGGCCCACCTCGGCGGCGACGATGGCCTGCGAGCAGGCCGACAGCGACGAGTCGCGGACGGTCAGCGCCTCGTAGTACTCGAAGTCCCGCCGCTTCTCCTCGTCGGTGAAGGCGTCCCCGCGCAGATGCAGCGCCAGCACCAGGTCGGCCTGCTTGATGACCTGCTTGCGGTACAGCTGGAAGTAGGGGTAGTGCAGCAGGAGCGGGTAGGTCTCGGGCGGCGTGTGCTCGAAGTCCCAGACGGCGTGGGTCAGGAAGTCCTGGTCCTGGGGGTGGACCCGCAGCCGCTGGTCGTAGGGGATGTGGACCGCGTCGGCGGACGCGCGCCAGCGCTCCGGCTCGTCGGCGTCGACGCCGAGGCGCTCGGAGAGCTCCTCGTGGCGGTCGACGACCTCGGCGGCGGCGCGGAGGTTCGCCTGGGCCATGAGGTTGGTGTAGACGTTGTTGTCGACCAGGGCGGAGTACTCGTCGGGGCCGGTGACCCCGTCGATCCGGAACATGCCCTCGTGGTCGTAGGAGCCCGTGCTCTGCCAGAACCGCGCGGTCTCCACGAGCAGCTCGCCGCCCTCCAGCGCCGCGAACTCCTCGTCGCCGGTCGCGTCGATGTAGCGGCGCACCGCCTCGGCGACGTCGGCGTCGACGTGGACCGCCGCGGTCCCCGCGGGCCAGTAGCCCGAGCACTCCTCGCCGTGGATCGTGCGCCAGGGGAACAGCGCCCCCTTGGCCCCGAGCTGGGCGGCCCGCTCGAGCGCGAGCGGCAGCGTGGAGTGGCGCCAGCGCAGCGCGTCGCGGACCACGTCGGGCTGCACGTAGGTCATGACGGGCAGCACGAAGGCCTCCGTGTCCCAGAAGGCGTGGCCGTCGTAGCCGGGGCCCGTCAGCCCCTTGGCCGGGATGGCCCGCCCCTCCGCGCGCGCCCCGGCCTGCAGGACGTGGAAGAGCGCGAAGCGCAGCGCCTGCTGGACCTCGCCGTCGCCGTCGAGCTCGACATCGGCGCGGCTCCAGAAGTCGTCGAGGAACCTGCGCTGCGCGGCCACCAGGCCGTCCCAGCCCTCGGCCAGCGCTCCCTCGAGGCTGGCGTCGACCTGGTCGCGGAGCCAATCGGTGGTCTGGCGCGAGGACCAGTGGTAGGCGAGGAACTTGATCAGGCGCAGCGGGGGGTGGCCCGGCTCCAGGCGGACGGAGATCGTGACCCGCCCGAGGTCGTCCTCGGCGTAGGTGTGGTGGCGCATGTCCTGGCGCTCGTCCAGGACGTGGTCCATCCCTGCGGCCTCGCTGAGCCCGCTGGCCCGGGTCGAGTGGGCGAGCACGACGCGGGTGTCGTGGGCGACGGACAGGCGGGGGACGAGCACGTTGCCGAGGTCGCGGGCCCGGCGCGGGTCGCCGGACGGCTCTGCGGCCTGTTGGTTGGCGATGAGGTTCGACTGCAGGACGACGCGCACCGGGCGGTCGACCGCCTCGATCTCGTACGAGATGCCCGCGATCGAGCGCTGGGTGAAGCTCACCAGGCGCTCGGTCCGCAGGCGGACCTCGTGGCCGTAGGCCGAGCGCCAGTGCATGCGGCGTTGCAGCATCCCCGCGCGCAGGTCGAGCACCCGCTCGTGGTCGAGGACCTCGCCGCGCAGCACGTCGACGGGCTCGTCCTCCACGAGCAGGTGGATGACCTTGCCGTCGGTGACGTTGACGATCGCCTGGCCGTCCTCGGCGAAGCCGAAGCCGCGCTCGCCGTAGGCCAGCGGGTAGGACTCGTAGAAGGCGTTGAGGTAGGTCCCGTTCAGTCCCCGCGGCTCGCCCTCGTCGAGGTTGCCGCGCAGCCCGATGTGGCCGTTGGACAGGGCGAACGTGGACTCCGCGCGCGCGAGCTGGTCAGGGTCGAGGTGGGTCTCGCGCACGTGCCATGGCTCGACGGGGAAGAACCGCTCCTCGCTCACGACAGCAGCTCCGCGAGGTCGCGGACCACGACGTCGGCGCCGTGGGCGCGCAGGGCCTCGGCGTTGCCGCCGCGGTCGACCCCGACCACGCGGCCGAAGCCGCCGGCGCGGCCGGCCTGCACGCCGGCCTGGGCGTCCTCGAACACGGCGCCGGCCTTCGGCGTCAGGCCGAGCAGCTCGGCGGCGCGCAGGAAGCTGTCCGGCGCCGGCTTGCCCT
>JAXDGY010000068.1:0-4316 GCA_034664785.1 Solirubrobacteraceae bacterium
GGTCGTCGCGTTGCCCAGGTGTCGCAGGGTGCTGCGACGCGCAGGCCGTCTAGGTCGCCACCGCGTAGATCCGCCAGGGTCCGGGGACGCCTTTGAGGTCGTGGTGACCGCGGTCGGCCAATGCGTGGCCGGAGCCGACGATGAGGTCGTGGACCGTGCTGCTGACGAGCACCTCGCTTGGTCCGGCGAGGCTGCTGATGCGCGCGCCGATGTGGACAGCGAGGCCGCCGACATCGTCGTCAGGCAACAGCTCGCACTCGCCGGTGTGGAGTCCGGCGCGGATCTCGAGACCGAGATCGCGGACCCGGTCGCGGATCGCGGTGGCGCTGCTGATCGCCCGGCTCGGACCGTCGAACACGGCGAGGGCCCCGTCGCCGAGCGACTTGACCAAGCGTCCGCGCTGGCGATCCACCTCCTCCCGCACGACGCGGTCGTGCCGCTCCAGCAGCACGCGCCAGCGGCGGTCGCCGAGCTCCGCCGCCTGCATGGTCGACCCGGCGATGTCGGTGAAGAGCACGGTCGCGAGCACGCGGTCGCTGACGACCGGGGGCCGCGCGCCCGTGAGGAACTGCTGGATCTCGTCGGCGAGCTCGTCGTCCAGGCCCAGCCACGCGGAGTCGACGGGCTGAAGCTCGACGTACGCAGCGCCCGGGATGTGCTCGGCGACGTACCGCGAGTGTCGCTCGTCGAAGTCCGGATCATCGGCGCGGCGCACGACGAGGGCCGGGCACTGGATGGTGGGCAGGAGCTCACGCACGTCCATCTCGCCGACCGCGGCCAGCCCCGCGGCAGCGGCGGCGGGGTTCATCGACAGGCGCTGGTAGCGCCCCAGAAGCTGCCAGAACGCAGGATCGGCGCCGGCCGACATGGCCCACGGCTGATCCGTCGAGCCCGTCCCCCAGCGCTCGATGACGCGCTCCATCATCGCGGCCCGCTGCTCGCGGGTGGGCGCCCACCCGTAGCCCGGCGCGCGCACGAGACGGGCCAGCGGCGACAGCATGACCAGCGCCCGCGCCGCAGCCGGGTGCGAGGCCGCGAACATGGCGGCGAGACCGCAGCCCTCGGCGGCCGACAGGAGGGCAGGCTGCGACGACCGGACCGCCGACATCACCGCGCGCACGTCGTCCATCTGCTCCTCCAACGGCGAGGCGCCGGCCACGCCGTCGGACATCCCCGTCCCGCGGCGGTCGAACACGATCAGGCGGGCGAACGCGGCGAGCCGGTGCAGGAACGCCGCCACCCCCGGCATCTCCCACGCGATCTCGATGTTCGACAGGAACGCCGGGACGAGCACGATGTCGACCGGGCCCTCGCCCACCACCTGGTAGGCGATCCGCAGATCACCGCTGCGTGCGTACCGGGTCTGCGGAACATCCACGCGCCAACCCTAGTCACGGCATGCCGACCGGCCCCGGTCGCTTCCGCATCGGACGACCAGCGGGAGGGTGGCGCCTACGCCGCCCCGAGCGCGGCGAGCAGCGCCGCCGGCGACTCGCCGCCGTCCACGCGGATCCGCGGCAGCGCGTACGGCGGGCTCGTGGCGGAGGCCGTGCCGGGGACCTCGGTCGTCGCCGCCTCGTAGCCCGCGGCCCGCACGGCGGCCTCGACGCGCGCGTCGAAGCGGCCCGCGGGGTAGCAGAAGAAGCGCACGTCGACGCCGAACCGGCTGCCCAGCAGGGCCCGCGATCCGGCGAGCTCGCGGCGCAGGCGCGCCGCGTCGACCGTGGTCAGGTCGGGGTGGGTCAGCGTGTGGGACGCGAGCTCCCATCCCGCGGCCAGCATCCGCCGCACCTCCAACGGATGCAGCCCGCCCGCGACGTGCAGGTTGTGGACCTCGAGGTCGAGGACGCCGGGCCAGCCCAGCGCGCCCAGGATCCGCGCCGCCGCGGTGGCCTGCCCGCGGTAGCCGTCGTCGAACGACACGACGACGGACCGGGACGGCAGGCCCGGCCCGCCGTGCCACGATCGGTAGGCCTCGCCGAGGGTCACGGCGGTCCATCCCGCGGCGCGCAGCGCGTGCATCTGCGCGGCGAAGAGAGCCGGCGTCACGAACAGCGCGGGGTACGCCGCCCCGACGGGCGGCGCGCCGACGACGTGGTACATCAGGATCGGCACCGGTCCGTGGTGCGACCCGTGCGGGCGGCGGATGCCGTGCGGCCGCCGGACGGGGCCGACGGCGGTCTGCAGCGTCGCGGGCGGCGCCGTCGGAGCGGGACCGCGGCCGCCGCCGCAGCCGGCCAGGAGGACGAGGAGCCCCAGCCCGACGAGGACGGGAAGCGCGGCGAGCCGGCGCACGGCTGCCAGCCTAGGTCACGCGCCGGGCGGCGCCGGCGAAGCGCTCGTGCTCCCCGGCGACCACGAGCGCGCGCAGGCGGTCCAGCGCGTCCCAGACGTCCGCGAAGCGCGTGGTCAGCGCGGGGAAGCCGAGGCGTACGACGTCCGGCGCGCGGAAGTCGGGCACGACGCGCGCCCGCTCGATCAGCGCGCGGCAGATCGGCCACGCGTCCGGGTGGCGCAGCGCGACGTGGGCCCCGCGGCGCGCCGCGTCGCGGGGGCTGCCCAGCGCGAAGCCGAGCGGCTCGAGCCATGCGTCGTGCAGCTCGACGGCGAGCGCCGTGAGCGCCCGGCCCTTGGCCTGGACCGCGTCCATCCCGGCCTCGGCGAGCAGCGCCACCCCCGGCTCGACGGCGGCCAGCGCGAGGATCGGCGGCGTGCCGGCCAGGAAGCGCGACACGCCCGTCGCGGGGACGTGGCCGTGGCCCATCGCGAACTGGTCGGCCTGCCCGAACCACCCGGGCAGCGGGGAGCGCAGCCCGTCCGCGAGGTCCTCCCGCACCCAGAGGAAGGCGGGCGCCCCCGGGCCGGCGCACAGGTACTTGTACGTGCAGCCCACCGCCAGGTCGGCGCCGGCCGCGGGGAGGTCGACGGCGACGGCGCCCACCGCGTGGCTGAGGTCCCACAGGACGCGCGCCCCCGCATCGTGCGCGGCCGCGGTGACGCCCGCGAGGTCGGCGAGCGCGCCGGAGCGGTAGTCGACCAGCGAGCAGAGCACCAGCGCCGGGCGGGCCGCCGCGAGCGCGGCGACCTGCGCCGCCTCGGGGGTGCCGTCGCACCACAGCACCGCGCGCCCGAGGCTCTCCACGACGTAGCGGTCCGTCGGGAAGTCCCCGCGCCACGCGACCACCGGCCGCGACGCCTCCACGCCGTCGAGGGCGGCCCGCGTGAGCTTGTGGAGGTTCACCGTGACGCTGTCGCAGACCAGCGTCTCCCCCGGCCGCGCGCCGAGCAGCGCGGTCCCCAGCGCGTCGCCGGCGCGCACGGGCAGGTCGATCCAGTCCTCCCAGGCCTCCACCAGCTCCGACCCCCAGGTGTCGACCAGCTCGCGCAGCAGCGCGGCCGTGGCGTGCGGGAGGCGCCCGAGCGAGTTCCCGTCGACGTAGACCACGTCGGGGTCGTCGAAGCGGAAGGCGTCCCGGAAGCGCGCGAGCCCGTCGGCCGCGTCGAGCGCGAGGACGTCCTCGCGGGACGGGACGGCGCTCACGCGAAGCGCTCCAGCCACGCCACCACCGCGCCCCAGGCCACGCTGCCCGGGTCGAGGTGCTCGAAGTGCCCGTCGGCGGAGCGCAGCACGAGCGTGACCTCGTCCCCGCCTGCGCGCGCGGCCTGCGCGTAGCGGACGCTGAGCTCGGAGGGGACGGTGTCGTCGGCCTCCCCGTGGACGAGCAGCTGCGGCACGCCGAGCGGCAGCCGCGCGGCCGGGGACGCCAGGCGGTAGGCGTCGCGGCGGACGAGCGGCGTGCCGCCGCAGAAGGCCTCCACCACGCCGGCACCCAGCTGCAGCTCGGCCGCGCGCTCCAGGTCGCAGACCGCGGCCTGGCCGACGGCGCCGGCGAGCCGCACCCGCGGGTCCGCCCGCGACGCCGCCCACAGCGCCAGCTGACCGCCCGCGGAGTGGCCGATGCTCACCACGCGCGCGAGGTCGAGCGGCGCGTCGAGAGCCGCGAGGTGGTCGATCGCCGCCGCGACGTCGTCGAGCGTCGCCGGGACCCCGCCGCCGCTGCGGCGCCCGAGGCGGCGGTACTCGAGGTTCCAGGCGGCCCAGCCGCGGCCTGTCAGGTCGGCGCACAGGGCGTTCATGAGCTCCAGCCCGTAGCGCGCCCGCCAGAAGCCGCCGTGGACCACCACGGCCACCGGCAGCGGGCCGCCGGCGGCCTCCGCGGGGAGGTGCAGGTCGGCGAACTGGTGGCGGTGCGATCCGTAGCGGTGGCGCTGCAGGGCGGCCCGGATGATCACAGGTGGCGCGTACACTTGCCCGC
>JAXDGY010000069.1:0-3186 GCA_034664785.1 Solirubrobacteraceae bacterium
GACCACGGCTGCGAGTACATGACCGGCGGCCGCGTGGTCGTCCTCGGGCGCACCGGGCGCAACTTCGCCGCCGGCATGAGCGGCGGCATCGCCTACGTGCTCGACCCCGACGGGGAGCTGCGCTCCAAGGTCAACCCCGCGATGCTCGACCAGCTCGAGGCGATGGACGAGGCCGACGCGATCGAGTGCCGGTCGCTGATCGAGGAGCACGTGCGCCGCACCGGCTCCACGCTGGGCGAGCGGGTCCTGGCCGGCTGGGAGGCCTCGCGGGCGCAGTTCGTGAAGGTCTTCCCCGCCGACTACAAGCGCGTGCTGGCCGAGCTGGCCGACGAGGAGGCCGCCGCCGCCGGCGAGCCGCCGCGGGCCGACGAGTTCGAGGGGGAGACCGCCGACGTCGTCGGGGTCCCCGACACCCGGACCGGGGACGGCGAGTGATGGGCGAGCTCGGTGCGTTCCTGAAGATCCATCGCGCCGGCGTCGTCTACCGCGACCCCGAGGACCGCGTCGACGACTACAAGGAGTTCCTCCAGGAGCGCCCCGTCGCCGAGCTGCAGGACCAGGGCGCGCGCTGCATGGAGTGCGGCGTGCCGTTCTGCCACAACGGGTGCCCGCTGGGGAACCTCATCCCGGACTGGAACGACCTCGTCTACCGCGATCGCTGGCCGGACGCCATCCGCCAGCTGCACGCGACCAACAACTTCCCCGAGTTCACCGGCCGCCTGTGCCCGGCCCCGTGCGAGGCCGCCTGCGTGCTGGAGATCCGCGAGGGCGACGCGGTCACGATCAAGCAGATCGAGAACTCGATCATCGACCGCGCCTGGGCCGACGGCACTGTCGTGCCGCAGCCGCCGGCGGTCGAGACCGGCCGCGCCGTCGCGGTGATCGGCTCCGGCCCTGCGGGCCTGGCCGCCGCCCAGCAGCTGCGCCGCGCCGGCCACGCCGTCGTGCTCTTCGAGCGTGACGAGGCGCCGGGCGGGCTGATCCGGTTCGGCGTCCCGGACTTCAAGATCGAGAAGTGGGTCATCGAGCGCCGCGTCGAGCAGGTGCTCGCCGAGGGCGTCGAGCTCCGCTGCGGCGTGGACGTCGGCACCGACGTGACGGTCGAGGAGCTGCGCGATCAGTTCGACGCCGTGGTCCTCGCCACGGGCTCGCGGGTCCCGCGCGACCTGCCGGCGCCCGGCCGCGAGCTCGACGGCGTGCACTTCGCGATGGACTACCTGTACGTGCGCAACCGCTGGGCCGCGGGCGAGTTCGGCCCCGCGCCGCGCGCCGCCGCGCCCGAGCCGCGCGAGATCACGGCCGCGGGCAAGCACGTGATCGTCATCGGCGGAGGCGACACGGGCGCCGACTGCGTGGGCAACTCGCTGCGCGAGGGCGCCGCGTCGGTCACGCAGCTCGAGCTGCTGCCCCACCCGCCCGAGCACCGTCCCGACGACCGCACCCCGTGGCCGCTGTGGCCGCAGAAGTACCGGCTCTCCTACGCCATGGAGGAGGGCCAGGCGGTCGGCAAGGCCGAGCAGGACTACTCGATCGTCACGACCGAGTTCGTCGGTGAGGACGGCCGGGTGACCGGGCTGCGCCACGCGCGGGCCGAGGACCGCCCGCCGTTCGGTGCGGTGCCCGGGACGGACGGCGAGCTGAAGGCCGACCTCGTGCTGCTGGCCATGGGCTTCCTGCACCCCGAGCAGGCGCTGCTCGACCAGCTCGGCGTCGCCAAGGACGCGCGCGGCAACGCGGCCGCGCCCGTCTACGAGACCTCGGAGCAGGGCGTCTTCGCGGCCGGCGACTGCCGCCGCGGCCAGTCGCTCATCGTGTGGGCGATCAACGAGGGCCGCCAGGCCGCCCGGATGGCCGACCGCTACCTGCAGTCCCTCGAGCACCCGCCGCGCGAGGCGGTGCCGGTGGGCAACGTGCACGACGCCGACAGCGGCCCCGAGGGGCCGCCGCAGCACGCCGACGGCGCGCTCAGCGTCGAGCGGTAGACGGCGCCCACAGCCGTCGGCGACCCAGCGTCGGCGAACGCGAGTGGGGTCGCGGGGTCGGGTACGCGGGGTCGACGCGCCGTCTCAGGCGACCCTGCCATCCTAAGAGCGTGCTCATCTTCCATCCCCCCGACGCCGCCCCGTCCCCCGCCGTCCGCCCGTCGGCCCGCTAGCCCGTGGACGTCTCCCTCCTCGGCTGGGGCGCGCTGGTCGCGTTCATCGCGGTCGCCTTCCTGGTCGACTTCAAGTTCTTCGAGCGCAAGGGCGAGGTCAGCCCGCCCATCCGCCGCGCCGTGGTGTGGTCGGTCGCGTGGATCGCGGTCGCCTTGGCCTTCGGCGGCCTGATCTGGGGGATCGGCGGGTCAGGGCCCGGCGGCGAGTTCCTCACGGGCTACCTGCTCGAGCGCTCGCTGTCGCTGGACAACCTGTTCGTCTTCGCCCTGATCTTCGGGGCCATGTCCGTGCCGGACACCCACCGCCAGAAGGTCCTGGAGATCGGCATCGTCCTGGCGCTCGTCCTGCGGTTCATCTTCATCGCCGCGGGCGCCGAGCTCGTGGACTCCCTGCACTTCGTGCTCTACGTCTTCGGCGCGATCCTGCTCGTCACGGGCGTCCGGATGGCCCTGCACCGCGAGGACCACGGCTCCTTCAACCCGGACACGAACCCGGGCGTCCGCCTGGCGCGGCGCCTGATGCCGGTCACCGACGACTACGAGGACGGCAGGCTCACCGTCAAGCGCGACGGCAAGCGCTACGCCACGCCCCTGCTGGTGGTCGTCTTCGCCGTCGCGGCCGCCGACGTGATCTTCGCCGTGGACTCGATCCCGGCGATCTTCGGCATCACGACCGACACGTTCATCGTGTTCAGCGCCAACGCCTTCGCGCTGCTCGGCATGCGCGCGCTCTACGCCCTGCTGGCCGGTGCGTCGGACCGCTTCCGCTACCTGGGGATCGGCCTCGCGTTCATCCTGATCTTCATCGGCGCCAAGATGCTGCTCGAGTGGCTCGTGCACATCCCGGTCGCGCTCTCGCTCGGGGTCATCGTGCTCGCGCTGGCCGTGTCGATCGCCGCATCGCTGCGCGCCGACCGCGAGGACGGCGGGGAGCCGCCGGACGGTATGCCCGGCACGGGCGACGAGTCCGCGGCGCCCGCGTCGGCAGGCGTCCGCTGATCAGACGGGCGCGGGGCCCGGGCGGGCCCCCC
>JAXDGY010000070.1:0-6738 GCA_034664785.1 Solirubrobacteraceae bacterium
ACGCCGGCAAGACCACCACCACGGAGCGCATCCTGTACTACACGGGGCGCACCTACAAGATCGGTGAGGTCCACGAGGGCGCCGCCACGATGGACTGGATGGAGCAGGAGCAGGAGCGGGGGATCACCATCACCTCCGCGGCCACCACCTGCGAGTGGGAGGGCCACCGGATCAACATCATCGACACGCCTGGGCACGTCGACTTCACCGTCGAGGTGGAGCGCTCCCTGCGCGTGCTCGACGGCGCGATCGCCGTCTTCGACTCCGTCGCCGGCGTCGAGCCCCAGTCCGAGACGGTCTGGCGCCAGGCGGACAAGTACTCCGTCCCGCGCATCGCCTTCGTCAACAAGATGGACCGCATGGGCGCGTCGTTCGAGCGCTCCGTCGAGACCATGATCGACCGCCTGGGCGCCAACGCCGTCCCGGTGCAGCTGCCGATCGGGTCCGAGGCCGACTTCGTGGGCATCGTCGACCTGCTCGGGATGAAGGCCATCCTCTACAAGGACGACCTGGGCAAGGACCTCGACATCGTCGAGATCCCCGAGACGCACCGCGACGCGGCCGAGGCCGCGCGCGAGCACCTCATCGACGTCGTCTCGACCTACGACGACGACCTCGCCGAGGCCTACCTCGAGCACGGGGACGTGCCGCTCGCCCAGCTCAAGGCCGCGATCCGCAAGGCGACGCTGGCCATCGACATGACGCCCGTCTTCTGCGGCTCGGCGTTCAAGAACAAGGGCGTGCAGCCCCTGCTCGACGCGGTCATCGACTACCTCCCGAGCCCGCTCGACGTCCCCCCGATGGAGGGCTTCGTGCCCAACAGGGACGGGTCGGACGGCGAGCCCGCCACCCGCGAGGCCGACGACTCGGCGCCGTTCAGCGCGCTCGCGTTCAAGATCATGGCCGACCCCTTCGTCGGCAAGCTCACGTACTTCCGCGTCTACTCGGGCAAGCTCGAGGCCGGCGGGCGGATCCTCAACGTCGGCTCGGGCAAGACCGAGCGCGTCGGCCGTCTGCTGATGATGCACGCGAACGACCGCGAGGAGGTCCAGGAGGTCTACTCCGGGGACATCGCCGCGGGCGTGGGCATCAAGCAGATCGTCACCGGCGACACGCTGGCCGCGCCGGACAAGCCGATCAAGCTCGAGTCGATGACGTTCCCCGAGCCGGTCATCAAGGTGGCCGTCGAGCCGAAGACCAAGTCCGACCAGGAGAAGATGTCCGTCGCCCTCGGCCGCCTGGCCGAGGAGGACCCCACCTTCGTCGTCCAGACGAACGAGGAGACGGGCCAGACGGAGATCTCCGGCATGGGCGAGCTGCACCTCGAGATCCTCGTGGACCGCATGCGCCGCGAGTTCAACGTCGAGGCGAACGTCGGCAAGCCGCAGGTCTCCTACCGCGAGACCATCCGCGGCACGGCCGAGAAGGTCGAGGGCAAGTTCGTCAAGCAGACGGGCGGCTCCGGCCAGTACGGCGTCGTCTACATCAACGTGGAGCCGATCCCCGGCGAGGGCTTCGACTTCGTCTCCAAGATCAAGGGCGGCTCGGTCCCCACCGAGTTCATCCCGGCGATCGAGAAGGGCTGCTCGGAGGCCATGCAGACCGGCGTCAAGGCCGGCTACCCCATGGTCGACATCCGCGTGACCCTGACGGACGGCAAGTACCACGAGACGGACTCGTCGGAGATCGCCTTCAAGGTCGCGGGCTCGCTCGCGTTCAAGGAGGCCACGCGCCGCGCGAAGCCCGTGCTGCTCGAGCCGGTGTTCAAGGTCACGGTCACGACGCCCGAGGAGTTCCTCGGCGACGTCATCGGCGACCTGAGCCGCCGCCGCGGCCGCATCGAGGGCCAGGACCGGCAGGGCAACGCCCTGGCCGTCACGGCCTTCGTCCCGCTGAGCGAGATGTTCGGCTACGTGACGGACCTGCGGTCCAACACGCAGGGTCGCGCGAGCTCGACGATGCAGTTCGAGAAGTACGAGGAGGTCCCGCCGAACCTGGCGGACAAGATCGCCGAGGGGCGGACCGGGGAGCCCGTTCCGGCCTAGTCGGCCGGACGACGGGACCCCGCCTACATTCGATAGCTTGATGGGGTTCGCCTACGCGGATCCCCACGAACGAGACTGAAGAGGAGCGAACAGAAGTGGCAAAGGAGAAGTTCGAGCGCGGCAAGCCGCACGTGAACGTCGGGACCATCGGTCACATCGACCACGGCAAGACGACGCTGACCGCTGCCATCACCACCGTCCTCGCGGAGAAGATGGGCGGGGAGGCGCGCTCCTTCGCGGAGATCGACAACGCGCCCGAGGAGAAGGAGCGCGGCATCACGATCGCGACCTCCCACGTCGAGTACCAGACGGAGAACCGCCACTACGCGCACGTGGACTGCCCGGGTCACGCGGATTACGTGAAGAACATGATCACGGGCGCCGCGCAGATGGACGGCGCGATCCTCGTGGTGTCCGCGGCCGACGGCCCCATGCCCCAGACGCGTGAGCACATCCTGCTCGCCCGTCAGGTCGGCGTGCCCTACATCGTCGTGTTCCTCAACAAGGCCGACATGGTCGACGACGAGGAGCTCCTCGAGCTCGTCGAGGTCGAGGTCCGCGAGCTGCTGTCCGAGTACGACTTCCCGGGCGACGACATCCCGTTCGTGGTCGGGTCCGCGCTGAAGGCGCTCGAGGGGGACGAGGAGTACAAGGGCAAGATCCTCGAGCTCGCCGAGCAGCTCGACTCCTACATCCCCGAGCCCATCCGTGAGCTCGACAAGCCGTTCCTGATGCCGGTCGAGGACGTCTTCTCGATCACGGGTCGCGGCACGGTGGCCACTGGCCGCATCGAGCAGGGCATCGTCAACACCGGCGACAACGTCGAGATCGTGGGCATCAGGGACACCACGACCACGGTGGTCACCGGCGTCGAGATGTTCCGCAAGATCCTCGACCAGGGCCAGGCCGGCGACAACGTCGGCTGCCTGCTCCGAGGCACCAAGCGTGAGGACATCGAGCGCGGCCAGGTGCTGTGCAAGCCGGGGTCGATCACCCCGCACACGCAGTTCAAGGCCGAGGTCTACGTCCTCAAGAAGGAGGAGGGCGGCCGTCACACGCCGTTCTTCACCGGGTACCGCCCGCAGTTCTACTTCCGGACCACCGACGTGACGGGCTCGGCGCAGCTGCCCGAGGGCGTCGAGATGGTCATGCCCGGCGACAACGTCCAGATGGAGATCGACCTGATCCAGCCCATCGCCATGGACCCGGGCCTCCGCTTCGCGATCCGCGAGGGCGGCCGGACGGTCGGCTCGGGCGTCGTGACTGAAGTCATCAAGTAGGGCAGGACACCGACGGATACGACCAGGGGCGGGCCCTGAAGTTCAAGGGGCCCGCCTTCGGTGCGCCAGGAGGACACCTCTCCGGCGCGCAGGACCGCATCGAGAAGCACACACCAGACGGCAGACGGAAAGAACCCCGCACCCATGGCGACCGCCACCCAGAACAAGATCCGCATCCGCCTCAAGGCCTACGACACGTCGGCCATCGAGTCTGCGGCCAAGGAGATCGTCGAGACGGCGACCCGCACGGGCGCGACCGTGTCCGGTCCCGTGCCGCTCCCGACGGAGCGCAACGTCTATGCCGTGATCCGCTCCCCCTTCAAGGACAAGGACTCGCAGGAGCACTTCGAGATCCGCACCCACAAGCGGCTCATCGACATCCACCAGCCGACGCCCAAGACCGTCGACTCGCTCCAGCGCCTGGACCACCTGCCCGCCGGCGTCGACATCGAGATCAAGCTGGTCGGCTGACATGCCTGCGATCCTCGCCAAGAAGCTCGGCATGACGCAGGTGTTCCTCGAGGACGGCCGCGTCGAGCGCGTCACGGTCCTCGAGGCCGGTCCCTGTCCCGTCACCGCCATCCGCGCGGGCGACCGCGACGGCTACAACGCCGTCCAGCTCGCGTTCGGCGTGGCCAAGGAGAAGCACCTGACCAAGGCCGAGCTCGGCCACCTCAAGAAGGCCGACGCCGGCCCGCACCGCCACCTCGTGGAGTTCCGCGACGAGGCCGGCGAGCTGCAGGTCGGCGAGACCGTCACCGTGGAGGCCTTCGAGGCCGGCCAGCGCGTGAAGATCTCCGGCACCTCCAAGGGCAAGGGCTTCCAGGGCACCATCAAGCGTCACAACTTCGCCAGCGGGCCCAAGTCCCACGGCTCGCACAACAAGCGCGCGCCGGGCTCCATCGGCGCCTCCGCCTGGCCCGCCCGCGTGATGAAGGGCATCCGCGGCCCCGGCCAGATGGGCAACAAGCGCGTGACGCAGAAGGGGCTGGAGATCGTCCAGCTCGACCCCCAGCAGAACCTCATGCTCGTGCGCGGCTCGGTCCCGGGCCCGCGCAACGGCGTGGTGGAGGTCCGCACCGATGCCTAGCCCCAAGGCCCAGAACCTGGGCGGCGGCAACGCCGTCGAGCTCGACGAGGCCGCCTTCGGCGCCCCGTTCAACGGCCCGCTCGTGCACGAGTCCGTGCGCGCGGAGCTCAACGCGCGGCGCCAGGGCACCCACTCGACCAAGACCCGCGGCGAGGTCCGCGGCGGCGGCGCCAAGCCGTGGCGTCAGAAGGGGACGGGCCGCGCCCGCGCCGGCTCGAGCCGCAGCCCCATCTGGACGGGCGGCGGCACGGTCTTCGGGCCCTCGCCCCGCAGCTACACCGTCAAGGTCAACCGCAAGGAGAAGCGCGCCGCGCTGCGCAGCGCCCTCTCCGTCCACGCCGAGCGCGAGACGCTCGCCGTCTTCGACCCGGGCGCGTTCGACACGCCCGCGACGAAGGCCGCGGCGAAGCTGATCCGCGACTGGGGCGTCACCGGCTCCGTCCTGGTGATCCTCACCGACGCCGAGGACCGCGCGGCGCTCTCGTTCCGCAACCTCGTGGGCGTGCGCGGCGTGCTGCCGGCCGACGGCGTCGGCGTGGCCGACCTCATCGGGGCGGCCAACGTGCTGGCCTCGCAGGCGGCCCTCGACTCGCTCGCGGCCCGCGCCACCGGCAAGCAGGCGGAGGCATAGCCATGGATCCCAGCCAGGTCATCATCCGTCCCGTCGTCAGCGAGAAGAGCTACGTGCTCGCCGCCGCCGACAAGTACACGTTCCGCGTCCACCCGGACGCGCACAAGACGCAGATCCGCCAGTCCATCGAGGCGCTGTTCCCCGACGTCAAGGTCGTCGCGGTCCGCACCTCGTCGGTCAAGTCCAAGCCCAAGCGCCGCGGCCTCACGTCCGGCCGCACGCGGGCGTGGAAGAAGGCGATCGTGCAGGTGCGCCCGGGCGACACCATCCCGATCTTCCAGGGCCTCCAGGGCCTCGAGGGGTAGTCCGATGGCCATCCGCAAGCCCAAGCCGACGAGCCCGGGACGCCGCTTCGCGACGTACCCGGACTTCGCCGAGATCACGAAGACCGAGCCCGAGAAGACCCTCGTCGAGGGGCTCAAGAAGTCCGGCGGTCGCAACGCCCGCGGGCGCAAGACCTCCCGCCACCGCGGCGGCGGGGCCAAGCGCCTGTACCGCAAGGTCGACTTCAAGCGCACCCGCGACGGGATCCCCGCCAAGGTCGCCGCGATCGAGTACGACCCGAACCGCACGGCCTACATCGCGCTGCTGCACTACGTCGACGGCGTCAAGTCCTACATCCTGGCCCCGAGCCGGCTGCAGGTCGGCGCGATGGTGATGTCCGGCCCGACGGCCGAGATCACCGTGGGCAACTGCCTGCCGCTGGCGAACCTGCCGACCGGCACCGTGGTCCACAACGTGGAGCTCCAGCCGGGGCGCGGCGGCCAGCTCGGCCGCTCCGCCGGCACGTCGATCCAGCTCATGGCCAAGGACGGCGACATGGCCACCCTGCGCCTGCCCTCGGGCGAGATGCGCCTGGTCCGGGCGGAGTGCCGCGCGACCGTGGGTACCATCGGCAACGCCGATCACCAGAACGTCACGGTCGGCAAGGCTGGCCGCAAGCGCCACATGGGCGTCCGGCCGCAGACCCGCGGCACGGCCATGAACCCGGTGGACCACCCGCACGGCGGTGGCGAGGGCTCGACGACCCCGGGCCGCCACCCCGTCACGCCGTGGGGCGTGCCGACGCTGGGCTACCGCACCCGCAAGAAGAACAAGCCGTCCGACCGCTACATCGTCCGCGGTCGCCGACGTGGGAAGGGCAGGAACCGATGAGCCGTTCGAGCAAGAAGGGGCCGTGGGTCGAGGAGCGCCTGATCGGGCGCATCGAGGCCATGAACGCGTCCAACAAGAAGACCATGGTCCGCACCTGGTCGCGCGCGTCGACGATCTTCCCCGAGATGGTCGGCCACACCATCGCCGTGCACGACGGGCGCAAGCACGTGCCCGTGTTCGTGTCCGAGTCGATGGTCGGCCACAAGCTCGGCGAGTTCGCCCCGACGCGCACCTACCGCGGCCACGCCGACTCCGGGAAGCGCCGATGATCGACGACGACCCCAAGGACGACGACGTCGAGAAGACCGAGCCCGCCACGGCGGAGGCCGTCGCGGGCGACGTGCCCGCCGAGGTGGCCGAGGAGCCTGCCGACGACGAGGAGGCCACGCCCAAGCGCCCCGGCCGCGGCCGAGGCCGGGGTGTGACGCCCGTGGGCGAGGAGACCGCCGAGGCCCCCGTGGCCAAGGTGTCCGCCGACGAGCCGGAGGCGGACGCGCCCGACGCCGAGGAGCCTGCGGCCGAGGAGCCTGTGGCCGA
>JAXDGY010000071.1:0-8253 GCA_034664785.1 Solirubrobacteraceae bacterium
CCGGCTCTGCGCGGTCTGGCGGCGCAGCGCCTGGTAGAGGTCCAGGTCGCCGGGGAGGCTGCCGACGAGCCCGTCCAGCCACCCGATCACGATCTGCCCGCCCCGGATCTGGGACTCGCGCTCGACCCGCAGTCCGGCCTCTTCGAGGCCCTCGCGCAGCGTGCGCGACGAGAGGTGCACGAGGTGGCGCGGGAGGTCGAGGTGCAGCCAGCCGTCGCCGAACGCGCGCGCCTGCAGGCTGCTCGTGTCCGGGACGGCGACGAGCACGACGCCGCCGGGCTTCAGCAGCCGCGCCGCGTGGCGGATCGCGTCGCCCGGGTCGGGGAGATGCTCGAGGGCGTGCCAGAAGACCACGGCCGCCCACTCGCCCTCGATGCGGTCGATGGGCTCGTCGCGCATGTCCGCCCGGCCGGAGTCGCGCTCGAGCCCGACGACCTCCCGCCCGCGCTGCTTGAGCGCGTCCATCAGCACGCCGTCGCCGGCGCCGACGTCGAGGACCGGGCCCGGCGGCGCGATCTCGTCCACGCGCGTGGCCAGGGCGGCGCGGGTGCGGTTCAGCAGCCCGTCGCCGATGAACGTGAAGCGGCGCCCGGACTCCGGCCGGTACCAGGTGCCGTAGGCATCGGCGAGCTCCTGCCCGGACGGCCAGGGGTCCGTCGTGGCCGCCCCGCAGTCGGGGCATCGCACGCGGCCCTCGAGCCGCTGCTCGCGCCCGTCGAAGGCTGCACCGCACCAGGAGCAGCCCGTGACAGGGCCGGGCGGTCGCGACCCGACCGTCGCCACCGCGCCGGCGGCTGCGTCCGCGCCGGCCATCAGCGCGCGGGCGCGGCGTGGCAGACCGCGCAGACGTCCAGAGCGTCCTCGAGGCCGGCGTCGCGGAACTCGAAGTCCTCGGGGGTGATGGCCTCCGCCCGCGGGTCGTCGAGCTTGCGGTAGCGGTTGAGCATGAGGTCGTAGAGCACCTGCTTGCCGCGCATGGGGACCAGCCGGCGCACCCGCGCAGGATCGAGCCGCAGGAGCTTGTCGAGCTTGACGCGCTCCTCGTCGAACAGCTCCATGTAGCGCGGTGACCCGAACAGACCGTGGGTCTCCACCTGCTCGAAGGAGCGGCGGCAGAGCGCGCCGAGCTCGTCGGCGGTGAACTCGACGTAGTGGTACGGGTCGATGATCTCGTCGGGCCGCCCGAGTGTCAGGCGGTTCGGCGTCACGAAGACCGCGGTGCCGCCGGGCTCCAGGACGCGCGCGACCTCGGCGACCGCCCGCTCGGGGTCGGGGACGTGCTCGAGCGACTGCACCGAGAGGACCGACGCGAAGCTGCCGTCCTCGAAGGGCAGCGCGCGCATGTCGGCGACGACGGTGCGGCGGTCCTGTCCCGCCAGCGCCGCCGGGTCGACGTCGACGCCGACCGTCTCGCGCGGGGCGAGCAGGTGGTAGCTGTGCCCGACGCCGCACCCGAGGTCGAGGACCGTGCCCGGGCCGAGCCACTGCTCCGCCAGCGCGTAGGCCGCCACGTGGCGTTGCCAGGTGGGGTTGAAGCCGCCCTCCGGGCTGCTGACGCGCTCACCGGTGATCTTCATGTGGGTCTCCTAGCGAAGGCCCAGACCTGCACGGGCAGGTCTGGTTCGTTGCGCAGCGAGTGCCAGCGCCGGTACGCGGGCCAGCGGTCGAAGTTGCCGGCCACCACGCGGCGGTTGCCCCAGTGGTCGACCTCGGTGACCTCCAGGCCGGCGCGCTCCAGCAGCGTCCGCAGTCCGCGCGGCGTGAAGCGCCAGTAGTCGTGCATGCCGTACATCGGCAGCTCGTGGACGCGGATCAAAAAGGGCGTGGACACGATGACGTGGCCACCGGGCTTGCAGAGCCCGAGCAGGTTGGCCGCCGCGGCGCTGGGGTCCACGACGTGCTCCATGACCTGCTCGCAGATCACCACGTCATAGCTGTCGCGGCCGTCCAGCGGCGCGCAGAGGTCGAACTCGGGGTAGTCCAGGCTGTCGAAGCGGGCCCACGGCTTCACGGCGTAGGCGGCACCGCTGATCTCCGCAGCGGTCAGGGCCGAGGGGCCGAGGGCGTCGAGGTGGCGGCTGACCGCCTCGTTGAGCGGGACGCGCTGCCACTGCTCGGTCCCCGAGGTGGCCTCGGGGAACAGCATGCGGTCGCGCGCCGCGCGGGCGCGGCTCAGGGCTCCGGCGGCCTTGCCCGGCAGCTTCGGGCTCAGAACAGTCCCCTCCATTCGGCCGGGATCTCCTCGAGCTGGATCGGGAAGCCCTCGAAGCTCGAGTCCTCCGAGAACCAGCGCGCGAAGGCCGCCTCGTCGGTGATCTGGTTGTGCACGGCCCAGCCCTCCTCGGCGTCCTTGTCGGCCCACGGCTTGCGGCCGCGGGTCCGATGACGGTCCAGGCAGATGCCGTAGTCCATGCGATGCAGGTGGATCAGGCGCAGGTCCGGATCCGGGTTGAAGTGGAAGTCCGCGCGGCCGTGGAACCCCGGCCGCCACACCATCGGCTCGGTCGCCAGCGCCGCCTTGTCGTAGGCGCCGTTGAAGAACCACCAGTGGCGCTGGTCGAGGATCGGCCGGCTCAGGTCCAGCGGCGGCTCGAGCTCGGGGCGGTGCAGGAGCTCGTAGCCCAGGCAGTTGACCCACTCCTCGTCGAACTCGTCGAGGTACTGGCCCAGGGTGCCGCGCTGGGGGACGGGGGCGACCAGCTCGTCGACGTCGGTCGCGAGCACGAGGTCGACCTTGTCGAGCAGCTCGTGCTGCAGGCCCTGCACCGTGTCGACCATCCACTGGTGGTCGACCTCGCCGTGCTCCACGGGGATCCGTACGAACCCGTCGCGCTGCGTGGACCCGTCGGTCGTCTCGTTGTCGAGGACGTAGATCTCCTCCGGGCGGAAGAAGCGCGAGTAGTACTCCAGGAAGATCGGCAGGAACACCGACTCGTTGTGGACCATCGTGATGAGCGCCCGGCTCGGGCGGCGCTTGCGCCGCGGGCGGGACGCGTAGTGCTCCCGGCGCTCACGGCGCGCCTTCTCGAACCACGGCGCCATCGGGTGCGCGGCGGTGTCCTGCGGCTGCAGGACGGGCTCGGGATGCGGCGTCTGGTGGCTCACCGACGGATCACATCACCCTTCCGGGCCGGAGACCGGCCCGGACGCGTCCGGTCGGCGCGCGGCAGCGCACCCGGTGAAGGCCCGATGCCTCACGCGATGTCCGCGGGATGCTCGCTGCCTAGACCGCGATCGGGGCGTAGTCCGTCGGGAACGCCGAGGCCCCGAAGAACCAGTTCTCGATGGCGTAGCGCGGCTTGGGCATCGACGGGTCCGAGCCGGTCTGGTGCAGGAACAGCTCGTCGAAGAACAGGGCGTCGCCCGGCTCGAAGATCGGCCGGATGATCGTCTTGCCGCCGGCGGCCGCGGCCTCCTCGGCGCCGCGCTGGGACACCTGGTAGTCGAGGATCGCCTCGTCGGTCTGCGCGCGCACGAGCTCGTCGAGGCGGCGGGGGACGAGGTCGAGGCCCGGCGACTCGTCGCCGCAGCGCGACAGGGACACCCACAGGTTCAGCGCGCGCACCGGCCCCATGAACGCCCCGTCCTGGTGCCAGGCGCCGGCGATCGACGGGTCGGCCTTGCGCAGCGTGGTCTTGTGGACGGAGAACGCCGCGGGCTCGCCGAGGTAGCCCGCGGCCAGCTCGGGCACGCGGCCGTTGCGGAACAGCTCGAGCATCTCGAACGCCAGCATGGGGGAGTCGGCGGCCAGGACGCCCCCGCCCTCCTTGATCCATGGGCGGGCGTTGACCGGGCCGTAGCGCGTGTGCGGCAGGAACTCCTCGTAGTAGCCCTCCGCGTGCTGCTGACCCTCGTCGTGCTTGTCGCGCTCGGCGAAGGAGCGGTCGATCTGGTCGGCGAAGCGCAGCGCGGCGTCGCGCGGGAACAGGCCGCGCACGAGCAGGCAGCCGTCACGCAGCATGCCCGCGCGGATGAGCTCCGGCGTGACGTCCTTGGCGTCGATCTCGGGCAGGCCGTCGGAGTCGGGCAGGCGGTCGAACGCCGGCTCGGGGTGCTTGGCGTCCGTGGCGGCCTCGTCGAGCAGCCGGATGCCCGCGAGGTGACGCAGACGCAGCAGGCGCCGGTCGTTCGCGTGGCTCCGGGCGGTCTGGTTGGCCGCGGTCAGCCGTTCGATCTCGGCGAAGAGCTCGGTCGTCGTCCCGTTGAACTCCTCGGGGCTCCCGTAGACCTCCTGGCCCTCGGTGGGCTGGTCGGCGACAGCCGTGCCGCCTCGATTCCGCTTGTCGTCCTTACGCTTGAGCAGCCGCATCCGCGGCACTCTACCCGACGAAGCTTGGATCGTCAGCTGCCTTCCGGCGGGACCGCGGGCCCCTTCCCGGCCCCCACAGGGCGGGCCGGCGCGCCGACCACGGTGGCCCCCGCGGGCACGTCGTCGACCACGACCGCGTTGGCTCCGATGCTGGCTCCGGCACCGATCCGGACCGGCCCGATGATCTTCGCGCCGGTGCCGATGCTGACGTCGCGCTCGATGATGGCGCCGCGGACGTTGCCCGACCGGAGCCCGATGGTGACCCAAGGAGCGAGGACCACGCCCGAGTGGATCTCCACCAGGCCGTCGGCGACGAGCTGGCCGTGGATGATGTAGACGCCGGGGCCGACGATGACCGGATCGCCGATCGAGACCTGCGCGACCAACATCGCCAGCCGGTGGGCCAGGCGCGGCAGCAGCGGGACGCCGCGCACCTGCAGGCGCGTCTTGATCCGGTACAGGACCTGCGCGAGGAACGCGTCACTCGTCCAGGACAGCCGCACGACCTGCGCCACGGCGTCCACCGGGGACCGGAACTCGGCGCGCTCGCCGCGGTAGGCGGCCGTGACCCGGGCGTCGGCCATGATCGCCTCGCGCAGCCGCGGGTGGCGGGCGTGGATCGCCTGCCACATCTCGCGCGCGTCGACCGCGTCGTCGACCTCGGGGGCGGCGCTGCTCGTCATGGCCCGGCAATGTACCGGGAGCCAAGGCGGCGTTCGGCGGCCGGCGGCGCCCGGGGGCTGTTGTACGCTCGGCCGCCGCCCGGCATCACGGAGGCGAGCCGGAAGAGAGGACCAGACCAGCGTGACCGAAGTGACGGACAACCCCGTCGAGCGTGCCGGGGCCGGCCGCAAGGCGGCCCGCCCGGGCCTGCAGGTGCAGCTCGACGCCCCGCTGCCGCGCGAGGTCGCGGTCGGAGCCGCGACCGCGGTCTTCGTCTGCGGCTGGTGCTTCGCCCCGGCGGCCTCGATCCGCGAGCTCGCCATCGTCGTGGACGGCGAGCCGCAGGCCGTCATGGCCCACGGGATGCCGCGGCTCGACGTCCTGGCCGCGCATCACCCGGGGGTGGACCCGTTCGAGACCGCCGGCATGCAGGAGGACCCCGCCTCCGATCACGATCCGCACCTGCGCAGCTACCGCAGCGGCTTCTGGGGGATCGCCCGCCTGCGCCCGCGGCCGGACGGCGCTCCCCGCGAGCTCGCCCTGCATGCCGTGCTGGACGACGGCGGGACGCTCACGGAGCCGCTCGGCGAGATCGCTGAGGCCGACGCCACGGCGCCCGTGGCGGTCGACGCGCCCGTGCCGGAGGCGGGGCCGCTCATCGCCGTCTGCATGGCGACCTACGAGCCCCGGCTGGAGTTGCTGCGCCGCCAGGTCGACTCCATCCGCGCGCAGACCCACGGAAACTGGGTCTGCATCATCAGCGACGACTGCTCCAGCCCGGAGCGCTACGCCGAGATCGAGGCGCTGATCGGCGGCGACCCGCGCTTCGTGCTCTCGCGCTCGCCCAGGCGGCTGGGCTTCTACGAGAACTTCGAGCGTGCGCTGGCGCTGGTCCCGCCCGAGGTCCGGTTCATCGCGATGGCCGACCAGGACGATGCCTGGTATCCCGAGAAGCTCGAGGCGCTGCTCGCCGGGCTGGGAAGCGCGCAGCTCGTCTACAGCGACGCGCGCATCGTCGACAGCGACGGCAGCGTCCTCGCCGAGACCTACTGGGAGCGGCGGCTCAACAACCACACCGACCTGCTGTCGCTGCTGGTGGCCAACGCCGTCACCGGCGCCGCCTCGCTGTTCCCGCGCGACCTGCTGGACGACGCGCTGCCGTTTCCGCCCGCGCAGTTCGCCCACTTCCACGACCACTGGATCGGGCTCGTGGCGCTCGCGCGGGGCGACATCGCGTACGTGGACCGGCCGCTCTACGACTACGTGCAGCACGGGGAGGCGTCGCTGGGCCACGCCGCCGCGAACCGCATGACCGCGCTGCGGGACCGCCTCGGCGGGCTCCGGCGCGACCCGCGTGAGCGCGTGCGGATGTGGCGGATGCAGTACTTCGTCGACATCGCGCGCCTGCTGCAGTTCGCCACGATCCTGCAGGACCGCGTGGGAGAGCGCATGACCCCGGCGAAGCAGCGGACGCTGGCGCGCTTCCTGCGCACGGACCGCTCGCTGCTCGCCGTCGGCCGGCTCTGGCTGCGCGGGGCGCGTGAGCTCGTCGGCCGGCCGGAGACGCTCGGGGCGGAGTGGGGGCTGGCCTACGGCTTCTCGTGGCGGCGCGCGCTCGCGGCCACGACCCGGGACCGCCCGGTGCGCGGCCTGCGCCTGGACGCGGTGCCGCCGCCGAGCCTCGCCCCGCGTCCGGGCCACCACGTCACCCGGCCCCCGGCGACCCGGGCCATCGCCGACAAGATCGCGCCGCTGCAGCTCGCGGTGCGCGACGACGCGCCCCCGCGCGTCAACCTCCTGATCCCGACGATCGACCTCGAGCACTTCTTCGGGGGGTACATCGCGAAGTTCAACCTCGCGCGCAAGCTCGCCGAGCGCGGCCTGCGTGTCCGCATCGTCACCGTCGACCCCGTGGGGCCGCTGCCGAGCTCCTGGCAGCGGCAGCTGGAGGCCTACGAGGGGCTCGGCGGGCTCTTCGAGCGCGTCGAGGTCGCCTTCGGCCGCGAGGCCGCGGGCCTGGAGGTCAGCCGCGCCGACCGGTTCATCGCCACGACATGGTGGAGCGCCCATATCGCCGCGGCGGCGGCGCGCGGGCTGGGCGACGAGCCGTTCCTCTACCTGATCCAGGAGCACGAGCCCTTCACGTTCCCGATGGGGACCTATGCCGCGCTCGCCGCCGAGTCCTACCGCTTCGAGCACTTCGCGCTGTTCTCCACCGAGCTGCTGCGCGGGTACTTCCGCGAGCGCGGGATCGGCGTGTACGCCGCGGGCGCCGACGCGGGCGACCGTCGCTCCGCGTCCTTCCAGAACGCGATCACGCGGGTCGAGCCGCCGCGCCCCGAGGAGCTCGCGGGCCGCGAGCGGCGCCGCCTGCTGTTCTACGCGCGGCCGGAGGACCACGCCGCGCGCAACATGTTCGAGCTCGGCGCCCTCGCCCTCCAGCGCGCCGTCGAGCGCGGCGCGTTCCGCGGCTGGGAGCTGCACGGGATCGGGTCGCTCGGGTCGGCGCGGAAGATGGACCTCGGCAGCGGCGCGAGCCTGGAGCTGCTGCCGCGCTCCGGGCAGGGGGACTACGCCGGCGTCCTGCGCGACCACGACGTCGGCCTCGCGCTCATGTACACGCCGCACCCGAGCCTCGTGCCGATCGAGATGGCGTCCGCCGGCATGCTGACGGTGACGAACTCGTTCGAGAACAAGACGGCCGCCGCCATGAGCGCGATCTCGCCCAACCTGCTCACCGTCGAGCCGGGCATCGAGACCATCGCGGACGGGCTCCTCGCCGCCGCGGCCGGCGTGGAGGACGTGGAGCGCCGCTCGCGGGGCAGCGTGGTGGAGTGGAGCCGGGACTGGGATGCGTCCTTCCACCCCGAGCTCCTCGACTGGGTGGCGGGCTTCCTCGACGCCTGAGGCGCTCACGGACCGGCCGCGATGCGTCCCCAGGTCCCGTCGCCTACCATGGTCTGTCTGCGGGGGCGGTGCTCCCGCGAGCGCCCGTAGCTCAGCTGGATAGAGCGTCGGTCTACGGAACCGAAGGTCAGAGGTTCGAATCCTCTCGGGCGCGTCGCACAGGGGCCCAGTGGGGCCCGGCGGGGCGGAGGTTGAACAGTACGATCGCGGCCGTGCCGTTCACGCTCAGGAACGTCAAGGCGGATCTGGAGGATCTCGGGTCCAACTTCGACGGGGCGCCGGACCTGGAGTTCCGCCACGCAAGCAAGGCGCTCGAGCTGGAGCAGTGCGGCCTGAGCTACCAGCGCATCCCGCCGGGCTATCGCTTCCCGTAC
>JAXDGY010000072.1:0-24462 GCA_034664785.1 Solirubrobacteraceae bacterium
GCCCGCGGGCTTCGCTACGACGCGGCGCTGGTGTGCGCCGCGGCGGCAGCGGGCGTGTGGCGCCGCAGGAAGTCGGCGACGTACCGGTCCGCGCGGGGCTCGTCGGTCACGAAGAGGTGGCCCGCCCCCGGCCACAGCTTCAGCTCCGCGTCCGGGATCGCCTGCGCCAGCAGCCGTCCGTTGGACGGCGGGATGACGACGTCGTCCTCCCCGTGGACGACCAGCGTCGGCGCCACGATCTTGTGCAGGCGCCCCGTGGTGTTGTGGCTGGCGGCGGCGGCAGCCTGGTGCATGTAGCCCAGGGCGTCGGAGGTGTCGCGCACCCGCCGGGCGATGTCGTCGGCGATCCGCTCGCCGTGCCGGCGCCGCGTGGCCTCGCCGTAGTTGTAGGGGACCGCCGCCCACTCGGCCTCCTCCGGGCCCATCGCTCCCGCGCGGACGAAGAAGCCGAGCGGCTCGGGACGGGCCAGGATGGAGCCGGGCCCGCCCGACGTGGTGGCGCCGAGGATCAGCGCCTCCACGCGCTCCGGGTACCGCAGCGCGACCTCCTGGGCGACCATGCCGCCCAGCGAGATGCCGTACACGTGGGCGCGCTCCGCGCCGGCGGCGTCCATCACCGCGACGGCGTCGTCGGCCATCTGGGCCACCGTGTACGGCCAGGGCGAGTGCGAGCTGCGCCCCATGCCGCGGTGGTCGAAGGTCAGCACGCGAAACGACTCCGAGAGGACCGGCACCGTGCGCCACCACGCGGCGAGCGTCATGGCCTGGCCGTTGATGAGGAGGACGGGCGTACCGGCCCCGAGGCTCTCGTAGTAGAGCGCGAGGGCTCCGTGACTGGCGTATGGCAAGGTCGACCCGGCCCTTTCTGGAATGATTCCGATCAGACCACAGGGTGGCGCCTGCCGGTCATCGCACCAGTGGCCCTTGTGCCAGCGCCGGACTGGACGGCCTCCCGGCGGCGGCGGATGTACCACACCAGTGCAGCACGGCGGCTCGTCTGCTCCAGATCGCGTAGGCGGAGAGTGACCTTGGGGCCGACGACAAACGGCCGGCGGTGCGACAGCATCATGGCCATGGCTGACCAGGCGTCCCGACCGATCCCTGCGAGCGCTGCCGGCATGCGCGCCGCCCACCGGACGGCCCCGCACGGGGTCCGGAGCGACGCGCTCGAGCTCGAGGCGATCGCCGATCTCGTGGCGGCCTCGGGCGACGAGATGGCCGACCAGGCGCGAGCAGCGCTGGAGCCCGTGCTCGCTCACGACGCGCTGGTGCTCGTCACGCCGAGCTCCCCGGGGTTCCCCGTCCGGATCGCGGCGTCCCGCGGCCTGCGCGAGCGCCTCGCGGGCGTCGCCTGGGACACGCTGGTCGGAGAGCCGGACGTCACGGCGCCGGCCGACGGCGCCGTCCGGATGATCCTGCCGGACCTCATCGGAGGGCTGCGCGTGGTCGGCTTCGTGGCCAGCTCGGGCGGCTCGACCGTCGCGCTCGTGCTCGGCGCGCACGGGCCGTTCGTGCTCGGGCCGGCGCAGGAGCGCGCCGCCATCGAGATCGCGATGCTCGCCGCCGCCCGCGCGCGTGAGATCGACGACGACCCTTCGCCCGGCACGCTGGCCTTCTCGCACGCCATCAGCCAGGAGCGCGAGCGCGTCCGGTGGGAGCTGCACACCCGCCACACGGCGACCCTGACCGCCCTGCTGCAGCTGCTGCGCCGCGCGGGCCGTCCCACCGACGCCGCGGCGGGCCCGCGACGCACCGTCGAGCCCGCGCTCGCCGAAGCGATCGACCTCGCCTCACGGGCGCTGCTGGACATGAAGGCCGCCACCAAGCGTGACGACGCTTCGCTCTACGTGTCGCTGGCCTCGGAGTTCACCGAAGCCCAGGCGGAGGTCCGCGAGATCGCACGCCCGTCCGGGCGCCGGCTCATCGGCGGGATGCGCTCCCCCGACGACGCCCGCGTGCCGTGGGCGATCGCACGGGCCGCGCGTGCGGCCACGCGCGCCGCTGCGCTCCAGGCCACGCACCAGGCGGGCGGCGACAAGCTCCGCCTCCAGTGGGACCTGGCCGAGGACACGCTCACGATCACCGTCTGCGACAACGGCGCCGGCGACGCGGAGGCCGACCCGGCGCTCCTCGCGGAGCTGGGCCTGATGCAACGGCGCGTCGCCGCCCTGCGCGGCACGGTCGAGCTCGACGCCGTCCCCGAGTGGGGCACGACGCTGACCTGCCGCCTGCCGCTGCACGACCTCACGCCCGCACCCGAGTCGCCGGCCACCCAGCGGATCTCCGAGCTGCGCGCCCGCGAGCGCGAGGTGCTCGAGCTCATGGTCGCCGGCATGCGCAACCGGGACATCGCCGATCGCCTGTGCATCACCGTGCGGACCGTCAAGTTCCACGTCTCGAACGTCCTGCACAAGCTCGAGGTGCAGTCCCGCACCGAAGCGGTGGCCCTTGCCCACTCGGCAGGCATCTCGACCCTCTTGGCATCCCAGGCCGAAGCGGCCGACGGTGCTCAAGCCACCACCTAGTCCAGACACCGAAAGGATTTGCCGATGAAGATCTTGGTCACCGGCGCCTCCGGCCAGCTGGGGCGCCTCGTCGCCCATCAGCTGCTCGACCGGACCGCCGACGATGAGGTCATCCTCGTCACCCGCCGCCCGCACGCGCTCGCCGATCTCGCCGAGCGTGGCGCTGAGGTCCGCTACGGGGACTTCGACGAGCCCGATTCGCTGCCCGAGGCGTTCGCCGGAGGCGAGCGCATGCTGCTCATCAGCACCAACAACATCGGCGGGCGCACGCTCCAGCACCGCTACGCCGTCACGGCTGCTGCCGCCGCCGGCGTGCGGCACATCGCCTACACCTCCCTCACCAACCCGGTGCCGGGGCACCCGACCGGCGACGTCGCCGACGAGCACCGCGAGACGGAGGATCTCCTGATCTCCAGCGGGATGGCATGGACGGTCCTGCGCTACGGCGCCTATGCCGATCTGCAGGTTCCGCTGGGCGCGATGGCCGTCGGCTACGGCAAGCTGGTGACCAACGCCGGGGAGGGGCGGATCGCCCCGATCTCGCGTCAGGACTGCGCCGCGGCCGCGGTCGCCGTGCTGACCTCCGACGGGCACGAGGGCAGGATCTACGACGTGACCGGTCCAGAGGCCCTGTCGCAGTCGGACATCGCCGCCCTGGTCAGCGAAGTCAGCGGGCGCCCGATCGAGGTCCTCCCCATCGGCGACCGGCGGTTGGCGCGGACGTTGATCCGCCTCGGCGCGCCGCGTCCGATCGCACGCGCGGTCGTCAACCTCGGGGTCGCGACCCGCGAGAACTACTTCGACGTGGTGGACCCCGCGTTCGAGACCCTGACCGGGCGGCGCCCGGTCTCGCTGCGCGACGTGCTCATCACCCATCGCGGTGAGCTCGTCAGCGCCGACTGACGAGAGGCTCATGGCGGATCAGATGACCGACGGTGCCCTGGCAGCACAGGCGCAACTGCGTCGCGCGATCAGCGAGGCGGAGGGCCGCATGGCGGCGGCTATGGAGCAGCTCGTGGCCGGCAAGGGGTTCTCCGCACTGCTCGGGCAGGCTGCGGAGAACGCCGTCGCGCTCACGAGCATCAACAGCCAGATGTGGGATCTCGTCCTGCGCAACTTCCGCATGGTGGGGCGGTCGGACATCCACCGCCTCGGGCGGCGGCTGAACGGCATCGAGGACAAGCTGGAGATGCTGCTGCAGGAGATCGAGGGCCTCGACGACAGCCGGAGCGCATCCGGCCGCAGCGGATGAGCCCGCCGCAGGTCGGACGGCTTGCGTCGGCGGCCGTCGAGACCCTCAACATCCTGCTCACGACCGACGACGCGCAGATCGCCACCACACCGAAGGACGCGGTCTGGACACACCGCAAGACCACGCTCTACCGGTACCGCTCCAACGAGCGGCGCCACGCGACGCCGGTCCTGCTCGTCTTCGCGCTGATCAACCGGCCGCACATCTTCGACCTCCGGCCCGGGCACTCCTTCGTCGAGTACCTGCTGGGTGAAGGCTTCGACGTCTACCTCCTGGACTGGGGCCTCCCAGGCCCCGAGGACGGCGACACCGGGCTCGACTACTACGTCTGCGACGCGCTCCCCTGGGCGATGCGTGAGGTCAAGCGCTCCTCCGGCGCCGATGCGGTGAGCCTCCTGGGGTGGTGCATCGGTGGCACGCTGTGCACGATGCACGCCGCGCTGGAGGGCGCCCGCAGCCCGGCGCGGAACCTCGTCCTGCTGACGACGCCGATCGACACGTCCGGGTCGCTGTACCGCAAGTGGGTCGGGCCCGACGGCTTCGACGTCGACCACGTCACCGACGACTGGGACGCCGTGCCCGGCGCCACCATCGACATGGCGAACAAGCTGATGAAGCCCGTCACCAACCTCTGGTCGAGCTACCGCAAGCTCGCCCAGTCGGTGTACGACGGCACCGTCGATCGCGAGGGCTACCAGTCGATGGCGAAGTGGATCGCCGACAACCCGGCGTTCCCGGCACGCGCCTTCCGCGAATGGGTCACGTGGCTGTACAAGGACAACCGGCTGGTCCGCGGCCGCCTGCGGCTCCGGGGCCGCCGCGTCGACCTCGCCCGCATCGAGCAGCCGCTCCTGGTCGTCACCGCGCGCGCCGACCACATCGCGCCGCCGAGCAACTCCCAGCCGCTGCTGGAGCTCACGGGCAGCTCCGACGTCGAGCACTTGGACCGGCCGGGCGGCCACATCGGCCTCATGGCCGGCTCCAAGGCACGCAAGGAGATCTGGCCCGACGTGGCCGGGTGGCTGGCGGCGCGCTCGGAAGCCTCGGGGCAGGCCCGGCGGCCGGACCTGACGTCGCTCGACGGCGGCCGCAACGGCGACGCGCCGGCGCCCGACGTCGCCTCGGCCATGCCGCGTTCGGCCGAGGGATGACGGCGGCCCACCGCGGCCGCCGGCTCCGTTGAACGGCCGGGACGAGGGTCTCGGGCGGCGGCCGTCGAACATGGTGGCCATGCGTCGCACGCCGACCTCCCCGATCCCCGCCCGGCCCTGCCGGGAGCCGCGGTGAGCCCTGCGTGGGCCGATCTGTCGGGCCGCACGGCGCTCGTCACCGGTGCCGGCAGCCCGCACGGCATCGGCTTCGCGGCCGCCCGCCTGCTCGGGGAGCTCGGCGCGGCCGTGGTGCTCTCGGCGACGAGCGACCGGGTGCACGAGCGGGCGCGGGAGCTCGGCGCGACGGCCGTCGTGGGCGACCTCACCGAGCCGTCGCAGGTGGCGGCGCTGGCGGCGGCGGCCGGCCCGGTCGACGTCCTGGTCAACAACGCCGGGATGACGAGCGTGAACGCGCCCGGCGAGACCGGGACGCTGCTGGACACCGATCCGGCCACGTGGCGCGCCGGCCTGGCGCGCAACCTCGACATCGCCTACCTGGTCACGCGGGCGCTGCTGCCGGGGATGCTCGAGCGCGGGTGGGGCCGGATCGTGAACGTCGCGTCGGTCACCGGCCCGGTGGTGGCGTATCCGGGCGACGCCGTGTACGCCGCGGCCAAGGCCGGCATGGTGGGCCTGACGCGCGCGCTCGCGGTGGAGGTGGGCCGCAGCGGCGTGACCGTCAACGCGGTGGCGCCGGGCTGGATCGACACGGGGCCGTCGGTCAGCGAGCACCTGCGCGCGATGGGCCGCGCGACGCCGGTCGGGCGGCCTGGAGCGCCGGGCGAGGTGGCAGCGGCGATCGCGTTCCTCGCCTCGCCGGAGGCCTCCTACGTCACCGGCACGGTCATGGTGGTCGACGGCGGCAACACCGTCCAGGAGGAGAAGGGCGGCGGCTGAGCTGCCCGGCGGGGATCCGTCAGGCGTCGGGCAGCAGGCTCTGCCAGTCCAGGTCGTCGAAGTCCATGGCGTCCGGGTCGGGCATCTCGGGCGTCCAGGTGATCACGACGTCGAGGGAGATCCTGTCGCCCGTGTCGATGCCGGTGATGTGCGCGTCCGGGAGCCGGAGCTCGCCGTAGCCCACGAGCTCGCCCTCGTCGTTGACGATCCGCGCCTCACCGCGGTCGTTGAACCCTGCGATTCTCATGCGTGCTGAAGTCCTGGGGGTCGGGTGGGGTGGCCGGCTCGCGAATATAGGGTCCGTCGCGGCGGCGGACAGCGCAGGCGCCCTCAGCCACCCGCCCCATGTTTCAGGGCGAGTGGCTGTCGGCACCGGCTCAGCCGACGTAGGGGGCCAGGGCGCCCTGGGGTCCCAGCGGGCCGCTGGGGCCGAGGTTCCACGCGGCGCAGCCCGTCGGCAGGTTGTTCGCGTTGCCGGAGGGCCCGTAGGCGCCGAGCGGACCGAGCGGACCGGTCGGCCCCATGTTCAGGAAGCCCGGAATGGTCGGGCACATGTTGTTGCTGATCGCCGGGAGCGACCCAAACGCGGGGAGCGACGGGAGCGTCGCTGCGCTCGCGCCGGCCGGCGCGGCAATGGCCAAGGCGGCGACCGCGGCAACAGCCGCGGCGGACCGCCTTCTCAATGAAGACATAGTCGATCTCCTTTCGTCGGGCGGCGGTTGCCTCCCGGGTAGGAGAAGACGGTGCTCGCTCACGTGCGACAGGACGACCGGCCCTCGGGACCGTCCGTCCTGCCCCCTCAGGCGCCGACGTCGTCGGCCGCGACGCCGATACGCTGCTGGAGCTCCTCGATGGCCGCCGGCTCGTTGAGCGTGGTCACGTCGCCGAGCTCGCGGCCTTCGGCGACGTCGCGGAGCAGCCGGCGCATGATCTTGCCCGACCGGGTCTTCGGCAGGTCGGCGGCCCAGATGATGCGCTTGGGCCGGGCGAGCTTGCCGATCCGGCCGGCGACGTGCTCACGGAGCTCGCCCATGAGCTCCGGGTCACCGGCGACGTCGCCTGCGGGGTTGACGAACGCCACGATCGCCTGCCCCGTGTCCGCGTCGTCCTGGGCGATCACCGCCGCGTCGGCGACCGCGGGATGGGTGTTGAGCGCCGCCTCGACCTCGGCGGTCGACAGCCGGTGGCCCGAGACGTTGATGACGTCGTCGATGCGGCCGAGCAGCCAGAGGTAGCCGTCGTCGTCGCGACGGGCGGCGTCGCCGGCGACGTACGTGCCGGGGCCGAAGCGGCCGAAGTAGGTCTCGGCGTAGCGCGGCGCATCCTCGAAGAGCGTGCGCAGCATCGCGGGCCACGGCCTGCCGACGGTGAGGATCCCCTCGTCCGTGACGCGGACGTCGATCCCGGGCAGCGGCGTCCCGGCGGATCCGGGCTTGGCGGCCTGCGCGCCCGGCAGCGTGGTCACCATGATCGCGCCCGTCTCCGTCTGCCACCAGGTGTCGACGATCGGGCAGCGGCCACCGCCCACCACGTCGCGGTACCACAGCCAGGTCTCCGGGTGGATCGGCTCGCCGACGCTGCCCAGCAGCCGCAGCGACGAGAGGTCGTGCCGGGAGACCAGGTCGGCGCCCCACTTCATGCACGCGCGGATCGCGGTCGGCGCCGTGTAGAACGTCGTGACCCCGAACCGCTCGCACAGCTCCCACCAGATGCCCTTGTGGGGGTGGTCGGGCGCGCCCTCGTACATGACCGACGTCGCGCCGTTGAGCAGCGGGCCGTACACCACGTAGGAGTGCCCGGTGATCCACCCCACGTCGGCGGTGCAGAACCACACGTCGGCCCCCGGGTCGAGATCGAAGACGTGGCGGTGGGTCCAGGCCACCTGCGTGAGGTAGCCGCCGGTGGAGTGGACGATGCCCTTCGGCGCGGCCGTCGATCCCGACGAGTACAGGAGGAACAACGGATGCTCGGCGTCCAGCGGCGCGGGCTCGCACACGGCCTCCGCGGCCGCCATCGCCGCGTCGAAGTACACGTCGCCGTCGCCCATCGGGCAGTCGGTGCCGGTGTGCCGGACCACGAAGGTGGTCTCCACGTCGATCCCGGCGGCGTCGAGGGCGGCCTTCACCGGCGTGGTCCTGCCCTTGCGGCGGGCGCCGTCGACGGTGACCAGCGCCCTGGCGTGCGACGACGCCATCCGCTCCCGGACCGACTGCGCGCTGAAGCCGCCGAAGACGACGTTGTGGATCGCCCCGATCCGCGCGCACGCGAGCATGGCCACGACGACCTCGGGGATCATCGGCAGGTAGACGCCGACCACGTCGCCCTCCAGGACGCCGGCCGATCGCAGGGCGTTGGCGAAGCGCTGGACGTCGCGGTGGAGGTCCGCGTAGGTGACGTCGCGGGCCTCGCCCGTCTCACCGACCCAGTGGTAGGCGACGCGGTCGCCGCGCCCGGCCGCCACGTGCCGGTCGAGGCAGTTGACCGACGCGTTGATCGCGCCGTCGGCGAACCAGCGGTGAAACGGGGCGCGTGACTCGTCCAGCGTCTCGGTGAAGTCGCGCTCCCACTCGAGCAGCTCGCGGGCCTGCTCGCCCCACCACGCGACGGGATCCGCGGCGGCCGACGCATGGACGGACAGGTCCGTGATCAGCGACCGGGAGACGAAGTCGGCGGGCGGGTCGAAGGAGCTGGCGCGGCCCGGGTCATCGGACGTCCCCGTGGTCGTGGTCAATGTGAGCCTTTCACCTGGTCGTTGGCATGGGCGCGAGCCGCCGACCGTAGGCGCGGGGCCGTTGCGCGGGAGTTGCACGGGCGGCCGGCCGGCACGAGCAGGCCGGCGCCGGTCCGATGACCGGCGGCTTCTGGGACGAAAGGACAGCTGCCGCGGGCGCCGCGGCCCAAGACGGTTGTCGCCTCTCGTCCGGGAGTACAGCTGTACCCCGGCGCTCCTCTATCCGCGCCGTCTTCGGCCGGTCGAAAGGTTCCGCATGCTCCGCAGATCCATCGTCCACTTCAAGGACAACGCCGTGGCATACGTCGCGCTGTTCGCTGCTCTCGGCGGCACGTCGTACGCGGCGGTGCGCCTCACCCCCGGCAGCGTCACCAGCCGCGCGCTCGCGCGCGGCGCCGTCACCCACGCCAAGCTCGGCGCCAAGAGCGTCACCAGCGGCAACATCCGCAACGGCACGATCACCCGCGCTGATCTCGCGGCGAGCACGCTCTCGTCCGCGGCCAACGGCGCGAACGGCGCGGGCGGCTCCGCCGGGGCGACGGGCGGTGGCGGGGCGAACGGTCCTGCCGGCCCGACCGGCCCGGCAGGACCCGCCGGGGCCAACGGCAGCGCGTCGATCATCGCCCGCGCCCGCGGCACGGGCACGGTCAGCGCCCCCCACGGCGCCTCGACGAGCGTCCCGGTCAGCGGCGGCACGTGGACCCAGGCCGCCGGTGAGGTGGACATGGTGATGGGCAGTGCGTCGATCGCCGTTCCGGCGTCGTGCACCGGCTCCTTCGGCAACGCGCTCACGCTCCTGGTCGACGGCACCCCGGCGACCTTCGCGGTGGCCCCGACCTCGCCGGCCGGGTCCACCATCACGGTCCCGATCGTGGTGACCTCCGTGATGGAGCCCGCGTCCTCGGCCAACCACACCATCACGGCGGCCCTCGGCAACTCGTGCACGAAGGGCGGCGAGGACTACACGGTCAGCAACGTCAAGGTCGACGTCGTGAAGTTCGCCTGACCAGGCGCCACAGGTTCAGCCGAGATCGGCAAGGGGACCAGGTTCCCTGCCGGTCTCGGCGGCGGACCATCGGATGGTGAACTGACGACCGGCAAGCCTCGGGGCGCGCAAGACGAGCGGATCGCGCGCGGAGACGACTGCGTGGCGGCAGCCCCGGCCGCCGTGCACGAGGAGGTATCGACACCGCATGCCCATGCCACACCACCACACCACCTCGGAGGTGTGCATGAGCGAGACGACCGACCCGCTGCATGGGTCCCCCACCCCGCAGTCACTCCCGCCACACCACGACCGAGGACGCTGATGGACTACCACCCCTTCTCCAGCACACACCCCGACCAGCTCGGGACCGATCTGAGCGCCGCCCGGCGCCGGTTCCTGCTCGCTCGCGAGCAGTCCGCCTCGCACTCGCCGGCCGCGAGCTTCCGCGCGGCGGCCGTGACCCGGCGGTGGGCCGCGCACGAGTACGGCGCCACTGACTGACGACCGGCGGAGCGCGGCCCTCGGGTCGCGCTCCGGCTCCGGCGGCTGCGGCTCGAGTGCGGCGCACGAGGCGCCACCAGCTGCGAGCCGTCCGCGGACGGCGACGGCCGCCGCCCGGGCGAGCAGCGACGCACCGCGCGGCGCCGTCTGCGCGGACGCGTGGCCCTGTGCGTCGACCGCCGCCCGGTCGGGCGCCACGTCGGCGACGAGCACGGGCCCCGACGACGTGGGCGCACTCGTTCTCGTTGCCCCCCTCGGCCTCCGGGACGGCGGGTAGCACGGCGGGCGCAGCAGCGGAGGCGCCTGCCACCGGGGTGGTAGGCGAAAGTGACCGCCACGGGCCGACGACAAGCCGAGCCGGCTGAGGCAGCATCGTCACATGCGCTGCGAACCCAGCGGCCCCGACAGCCGGTCGGCCCTACGGGCCGACGCGGGCGGCGTGCGCTGATGCTCCTCGCGTCGGGCATCGCCGCCGTCGCATCCGTCGTCCTGCTCAACCTGCTGCTGCTGGGCCTCTGCCGGGCGGCTGCTCGCGGGGACCAGCAGATCCGCGCCGCGCTGCGACAGCTGGAGGGACCAGCGGGTCGCCGGTGGGCGCGCGTGGCCGCGCGGCGCGGCCGGGCCCGGCGCGTCTGCGCGCGCCGCCGCCCTCGGCGAGCTGCCCGGGCCGCCCGGTCCCGACCGTGCCCGGCGCACGGCCCTGGCCGCCCACGTGCCCGCAGCGTGCGGGTCGGCGCCCCCGGCAGCGGGATCCCCGGGACGGTTCCGCGCGTGCGCACGCCTCGGCGCCGGATCGTCACGCTCCGTTCCAGGCGCCCCTGCGGCGACGCTCCGGGGCGAGCATGACCTTCACCCCCTCCCCCGTGGCGCTCCCGGACAGCCGGCTGGCGCGCGAGGCCACCGAGCTGATCCGCAGCGTCGAGTCCGACCTGCTCTACAACCACTCGCTGCGCGTCTACTCCTGGGGCGCTTTGCAGGGCGCCCGCCGGGGCCTGAGCTACGACCCCGAGCTGCTGTACATCGGCGCGATGTTCCACGACATCGGGCTCGTCGAGGGCCACCGCAGCGCGCACGACCGCTTCGAGGTCGACGGCGCCAACGCGGCGCGCGAGTTCCTCCGCGGGCACGGCGTCACCGGCGACGCCCTGCGCATCGTCTGGGACTCGATCGCGCTGCACACCACGCCGGGCATCCCGGAGCACAAGGAGCCCGAGGTCGCCCTGGTCACCGCCGGCGTCGAGTTCGACGTGCTGGGGTTCGGCTACGACGACATCGCCGCCGAAGACCGCGACGCCGTGCTTGCCGCCTACCCGCGGGTCGACTTCAAGGAGTCGATCATCCAGGCGTTCGCCGACGGGATGGCCCACCGGCCCGACACCACGTTCGGCACGATGAACGACGACGTCCTGGCCGAGAAGCTGCCCGGCTTCGAGCGCGCGAACTTCTGCGCGCTCATCCGGGCTTCCAAGCACGCGGACTAGCCGCATGTACGCCGCGGCGACGCTGGGACGGAAGGTCGGCGTCGTCGGCGCCGGATCGGTCGGGCAGGCCTGCGCGTTCGCGCTGGTCCTGCGCGGGTCGTGCCGCGAGATCGTGCTCGTCGACCGCGTCCGCGAGCGAGCCGCCGCGGTCGCGACCGACCTGCGCTACGGCGCCCCGCTGTCGCCCGCCGTGGACCTCACCGCCGGCGACTGGTCCGAGCTCCGCGGCGCGGACCTCGTGCTGATCACCGCCGGCGTCAACGAGCGATCCGGGGGCGCGACCGATCGCGCGGATCCGCGGGGCCGGTTGCGGCTGCTGGACACCAACGCCGCGGTCTACCGGGAGATCGTCCCCGAAGTCGTGGCGGCGGCCCCGGAGGCCATGATCGTCGTCGTCACCGATCCGCCGGATCCGTTGGCCGACCTGGCGCGCGAGCTCGCCGGGCACGATCGGGTGCTGAGCACCGGGACCGTCATCGACACGCTGCGGTTCCGCGTGCACGTGGCGGCGCAGCTGCGCGTCCACCCGTCGTCGGTCGACGCCCTGGTCGTCGGCGAGCACGGGACGAGCCAGGTGATGCTCTGGTCCTCGGCGCGCGTGGCCGGCACGCCGCTCGAGCGGGCGCTCGCCCAGTGGCGGCCGGACCTCTCGCCGCCGGCGCTGCGAGCCCAAGTGGAGCACGAGGTGCGCTTCGCGAACATCGCGATCATCGAGGGCAACGACGCCAGCCGCTTCGGCATCGGCGCGGTCTGCGCGCGGATCACCGAGGCGGTGCTCGGCGACGAGCGCGTCCTGCTCCCGGTCGCCGCGTACCACGAGCGCTATGGCGTGACGGTCGCGCTGCCCAGCGTCCTGGCCCGTGCGGGCGCCGTCGCCGGCCTCGATCCAGAGATGTCGGCCGAGGAGCGCGAGGCGTTCGAGCGAAGCATCGAGACCCTCCGCGACGCCGGCCGGGGCATCGGCGTGTCCGCGCCCCGGTAGCGCGGTCGCTCCACCGGCCTACCACGCCTGACGTAGGCCGGCCGGCCCGATCCGTCGTGGGTGGTAGCCGGAAAGCCCTCCCTGGGACGACGACAAGGACGTCGGACGAGGTCAGCATTGCACCGCACCGGACTCATGCGACGACTGCGACTTGCACAGCCCATCCTGATCGTGGCCTTGGCCGTCGGGATCCTCGCGGGCGTCGTGCTGCAGCAGCGCGCCCTCGCCGATCCGGCGCGGATGGCCGCTCCGCGGCCGGTCCAGGCCGTGTCCATGGTGACCCAGGCCGACGGCGTGCCGCCCATCCGGCGCCCGGACACCGCCGTGCGCGTGCACGGGACCATCGCCACGAGGTCGGCCCCGGCGCGGCTCCTCGGAGCCACCGCCGACCGCGGCGCCTGCTGCTCCTCGCGCAGCCAGGGCGGCAGCGAGAGCTCGACGCGGTAGCGCCGGCAGTCCGGCCGCCCGCCGTCATCAGTCGGGCACCACGTCGGGCCAGGCGAGCGACCGGAGCGCGAGGACGACCTTGTAGTACGGCAGCGGCGCGGCGGCGCTGACGTGCCGGATCGTGCTCGCCGCGACGGTCGTCCGGCTCGCCGCGACGGTCGTCGCGCGGGTGCCCGAGCGCTCCTGCCGCGGTGCGGAGCGCGGCCGGGAGCGCTTCCGGCCCACCGGCGCGAGCTTCGGCACGCCACCGGGCGTCCGGCCGGTGTAGCGCGAGGAGCGCAGGGCCTTCCGCATCACGCGGGACGCGCTCGGGTAGCGGTAGAGCCGGAACGGGCCGTTCGTGCGGTTGCCCTGGTTGTAGGCGAGCATCCGCACCCGGGGATGGGCGGCGACCCAGGCGAAGAACTGACGCATGAAGCCCGGATTGTCGCTCCCCCACATCGCCCACTCGCCGAAGACGAACGGCTTGCCGGCGTAGCGCTTGTTCGCGTAGAGGCGATCCAGCCCGCTGAAGTTCGGGAAGCGCGAGTAGAAGTCGGTGCCCACCCAGTCGACGTAGGCGCCACCGGGCCAGTAGCCATCGGGGCGGTTGCCCCCGATGTTCGGCGAGCCGGCGGTCATCGGCGCCCACTGGAAGGCGACCTTCGGGCGCGCCAGCCACCGGACCCGGTGGCGACGCGCACGAGCGGCCCGCGCCCCCGGGGCCTTGGCGTGAGCGCGGCGCTTCGCGAGCGGGACGCGCACGCGGGGCATGCCGAGGGCTCGCAGCCGCGCGTCGATCTTCGAGACGCGTCCGCCCTTGACGACGAGATACGTCCGCCGCCACGCCTGGCGGAACCAGGAGCGTGCGTGGGCCTGGCCGCGTGCCCTGCCGCTCGCGTCGTAGGCGCTGTACGGATTGGCGGCGTTGTTCATCTCGCTCATCAGCCGCAGGTACACCGGGCGGTGGTAGGCCGTGAAGTCACGGCCGAGGGAGATCAGGTAACGGTCACCTCGACCCATCGCGATGTCGCGCGGGGTGATCCGCTCCTTGGTGCCGGGCCCGTTGTAGGTCGACAGGTGCACCATCAGCCCGGTTCCTGCCTGCCGCGCTCGCCGGTAGGCGTAGCTGAACGGGTCTCCCCATGCCACGAAGAACTGGAAGACGCCGGGCCGCTTGCCTGCGGCCCTGGCGTAGCCGTCGACGGTGCGCCCACCGGTCACGCCCACGATGACCTTTCCGTGCGGTGCGGTGTACGGCCGCGCGGAGGCAGATCCGCCGATGCCCACCGTCGCGGCGAGGACCGCGGCGACGAGCAGGGCGGCGGCCACTGCGATCTGGGCGCGGGCACGCGCCCGCGTTCGGGATGAGAAGCATCTACGTGACAAGGGTCCCCCCGGGACGGGTCAAGGGCAGCTGATTCGGGCTGTGCGAAGTCGCCCAGCCGGGATGCGACGATGGTCCCCGCGAACGCCGTGCTTGTCGTCGGCCTACGAGCGACAGTTCTCACTACGACACGCGACGCAGGTGATGGGTACTCCCCCGCACCCGACGTACCCGACCGCATGCGCCCGGCCGATCACCTCACCAGTACCGCCATCCGCTACGTGGTTGCAACGGGGTCGGCCGCATGCTGCTGAGCTCGCATGACCAGTCAGTCCTCCATCCGGTGGTAAGCCCCGTCTCCATCGGTGACGGCGAGCTGGTGCTGCGCCTCGGGATGGCGGTGCTGCTGTGCGCGACCATCGGGATCGAGCGCTCCGCGCGCGACGAGGTGGCCGGGATGCGGACCCACGCGCTCGTGGGCCTGGGCGCAGCGCTGTTCACGGTGCTGTCCGCCTACGGCTTCGCGGACATAGCCTCGACCACGGTGGCGCGCCCGGACCCCACGCGCATCGCCGCCCAGATCGTCTCGGGCATCGGGTTCCTCGGTGCCGGAGCCATCATCCGGGAGGGCCTCACCGTCCGCGGGATCACGACTGCGTCGTCGCTGTGGATCGCCGCCGCGATCGGCATGGCGGCCGGCGCGGGCTTCTACCTCGGCGCGGTCGTGACGACCGCGCTCGTCCTCCTCGTGCTCATCGTCCTGCGGAGGGTGCGCACGGCGATCATGCCCGCGATCCGTGCGGGCTTCGTGCTGCTCGACATCGAGCTGACCCGCGAGGGCCACAGCGCGGCGGTCCTCGCGATCCTGGCAGACCATCGCATCCGCGTCGAGTCGCTGCGCAGCACCCTCGAGCCCGAAGGCGAGCGCCTGCAGCTCGAGCTGCGACTGCCGCCGCGCATGGACTTCTCGGCGGTGTTCGCCGAGCTTCGCGGGCTCACCGACGTCGCGGCAGCGAGCTGCTCGGGGCTCCGGCCGTGATGCGGCTCCTACCTCGCCGGGATGACGCGCAAGATGAGCCGCCCGGCCGACGACGCATCGACGCCCGGGGGGCACGATGCAAGGCGTCCCGCCGGGGGGAGCAGCCCGTGCCACCCATGCCGCCCAGCCCGTGCGTTCACCGGAGCGTCGACCCATGACCTCACGACAACCGACGCAGCGACGGGTGAGCACCCGGGCCCGGGTCGCCGCCGCCGTGCTCGGCGCGGTCGCGGTCGTACTGATCGGGCTCGCGGCCGCGGGCGTCTTCACCGACCGCACGCGCACGGTCGGCAAGGTCGACGTCGAGTCGGCGGCCACGGTGTCGCCGCTGACGCCCGACCCGCAGATGGACCCGTTCGGCGCTCCCGGCGGCAAGCCCGACTTCGCGGTCCCGCCGCCGCCGGGCCAGCCGACGCTGGTGCCGACGATCGGCACCAAGACCACGCAGCGGCTCTATGGCGCGGATCCGTTCCAGGAGGCGGTCTCGGTCACCCAGCACGTGTGGCCCGCGGCGCTCCCGGAGAACGCCCCGAACGAGAACGACAACGATCCGGACCGGCCGTGGGGCGTCACGCTGGTGACGCCGGACGATCCGCTCACGGCGATCACCGCGGTGCCGTTGCTGCACTTCCCCGACGACGCCCCGATCCTCTATGTGACCAAGCACGGGATCCCGAGGGTGACCGCGAACGAGATCAAGCGCCTCGGCGACACCGGCATGTCGCGGTACCACAACGTCGACGCGTTCCTGGTCGGTGCGGCGGCCAACCCGGGCGTGAAGCGCCAGCTCAAGGCGATGGGCCTCATCTTCACCAGCGTGACGGCTCCCGACGTGCCCGCCCTGGCGAACACCGTCGACAAGCTCTACGGCAGCATCGAGAACCCCGACACCGGGGTCCCGAACATGGACAACGGCGCCGAGAACGTCATGGTCGGGTCGATGCAGTCCTACCAGTACCTGCTCCCGGCGACGCACTGGGTGGCGCACATGGCGTCCGGGCTGCTGTGGGTCAACGCCGACTCCGTGCCGCAGGCGACGATCGATGCGCTCGAGCGCCGCAAGGGGCAGGCGCGCATCTACCTCTTCGGGGGCCCGCGACAGATCTCGGGCGCCGTCGCGCGGCAGCTCTCGCGGTACGGCAAGGTGCTGCGCGTCACCAACGACGACATCGTCGCGTTCAACGCGCCGCCGACGGACACGGCCGTGGACACGTCGATCGCGTTCGCGAAGATGTGGGATCCCGCCGGCCAGGTGGGGTGGAAGATCACGGGTCCCGGGCACGGGTTCACGTTGGTGAACGCGACCGACTGGCAGGGCGCCGTGGCCTCCGCGCCGCTGTCGCACCTCGGGTTCCACGCGCCGCTGCTGATGACCGACGGCGCCGGCAGGCTGCCGTCGCAGCTGGACGCCTACTTCAAGTCGGTGGCGCCGACGTACCTCACCTCGCCGGCCGACGGGCCCTACAACATGACCTACGTGATCGGCAGCTGGACGCAGGTCACGTGGCCCGTGCAGGCGCACGTCGACTACATCTCCGAGATGGTGAACCGCCGTGTCTGGAACACGGCGACCGGAGGCCGCTACACCGACTCGCAGCCCTGAGCGACCGGGCTCTCAGGCAGCGAGCGCCGGGCGCAGGGCCGGGACGGCTCGAGGCGCCGGGGTCCGGGCAGGCGCAGGGCCCGGGTCGGGCCCCGGGGCGGGGGCGGGATGCACGAGACCGACCTGGTAGGCCACCGCGACGAGCTGCGCCCGGTCGCGCACCTCCAGCTTGCCCAGCGCCCGGCTGACGTGGGTCTTCGCCGTCGCGGGGCTGATGATCAGCCGTCCCGCGATCTCGTCGTTGCTCAGGCCCGCGGCCACCAGCGCCATCACCTGGCGCTCACGCGCGGTCAGCTCCGCGAGCTGGTCGGCGCTCGGCAACCGGGGCTGGGGCCGGGAGGCGAACTCGGCGATCAGCCGCCGCGTGGCGCTCGGCGAGAGCAGCGCCTCCCCCGCGGCGACCACGCGCACGGCCTCCAGCAGATCGATGGGCTCGCTGTCCTTGACCAGGAACCCGCTGGCCCCCGCGCGGAGGGCGGCGAACAGGCACGCGTCGGTGTCGCGCGCAGCGAGGATGATCACCCTGACGCCGGCCAGTCGCGGGTCGTCGACGAGCCGGCGGGTGACCTCCAGGACGTCGAGCCCGGCGAGCTCGGTGTCCAGGAGCACGACGTCGGGCTGGATCGCTTCGGCCGTCGCCACGGCCTGGTGGCCATCCGCCGCCTCCCCCACGACGGCGATGTCGCTCTCGCCCATCAGCACGGCGCGAAGGCCGGCGCGCACGACCGGCTGGCCGTCGGCGATGAGGACGTGGATCGAAGCGGCGCGAACCGCCCGGAGCTTCAGGCGGCCGAGCGCCGATCCCTCGCGAAGGTCAGGCGCCTCTGCAACAGTCGGCATGGGAAGACTGATCGCCATGAGTCCATCTCGCTTCCGTCGTCGGGGGTGCAGTGTCCTGCGCACCGTCCACCGAGGGAATCAGGGCGGTCCCGAGTCTCGCTCCGGAGGACCCGAGGGAGGGGTAGGACGATCCCTACCCCCGGATCGGCGCCCCGGCGCCGGTCAGCGATGTCGCGCGCGGGGGTGCAGCGCTTCCGCCTGCCCCACGGGCGCCACGAGGCCGGTCTCGTACGCCAGCCTGACCAGCTCCGCCCGGTCGCGCGCATCGAGCTTCGCCATCGCCCGGCCCACGTGGGTCTTCGCCGTCGCCGGGCTGACGGAGAGCTGGCGGGCGATCTCGGAGTTGCTGAAGCCGTAGCCGACGAGCGCCATCACCTCGCGCTCGCGCTGCGTCAGCTCCTCGAGCTCGCGCAGCGCCGCGTCGACGTGCGCGCGGCGCGACACGACCTCGGCGGCCAGCCGCCGGGTCACGCCGGGCGTCAGCAGCGCCCCGCCGCCCGCGATCACGCGCACGGCGCGCAGCATGTCGGCGGGCTCGCTGTCGCGACCCAGCACGCCGTGCGCTCCGGCATGGACGGCCGCGAAGACCTCGGCGTCGCTCCCGGACGCGGTGAGGAGCAGCACCCCGGCGTGGGCCGGGCCCGCCTCGACGATCATCCGGGTCGCCTGGAAGGCGTCGAGCCCCGGCAGCGCGGCGTCCATGAGCACGACGTCGGGCCGCAGCCGCTCGGCCACGGCTACGGCGGCCTCCCCGCTGTGCGCCTCCCCGACCACGATCACGTCGGCCGCGCCCTCGAGCAGCGAGCGGAAGCCCGCGCGGACCAGCCGGTGGGCTTCCGCGACGAGCACCGCGATGACGTCATCGGTGGCCATGGTCCGTCCCGGCTGGATCGGCCGCCGGTCGCGGCCGGCTAGTGATCGGACGGGCGCGCGGAGATCCCGGCGCTGTGGGCTAGGGCGATCGCCTCGGTGCGCGAGGCCACGTCCAGCCGCTGCAGGATGTTCGAGACGTGGTACTTGACCGTGCGGACGGTGATGAACAGCCGGTCGGCGATGTCGCGGTTGCGCAGCCCCGACATCATCAGCTCGAGCACCTCGCGCTCCCGGTCGCGCAGCTGCTCCAGGAGGAGGGAGGCCGGGGTCTCGGGCGAGGCGGCGATGTCGTGCAACGGCAGCCGGCAGGTGACCGTCGTCCCCCAGTGCGGGTTGGAGTCGAGCTCGATCGCGCCGTCGAGTCCGATGAGGCGCCGCTGGACGTCGGCGAGCTTCGCGAGTTGCTCGCCGGGGTCGGGGCCCGCCCCGTTGTCGGCCACCGTGATCGTCAGCCGCTCCGGCGTCAGCCGCCAGAGCAGGCGCAGCTTGTCGGCTCCCGCGTGACGCGTCGCGTTCAGCGCGACGGCGCCGCTGAGGAAGCGCGCCGCCTGCGCGATCGCCTGCGGGACATAGGCGCCGTCCTCCGCGTCGAGGTCGGCGAACACGCGCATCGGGATGGCCTGCACCACGCGGCGGGCCTCGCCCTCCGCGTCGGCGAACGCCTTGCCGAGGGCGACGCGCCCGAACGACTCGTGGCGCTCGGTCAGCGTCTCGAGGTCGAGCAGCGCGTGCGACGCGAGGTCGATCGCCCTGGTGACCTCCGGCGGCGCCGTCCGCGACCCACCCCCGTTCGCGCGGCGCAGCGTGTGCAGCAGGCCAGACAGCGTCGCCTCGTGCTGGCTCGAGAGCTGCGCGCGCACGCGTTCGCGCTCGAGGCTCATCGCCCGCGAGAACGCGAGCGAGCCCGGAGGCGGATCGTCGTCGATGCGGCGGGCGCGCGCGGCGGCCAGCATCGCGACCTGGGCGGCCGCCCGCTCCTGTGCCGGCTCGAGCTGCAGGCCGCCCCGCGCGCCGATCATCAGCCAGACGGTGCAGGTCCCGGCCGTCGCCGACCAGCCGGCCGTGCTCAGGCCGTCCAGGGTGTGGTGCAGCGCGATCCGGACCGCCGTCCCGTCGGCCGCCTTGTCGGCCAGGCGCACCATGGGCGACCACTCGATCGCCGCCAGGCGGTCCCGCACGCGGGGCGCGGCGGCGATCTGCACCGGCGCACCCGCCCAGTCGGGCGTCAGGAGCACCAGCGCGTCGTGCGCGATCACGGGCGCGAGCGCCCGCCGAGCGTGCTTCGCCGCGGTGGACCCGGAGGCGGTCATCATGTCGGCGAGCGCGGCAAGGTCGAGCGCGGCGCCGGTGCCCTCGCGTTCGAGGGGCGGCACCGAGCGCAGCACCGGCGCGCTGGGCGCGCTGGGCGGGCTGAAGGCCGAGTGTGTGCGAGCGGATGCGTGGGCCATCTGGCTTCACATGCTGGCCCACGGCGAGGCCTTCGTCATCGGCTCAGAGACTGGTCTTGCTGGTACGCCTTTGGCCGTAGGAGGCCCGTTCGCCTGGCTCGAGTCGGTACATCGGCCGTTCGCCACCCGACCCCGAGTGCGGTTCGCGCCCGCGCTCCGGGCCAGTTGCCTACGCCGCGCCGCGACGTACGTTGAAAGCCGGCCCAGCGTGAGGCCGCGCCCGCCGTCCAGAGATCGGAGATCAGCAGCGCATGAGCATCGTCGTCACCCGATCGACCACAGCCCGTCGCCCGAGCGATCGTGGCCTCCGGCCCTGGAGAACCCCCGCCGCCGCCCCCGGCGGAGGTAGGGCTTTCCCGACCCTCGGGGCGGGTTGCCCGGAGGAAGGCTCGGGGTAGTGCCCATGGTTCCGACGGGAGAGCCGCGCGAACATGCGGACATGACCAAGGCGGCAGCCGCCCGCGACGATCTTCGGTTCGGCGTGCTGCTCGTAGACAACTGCGACATCGTTCACATCGGTCTGCGCGTCGTACTCCAGCGCCAGCCCTGGGTGACCCGTGTCCTGAGCGCCCGGCGAGGCGCCGACGCCGTGCTGATCGCTTCCCGCCGCCAACCCAAGGTCGCGCTGGTCGACCTCTTCGTGGGCGACGAGTGGGGCACGATGATCTGCGGCGCCATCCGAGCCCGGGCCCCGGAGGTACGGGTCCTGCTCACGTCGAGTTCCGGCTCGCTCACCGAGCACGCAGCCCAGGCCGCCGGCGCCTGGGGCTTCGTCGCCAAGGACTGCCCGATCCCTGAGCTGCTCGCCGCGATCCGCGCCGTGGCGGAGGGCGAGGAGCGGTTCGTCTGGCGCCCCGAGGTCGTTCGCGGGTCGCTGACCAGCACGCAGCAGCAGATCCTCCATCTCATGGCCGAAGGCGCGACCAACCGCGCGATCGCGGACTCGCTCGGGCTCTCGGTCGACACGGTCAAGCATCACGCGACGCTCATCTACCGGCGCCTCGACGTGCGCAACCGCGCGGGTGCCGTCCATCTCGGGCAGCGGCTTGGCCTGCTGGCCGAGGCCGGGGTCCCGGGTGCACCGTCCCTGCGCGCCTCGGAGCGCAACGGACGGGAAGCGTCCGCGCTGCCCCCTGTGCAGGACGCCGCCGCATGACCCCCGGGCGTCCCACATTCACCACGCAAAAGGAGTCCCGCATGCCCCCCGCAGCAAGCCCCGCGACCGCGGCCCGCGAGCCGATCTTCGAGCCGAAGGCCGAGCTGGAAGTCGTGCGAGAGCACACGCAGACCCGCGTGGACTCCGCCGACCGCCCGGCTGACACGAGGAGCGCCGGCCTCCCCGCCAGCCTCTACGCCGCCGCGCGCCTCTACGCCGGCGAGCAGCTGCAGCACCTGCTGGTTGCCACGATCGACCTCGGGCTCGTGATCAAGCACGCGCACTGGAACATGCACGGGGGCGGCTCGAACGGCCTGCACCTGCTGTGCGACGAGCTCAGCGACGGCCTCGCCGGTCAGGGGGACCTGCTGGCGCGACGTGCTGCCGAGCTCGGCGTCGCGCCCGACGGCCGCGCCGCCACCGTGGCAGCCGAGAGTCCGCTTCCCGAGCTTGACGACGGTCCGCTCCCGGCCGGCGTCGCGGCCTCCGCCATCGCCGACGGGCTCGACAGCGTGGCCGATCTGGCCCACCGGCAGCTCAACGGCCTGGGCGCGAGCGACCCGGCGACCCGGCACGTGCTGATCGGGTTCGCGCAGCTCATCGAGCGCCATCGCTGGAAGCTGGGGCGCTCCGGCCTCCAGGGATGACCATGCGACGACCGTCGGCCGAACCGGCGAGACGCAGCCGGCGATGCTGATCGGGCGCGACGCCGAGCGCTCGACGCTCGGCGACGTGCTCGATGAGGCCAATCGCCTCCACGAGGCGTTCACGAAGCCGGGGATCACCGACGACCACACCTCGCGGGCGGCGTAGCGACGACGCGCCACCGCAGAGCGGCGGCCGCCGTCTTGGCGGCGTGGCGACGCCTGGTGTCAACGGGAACGTGACGTCGTGATCGCAGGGACACGCGTGGTGATCGGGGAGGATGACGTGCTCATGCGCGAAGGCCTCGTGCGTCTGCTCCTCGACGCCGGCTTCGACGTCGTCGGCCAGGTCGGCGACGCGGAGAACTTCCTGCGCAAGGCCCTCGCACACCGGCCCGACGTGGCCGTCGTGGATGTCCAGATGCCGCCGGGCCACGGCGACGATGGCCTGCGCGCGGCCATCGAGCTGCGCCTGCAACGCCCCGAGACCGGCGTCCTGGTGCTGTCGAAGTTCTACGAGGAGCAGTACGCGATGCGCCTCATCGGCGACCGTCCAGCGGGTGCCGGCTACCTGCTCAAGGAGCGCGTCGCGAACGTCAAGGGGTTCGTCGAAGCCGTCGCGCGCGTGGCGGACGGCGGCAGCGTCCTCGACCCCGAGGTCGTGGGACGCATGCTCGGTCGTCAACGCCTGAAGGGACCCCTCGGCGAGCTCAGCCCGCGCGAGCGTGACGTCCTTGCCGCGATGGCGGAGGGGAGGTCGAACCGGGGAATCGCGGAGGCGCTCGTCATCACCGACGCCGCGGTCGAGAAGCACGTCACGAGCATCTTCCGCAAGCTGGGCCTGGATCGCAGCGCCACCGAGCACAAGCGCGTCCATGCCGTGCTGGCCTACCTGCGCGGCGCGCGCACGTAGGCCGCATTGCGGTGTGGTGCGCCGCTGTGCACAGGTCCAGATCCGCTCGGTCAAGCGTCCAGGCGGCGGTTCCGATCCTCGGATCTAGCGTCAGACGGTGACCAAGAAGGCGTCACCCCGAGGCGCCGCCAGGCGCAACCGCTGAGGTGCCCTGACCGCAGCCCCGGACGCCACCAGGCACGTGGCCGTCGTATCGGCCGTGTCAGAAGGAGTCCTCATGTTGCAACACACCAAGCCGGTGCTGGACGTCGCGTTCGACGTCCACCCCGACCCGGACGAGTTCATCCAGGCCGCCATGCAGTGGCACTTCAGTCCCGACACGGGCTCGCCCTACTGGCTGGCGCGTGCGGAGTCGCTGGAGTTCGACCCGCGCGCGGACGTCAGGGACTTCGAGGACCTGAGCTTGTTCGCGAACGTCACCGACGAGCTGCGCGACGTCCGCGCCGAGGATCTGATCCCCCGGGGATACGGCCGGCATCCCGACGTCGTCGGCGTGTTCGAGAGCGGCGGGACCACCGGTGCCCCGAAGCGGATCGTGATGCTCCGCGACTGGTGGGACCGCATGCTCGCCTGGCAGGTGGCCCAGCTGGAGGCGCACGGGGTGCCGCGGGACCGCAACTGGCTCGTGCTGATCCCGAGCGGGCCACACATGGCCGGCGAGATGATGCGCAGGCAGGCGACCGCGCTGGGTGGCATGCGGTTCACCATCGACATGGACCCGCGCTGGGTGAAGAAGCTGATCGCCGCCGGCAAGGCGGACGAGGCAGACGCCTACGCCGAGCACCTGATCGACCAGGCGGCGTTCGTGCTGCAGACCCAGGACATCGGCGTCCTGATGTCCACGCCGCCGCTGCTGGAGCGCCTGGCACGGCGGGAGGACCTCGTCGAGCTGGTCTGCCGCAACGTGCAGGCGATCGAGTGGGGCGGGGCGCACATGGACGCCGACACCCGGCAGCTGTACCGCACCGAGGTCTTCCCCGGGCTGATGCTCCACGGGGGCTACGGGAGCACGATGGTGCTCGGCGGCGCGCCCGAGCGGCTCCACCTCACCGACGAGGACCCCTGCATCTTCGATCCGTTCTCGCCGTACGTCACCTTCTCGGTCGTCGACCCCGGGACCGGGCGCAGGGTCGCCTACGGCGAGCGCGGCCAGGTGGTGATGAACCACGTCAGCAAGTCGTTCCTGCTGCCCAACAACCTCGAACGCGACCTGGCCACGCGGATCCGGCCGCCGGCCGGCCACGTCGGCGACTCCGTCGGCGACGTGTCGCCGGTGCAGCGGTTCGGCGACGAGACCGTGATCGAGGGGGTGTACTGATGGCGGCGACCGCTGAGCTGCTCGTCCTGGACGCGCTGGGCCCCGCCGGGGCCTACCACGCGCATACGCGGCAGACGATCACGGACGTCGCCGGCAACCCGCTGGCCGAGCTGAGCCTGGTGCCGAGCCTGTTCGTGACCCGCGCGATGGCCGCCCTGCACCGCGCCGAGACGATGCCGGTCGACGAGCGCCTGGCCGCCCTCGCCCATGCCGGCGAGGCCCACGCGACGGGCACCGTGGACGGCGTGCCCGCCGTCGACCACCAGTTCATCGTCAGCCGCGCGGCCGGCATGCCGATCTCGGTCGTCCGCTCCGCCGCCGACGCGATCGCCCGCAGCGCCGCCGAGGCCTACCACAGCGTGCAGCA
>JAXDGY010000073.1:0-4616 GCA_034664785.1 Solirubrobacteraceae bacterium
CCGTGCTCGGTCGGGTTCCACTCGTCCGTCTCGAGGACGTCGTCGAAGCAGCGCAGCGGCACGCAGGTGCGCGCGCCCCTCGCGAACACCCGCGCGCGGTCGGAGAACTCGACCGCGGGCGCCCAGCCCTGCAGGTAGCTCGCCGTCCCGACCTGCGGGCGGCCGGGCATGGCGATCCCCGCCCTCGCGCCGCCGCGCCCGACGATCCACGAGTCGGGGGCGCCGGTCAGCCTGCCGTCCGCGTACACCTCGGGGTACTCCCCGAAGTTCCAGACCGTGCCGCCGTCGTCCTGTGCGTTGAACGCGAGCTCGTCCTCGGCCAGGCGTCCGGCGTTGACGTCGCGGTCCCAGACGACGACGGTCGTGATGCCGTCGATGACCTTGGTGAGGTCGGTGACGGTGAACGTCACGCGGTGCGGCCTGCGCCCCTCGCCGCGGTTCGCGCTGCCCACCATCGTGAAGCGCGTGCCCGGGACCAGCGGCCACCACTGGTTGTCGACGCGCGTCGGCGTGGTGAAGCGGCTGCGGTCGAACGGCGCCGGGCCCTCCGCCGCGGCGCCCGCGGCGAGCGTCAGGCAGGCGGACAGCACGAACGCAGACGAGCCCGCGGCGACGCGGACACGAGGTCGTCGCATCTCACTCGCAACCCTTCCCGGTCGGCGATGCAGGAGGCGCGCGGGGACAGCCGGCACCTCCGGCCCCCGCCTCACCCACGTCTTCACCAGCTGTCCCCCACCCCGCGAAGCGGGCTTCGAGCGCCGCTCGGCCTGCTTCTTAGGGTCCTCTCACAGTACGCCCGTCGTCGTCGGGGCGACAACCCCCCGATAGGCCAGGCCGCGGCGTCTTGCCGGGGATTCCTCAGCCGCCGCAGGGGACTAAGCTGCCCACTGAAGGGAGGGCGACAGTGCGGCTCCTGGTGGTGGAAGACGACGTCAAGCTGGTGCGGGCGCTCGAGCGCGGCCTGCAGCAGGAGGGCTACGCCGTCGACGTCGCGCGCACGGGCGACGCGGCGCTCGAGCAGGCCGGCCGCTCCGCCTACGACGCGGTGATCCTCGACCTGATGCTCCCCGGCGTGGACGGCTTCACGGTCTGCCGGACGCTCCGCGACCGCGGGCGCTCCGATCCCGTGCTGATGCTCACGGCGCGCGCGGACGTCGGCGACCGGATCCGCGGTCTCGACAGCGGCGCCGACGACTACCTCGTCAAGCCGTTCCACTTCGGCGAGCTGCTCGCCCGGCTCCGGGCGCTCATCCGCAGGGGACCGTCCGACCCGCCGGGCGCACCGGACGCGGGCGGCCTCCAGCTCGACGCCGAGACCCGCACGGTGACCCGCGACGGCCGCGAGGTGGAGCTCACGCCCCGCGAGTTCGCGCTGCTCGGCTTCCTCGTCGAGCGCGGCGGGCAGGTCGTCACGCGGCCGGAGCTGCTCGCCGAGGTGTGGGAGGAGCACGAGGATGCCTCGCCGAACCTCGTCGACGTCTACGTGGGCTATCTGCGCAAGAAGCTCGAGCAGCCCTCCGGGCCACGGCTGATCCGCACCGTCCGCGGAGTGGGGTTCATGCTGGAGACGTCGTGAGCCTGCCCATCCGCGTCCGGCTGACGGCCTGGTACGCGGCGCTGCTCGCCACGGCGATCCTGGGGCTCGGGGCATTCCTGGTGCTCCAGCTCAGGGCCGATCTGCGCGCCGAGCTGGACCGCGACCTGAAGGCCGCCGCGGCGCAGGTCGCACGGGGCTACTCGCAGGAGGGCGCGCCGGAGTTCCTCGACACGAGCGAGACCGTCCTCGCCGGCAGCGGCGGCGCCTCGCAGGTGCTGGACACCGAGGGCCGGGTGCTGCTGACCTACGGCGAGCCCGCGGCGGCACGCGCCATGCTGTCCGGCGATCCGCTCGCCCGTGCGGTGGCGGGCGAGCGCAGCCTGCTGACGGTCGCCCTCGAGCCCGGCGGTCAGTCCTACCGGGTCCAGGTGCTCCCGATGCCGGGGCGCCGCCGCGTCGTGGTCGTCGCCGAGTCGCTCTCGCACATCGAGCAGTCCGTGCGCACGGTGCTCATCCTGATGCTGCTCGCGGGGCCCGCGGCGATCGCGATCGCCTCGGTGGGCGGCTGGTGGCTCGCGCGCAAGGCCCTGGGGCCGGTGGACCGGATGACGTCCGAGGCGGCGAAGATCGGCATCGAGCGGCTCCACGAGCGGGTCGCCGTCCCGCAGGCGCAGGACGAGATCGGCCGCCTGGCGGTGACGCTCAACGCGATGCTCGACCGTCTCGAGGAGGGCGTCAGGGAGAAGCACCGGCTCATCGCCGACGCCTCGCACGAGCTGCGCACGCCGCTGGCCGTGATGCGCGCCGAGCTCGACGTCAGCCTGCGCGGGGACGAGCTGTCCCCGGCCGGGCGCGCCGTCCTGGAGAGCGCGCGTGAGGAGGTGGACACGATGAGCCGGACGGTGAACAACCTGCTCACGCTGGCGCAGGTGGACGAGGGGCGGCTCGAGCTGCTCACGCAGCGCGTCCTGCTGCGCGAGACGCTGGAGGCCGCCGCGGGGCCGCTGCGCCCGCTCGCCGCGGCCAAGCAGCTGCGCCTGGACGTCGAGGGCGACTCGGAGGAGGTGCTGGCCGACCCGCAGCGCCTGCAGCAGGTGCTGACGAACTTCATCGAGAACGCGATCAAGTTCTCGCGTCCGGGCGGCGAGCTCGGCGTGACCACCTGGCACGCGGGCGACGAGGCGGGCGTCACCGTCACCGATCAGGGGCCCGGCATCCCCGCCGAGGACCGCGCGCACGTGTTCGACCGCTTCTACCGGGTCGACGGCGCACGCGGGCGCGAGGTCGGCGGCAGCGGTCTCGGGCTGGCGATCTGCCGTGAGATCGCCGCCTCCCACGGTGGCCGCGTCTGGGTGGAGAGCGAGGAAGGACGGGGGAGCGCGTTCTCGCTCGCGCTGCCCCGCATCCGCGAGTAGGCGGGATGGCGGACGACCCCCGCGGCGGCGAGGCGACCATCGCGGCGCGAGGCCTGCGGAAGGCCTTCGGCGCGGTCGTCGCCGTCGAGGGCCTCACGCTCCGGGTCGGGGCGGGCGAGGTCGTCGGGCTCCTCGGGCCCAACGGCGCGGGCAAGACGACGGCGATCCGCATGCTGACCACGGTCCTGGCCCCGACGGCGGGCAGCTTCGCGATCGCGGGGATCCCCCACACCCGCCCGCAGGCCGTCCGCGGGCGGATCGGCGTGCTGCCGGAGAGCGCCGGCTTCCCGGGGCAGCAGACCGCCGCGGAGCACGTGCGCTACCACGCCGAGCTCTCCGGCCGGCGACCCGCGCAGGCGCGCGCCCAGGCGGCGTCGCTCCTGGCCGACGTGGGCCTGGCCGACCGCGCGCGCACGCCGATCGCGCACCTCAGCCGCGGGATGCGCCAGCGGCTGGGCATCGCCCGCGCGCTGGTCAACGACCCGGCGGTGGTGTTCCTGGACGAGCCCACGCTCGGGCTCGACCCGGCCGGCCAGGATCAGGTCCTGCGCCTCGTGGAGCGGATCGCCCGCGAGCGGGCCGCCACCGTCATCCTCAGCACCCACGTGCTGGCCGAGGTCGAGGAGACCTGCTCGCGCGTGGTGATCCTCAGCCGCGGGCGCGTCGTGGCCGATGGCACGGTGGGCGAGGTCACGCGCCGGGCGGCCGCGCCCCGCCGCCTGCGCGTCCGGGTGCCCGGCGGCGCCCAGGACCGCGCGCTCGCCGCGCTCGCCCGGGTCTCCGGCATCGCCGACCCCCGCGCGGTCGACGGCGACGACGGCTGGCTCAGCGCGGCGGCACCCGACGTCTCCGCCGCCGAGGTGGTCCGGGCGCTCGCCGACGCGCAGATCGCCGTGCTGGCCTTCGAGGTCGAGCGCCCGCGGCTGCGCGACGCCTTCCTCTCGATGACGGCGCCCGGCTGATGGCGCCGTGGGCCGTGGTCGCCCGCCGGGAGCTCCGCGACCTCTGGCTCGGCGGCCGCGGGCTGGTGCTGGCCTTCGCGTTCAGCGTCCTGCTGAGCGCCATCACCTACGCGGCCGCGAGCGGGCGGGCGCTGAACTTCCTCGAGCAGCGCGAGTCGGTGAACCTCGCGCTGCAGGTCGCGGTGGGGGTCGGGGCGCTGCTCGCGCTGCTCGCCGCGGCCGACGCGATCGCCTCCGAGCGCGAGCGCGGCACGCTGGAGAGCCTGCTGGTGACGCCGGTCCCCCGCGGCCAGCTCATCGTCGGCAAGCTGCTGGCGGCGCTCTCGCTCTGGCTCGGCGCGCTGGTGATCACCACGCCGTACGTGTGGTTCCTCGGCCGGGGCGTCGGCGCCGTCGGCGAGGCCGTCGGCGCGGCGGCCGTCGCCGGGACGCTCCTCGCCCTCGCGCTCACCGCCTTCGGGATGACGCTCAGCGCGTTCGCGCGATCGAGCCGGGTCGCGCTCTCCGTGAGCCTCTTCACCCTGCTGGCGCTGTTCGCGCCGACCCAGCTGCCCACCGGCGCGCAGCAGGGCTGGGCCGGCGAGCTGCTGCAGAGGGTCAATCCGGTGACGGCCGCCGAGCACTGGATCGGCACCGTGCTCGTCGACCGCCACGGCTGGACCCGCGACGCCGACTGGCTGCTCTCGCCGCTGCTGGCCGCCG
>JAXDGY010000074.1:0-9088 GCA_034664785.1 Solirubrobacteraceae bacterium
CCGGTCGTCCTCAGCCATCCGCGGATGGGCGGGCGCTACTTCGTCTTCCAGCTCCTCGACCCGTACACGAACACCATCGGGTACGTGGGCTCGCGGACCACGGGCACGAAGGCCGGGCGGTTCGCGATCACCTGGACAGGGCACCGCGGCCGGCGGGTCCCCGGAGCCAGCACGATCACGTCGCCGTCGCGGCGGGTGTGGGTCATCGGCCGCACCCTTGCCGGCAACCTCGCCGACCAGCACCGGGCGCTGCGCTCGATGCGCCGCTATGCGCTCACCCCGCCCGGCGGCGCGCGGCGCTTCGCGGCGGGGTGCCGCCCGGGGACCCCGACGAAGGCTACGACCCCCAGCGGCCTGGCGTTCCTCGATGCGCTCGGCGCCGCGCTCGAGCAGAACCCGCCGCCCGCCCGCGACAGCGCCGTGCTGGCGCAGCTGGCGCAGGCCGGCGTCGGCCCGGGCATGCGCCCCGAGCAGGCGGGCCTGCCCGCCGGCGTGCTCGACGCGCTCGTGGCCGGGGTCACGAACACCGCGGCAGCGCTGCCCACGGTCGCCAAGTCGACGCTGCAGGGCCAGGCGGCGGCCAACCACGGCTGGGCGATCCCCGCGAAGAACATCGGGGATTACGGGACGGACTACACCTACCGCGCGGGCGTGGCGGCGCTCGGCCTGGGCGCCAACACCCGCGAGGAGGCCGTGTATCCCACCGGGCTGGCCGACGAGACGGGGCAGCCGTTCGACGGCGCCGCGAGCTACCGGATGGTCATCGCCAAGGGCCAGGAGCCGCCGGCGCGGGCGTTCTGGTCGCTCACGATGTATGACGCCGACGGGTACCTCGTCGCCAACGCGCAGAACCGCTACGCCATCGGGGACAGCCACCCGCCGCTCGTCCGCCGGCCCGACGGGAGCATCGTGGTCGTCATGCAGCGCACGAAGCCGGCGGAGGCGGGCGTGAACTGGCTCCCGACGCCGCCCGGCCCGTTCCGCCTGAACCTGCGCATCTACCGCCCGGAGGCGAGCGTGCTCAGCGGCGCGTGGCAGCCGGCGCCCGTACGGCGCGTCGGCCCCTAGGGTGCTCGCCATGGATCCCGTCCGCCTCCTGCGCCCCGTCGCGCTGATCGAAGCCACCACGTTCCTCGCGCTGCTCGTCGCATCCGCGATCAAGCACTCGGGAGACGGGGCGACCGGCGTCTCGATCCTCGGTCCCATCCACGGCGTGCTGTTCATCGCCTACGTCCTGCTCGCCCTCGCCGCCCGGGAGCCTCAGGGCTGGAGCGGGCGCACGACGCTGCTGGTGCTGCTGGGCGCGGTCCTGCCGTTCGGGGGATACGTGGTGGACGCCACAGTGCTGCGGCGCCGACCCGCCACGACCCAGGACGCCTAGGCCGGCGCCCGCGCGGGCCGCACGAGCGCGATGACCGCGGCCGGCCCCGCCAGCACCAGGGCGAGGGAGACGACCTCGGCGGCCGCGTCGGCGGCCCCGAAGCCGTCGAGGTGGGCCACGTGCCACCCGAGGTGCAGGGCCGAGAAGAGCGCCCACGCCACGCACAACGGGATGACGAGCGCGCGCTCGGGCCGCAGCGCCGCCCACGCGAACAGCAGCGCGAAGGCCAGGTAGAAGGCCCCGACGTCCGTGGTCAGGTGCGGGTTGTAGGGCGGCAGCAGGGCCACCCAGTGCCCGGTCCCCGGGAAGTCGTCGTAGAACGAGCGCGGCGCCGCGACGGCCCACGCGCCGGGGAACGCGGCGCCGAGCGCGAGCCAGGCGAGCAGCGCGCGTACGGCGACCGGACGGGTCACGCCGGTCCCTCCAGGTGCGGCACGTGGGTGAGCTTGTCGGGGTTGCGCACGATGTCGATCGCCGTGATGCGGCCGCCGTCGACGGTGAAGGCCATGACGGAGCGCTCCCCGGCCACCTCGAGCACCAGTCCAGGACCGCCGTTGACGCTCAGCAGCGCCGCCTGGCCGCCCCCACGACGGAGGTTCTTGCGCGTCATCGCCACGAGCGCCCGTCCCACGCGGTGGGCGCCGTGCAGCGGGTAGCGCGCGGCGGTCACGCGCCCGCCGCCGTCCGAGCGCATCGTCACGTCGGGGTCGAGCACCGCGACGAGGGCGTCGAGGTCCCCTTGGCCGGCGGCCATCGCGAACGCGGTGACCACCCGCGCCTGCTCGTCACGCGTCGCGGGGAAGCGCGGGCGGCCCGCCTCGACGTGGCGGCGCGCGCGCGAGGCGAGCTGGCGCGTGGCCTGCGGCGTGCGCCCGACGGCCTCGGCGACCTCCTCGAAGGAGTGCCCGAAGACGTCGTGCAGCACGAACGCCGTCCGCTCGGCGGGGGACAGCGCCTCGAGCACCCGCAGCAGCGCGAGGCTGACCTCCTCGTCGAGCGTCACCCGGTCGGCCGGGTCGGGCGCGGTGCCGACCAGGGGCTCGGGCAGCCACTCCCCGACGTAGCGCTCGCGGCGCGCCCGGGCGCTGCCGAGCGTGTCCAGCGCAAGGCGGCCGACGACCGTGGTGAGCCACGCCGGGAGGTCGCGCACCTCGCCGGGCGCGGTGCGCTGGAGGCGCAGCCACGCCTCCTGCACGACGTCCTCGGCCTCGGAGACGCTCCCGAGCGTGGCGTACGCGACGCGCACCAGGCGCGGGCGCAGCGCCTCGAAGGCCGCGTCGCGGTCGCCGGCCCCGGTCATGCCGCCCGCTCCAGCCACGCCGCGAACGACACGCTCCCGCGCGGCGCGGCCGGGTCGGTCAGCGCGCCGTCGCGGACGGCGCGCAGAGCCGATCCGACCGCCGGGACCCGCAGCGGCAGCCGCCGCACGCCACGCGCCCGGGCCCACGCGCGGGCGAGGTCGTCCATGCGCTCGACCCGCGGGCCCGCGAGCTCGCCGATCGCGCCGGTGGGGCCGTCCTGCGCGAGGCCGGCGAGCGCGGCGGCGACCTCCCGGGGGTCCACGGGCTGGACGGGCACGCGCACGATGGGCAGCACGCCCATCCGGGCGCCCGCCGCGAAGACGGTGGCGAGCAGGGCGTGGAACTGCGTCGCCCGCAGGATGCTCCACGGGATGCCGGCGTCGCGCACGGCTGCCTCCTGGGCCATCTTCGCCCGGTAGTACCCGAGCGGCACCCGGTCCGAGCCGAGGATCGACAGCGAGACGACGTGCCCCACGCCGGCCGTGCGCGCCGCCCGCAGCGCGCGGGCCACGCCCTCGACGAGGACGTCGCGGCGCCCGTTGACGACGTCGACCAGGGCGTCGAGCCCGGCCATGCCGTCAGCCAGGCCCTCCCCGCTCGTCACGTCGACCCGCCGGTGCTCGCCGAGTGGCGGCGCCCCGCGGGAGAGCACCACGGGCGCGTGGCCGCGGCGGTCGAGCTCCGCCACCACCTCGCGGCCCACGGTCCCCGTGCCGCCCAGCACGCCGATCACCATCTCAAGCGCCCCCCTCCGTCACCTGCATCGTGCACATGCCCGGGGGACGACGCAGCCCCCGGCCGTGTGACACGACGCGGGCGTCAGCCCTTCTTGATCCGCACCGTGGTGTCGTCGTCGCGCAGGCCCGGCCGGCTCGCGGTGACCTGCAGCCGCTTGGCGCCGGCGGGGGGCGTGACCGTCAGCGTCGCGAGTCCTTGCGCGTCCGTGGTCGCCTGCTGGCCCGCCACGCTCACCGTGACGTCCGCGGCGGGGTGGGCGCTGCCGGCGAAGACGAGCCGGACCGACGCGGTGAGCGTGCCCGGCACGCCTGCCGGCAGGCGCTTGGGCGTCACGGTCAGGCGCAGTCGCGCGTCCTTGCGCGGGATGAAGCTGAGCAGCTCGGTGTGGGCGCCCGGGAACGTCGCCGGTCCGTTGCTGCCGAACGGGGTCAGCAGCCAGTGCAGCACGCCGCCGCGGGCGTCGAGGAGGTCGAGCCCCTCGGCCTCGGCTCCCACGCCCGGGAGCGTCAGCTCCACCCGCGAGGACCCCTTCTTCAGGTCGACCGACTGAACCTGGAGCAGCCCGTTCAGCTCACCGGCGAGGAACAGCCGGCCGCCCACGAAGACCCCACCCGTCACGCCGCTCGGCGGGACGGCGCCGACGAGGCGGCGGACCGGCTTGATCGGCGCCGAGGCCGACGAGGTCGCGGCGTGGGCCGGGCTGATGTCCGCGGTGGCGTACGCCAGCAGGTCGCTGCCCGAGGACGTCCACAGCAGGCTGCCGTCCGGCGAGACCTCGGCCCACATCGCCTTCGGGATGTCCGCCGGGTCGAGGCGCACCCAGTAGCGCCAGGTCAGCGTCGTCGGGTCCGCGACGCCGATCCCGCCCATGCCGCAGGTGTTCCCCCCGTTGGGCCGGCCGGGGACGTAGCACTCCAGCGGGAGCAGCAGCCGCCCGCCCTCGCCGCGGTCGTACGTGGGGTCCCCGATGTGGTTGAACCCGGGGGCGAGCTGCACGGCGGGCGGGATGAGCGCGTCGTTGGCCGCCAGGGGCTGCAGCGTGGCGCTGCTCGCCCGGTATCCGCCCTGGTTGATGCCGACGAAGAGGAAGTCGTCGGCCGCCGTGTGGGTGAGGCCCTGGAACCACTGGATCGGGGTGGGTTCGGCGTTGGTCAGGACCCAGTTCCCGGTCGACTGGATGGTCGGCGGCGGCGTGGCCGCCCGTGCGGCGGGCGCCGCGCCGGCGAGCGCGATCAGCAGCGCGAGGGACAGGACGTGGCGGGGCCTCATGGCGCGACACTATCCGGACCATCGTGCCGGCGTTAGACGGCCGGGCGGCCGCCGGGCGTGGCGACGGCGCGCGCCGCCAGCGCGGCGGCTTCCTGCAGGGCCGGCTCGGGGCCGGCGCCCATGCGGCGGGCGGCGATCCACCCCGCGGCGAACGCGTCACCCGCGCCCGTCGTGTCCACGACCGTGCCGGCGCCTGCGGCGGGGCCGACGTGGTGCACCGCGCCGGTGCCGTCCGTGCACAGGGCGCCGCCGGCGCCGAGGGTGACGACGACCTCGGCGGCCCCGCTGCCCTGGGCGAGCAGGAGCGCGGCGGCCGTGGGGTCGTCGGCGCCCGTGAGCGCCGTGGCCTCGTCGGCGTTGGGCAGCAGGACGTCGACGTCGCCGATCCAGCGCAGGACGCGCTCGGGGCCGCACGCGCGGAGGGGCGCCGCCGACGCCGGATCCACGGAGATGGTCATGCCCGCGCGGCGGGCGCGGTCGAGCGCCGCCAGGCCCGCAGGCCGGCAGCCCGGGTGCAGCAGGACGTAGCCCGACAGGTGCAGGTGGGCGCCGGGCACGAAGGCCGCGTCGGGGAGGTCGGCGGCCGACAGCGCGAGGTTGGCCCCGCGATCGGGCAGCATCGTCCGCTCGCCGTCCGGGTCGACCAGCACGACGCAGATCCCCGTCGGGGCAGCGGGGTCCACGGCGACCCGTGCGTCGACGCCCGCGTCGACGAGCTCGGCCACGGCTGTGTGTCCGGCCGCGTCGTCGCCCACGCGGGCCACGAGCGTCACCGGCGAGCCGGCGGCCGCCAGCCACGCCGCGACGTTCGCCCCGCCGCCGCCGCCGCGCAGCGCCACCGCGGCGCGCGTGTCCGAGCCGCGCTGCAGGGGCTCGGCCGCAATGGCCACCACGTCGACCATCACGTCACCGACCACGACGACGCCCGGCGGTGGCGCGGCGGTCATGCGGCCGCGTCGGCCGCGGCGATCCCCGCCGCGAGCGCGGCGTTGCGGAGCACGAGCCGGACATTGGCCTCGAGGCTCGCGCCACCCGTGCGGTCGTGGAAGCGCGCGAGCAGGAACGGCGTGACGTCGCGGCCCGAGATGCCCTCGCTGCGGGCCGCCACGAGGGCCTCGTCGAGCACGCGCCGGTGCAGCTCGGGGTCGACCTGCTGCTCGGCCGGCAGCGGGTTGGCGACGATGAGCGCGGCGCCGTCGAGGGCCAGCTCGCGCCGCGTGCGCAGCACGGCGGCGACCTCCTCGGGCGTGTCGACGCGCCACGCCAGGTCGTGGCCGCTGTCGGTGAGGTAGAAGCCGGGGAAGCGGTCGGTGCCGTAGCCGACGAGGCCGACGCCGAGCGTCTCGAGGCGCTCGAGCGTGGCCGGCACGTCGAGGATCGACTTGACGCCGGCGCAGACCAGGCAGATGCCGGTGCGCGAGAGCGCGATGAGATCCGCCGACTCGTCCCAGGTCTCCCGCGCCTCGCGATGCACGCCGCCGAGGCCGCCCGTGGCGAACACGCCGATACCGGCCTGCGTGGCGACGTGCGCCGTCGCGGCGACGGTGGTGGCGCCCGTCGCCCCCCGGGCGGCGGCGATCGGCAGGTCGCGCGCGCTGCACTTCACGACGTCGTCGCGGGCGGCGATCGCCTGCAGCGCGGCGTCGTCGAGGCCGACGCGGACGCGGCCGTCGACGAGCGCGATCGTGGCCGGGACGGCGCCGCCATCGCGCACCGCGGCCTCGATCTCGCGGGCGATGCGGCCGTTGTCCGGGCGGGGGAGCCCGTGGGAGATGATCGTGGACTCCAGGGCCACGACGGGCCGGCCGCTCGCCAGCGCCTCGGCGACCTCGGGGGCGACGTCGAGCATCGCCGGAACCTAGCGCCCCAGGCCTAGCGGGCGCCTGCGGCGGCGCGCTTCGCGGCCGCGCGCCGCTTCGCCGCCGCCGTAGCGGCCTGCGCGCGCGCGGCCTGCCGGTCGGCGGCGCTCAGCTGCTCGCGCACGGGCGCCCCCCACGCGGCGTCGACGGCGCCGACGAGCCCGGGGTCCACGGCGCAGTTGATGCAGAAGCCGTCCCGGGCCCAGCCGATGGCGCGGGCGAGGACCTGGTCGGCGTAGTCCACGCCGGTGAGGTCGTGGCCGTAGTAGTCGTAGGCCGCGCGCCAGGCGGCCGCGTCGAGCGCGCTGCCCGCCCCGCTGCGCGACAACAGGGCGCCCGCGGCCATCATCGCGTCGTAGTCGTCGTAGACCGAAGGGTGCGCCGCCGTCGCCCGCGCCGGGATCCCGGCGGGCCGCGGCGCCCGGCTGCTCGCGGCCTTGACGAGATCCCACGTCGACCCCGTCCCGTCGCTGCGGCCGTTGGTCACGTTGAACTGCATGGGGCCCGCGCAGCAGCCCGCGAAGTTCAGGCCGCTGTAGATGCCGCGGGAGGTCGAGAAGGCCGTCTCCTGCTTGTGGATGGAGGCGAGCAGGACCCACGGGACGCCGAACGTGCGCGCCGCCGTCTCATACGCGCCGTAGAAGCGCGCGACCCAGGTGGCCCGCACGTGGGAGCGGTCGTTGGCCGCGAAGCGCGCCTCGGCCCGCGGCTCGGTGCGCGCGGCGGGGGCGGGCGCCGCGGCCGGAGCGTCCGGCGCCGCCGGTGTCGGGACGGTGGCGGGCACCACCTGCGCCGGCGGGACGGCGGCGACCACCACGGCGCCCGCGGACGAGCCGCCACGCGGGGCGAGGACGAGGGCGAGCAGGACGAGGAGCAGCCCGCCGAGACCGACGGCCAGGGCGATGGGCCAGTGCTCACGCGGCGGCTCCGGGTGATGACCGGGGGGGACGGGGGGCACGACTCGGGCCAGCAGTCTAGGAGGCGGCCGTTGCCGCCGCGCTGCCAGACTGGCGCCGATGAGCATCCAGGAGCAGGTCGTCCGGTGGCGGGACGCGAGCGAGGTCCGGTCGATCGTCCTGACCACGGACGGGCTCGCCTACGCCGAGGGCGTCCGCGACGGGCGGCTGCCGATCGACCCGCTGCTCAGCGTGCTCGGCGCCCGCATCACCGCGGTGGACGGGCCCGGCCGCCTCGTGCTGACCGCCACGCCCGGTGCGGGGCACCTCAACCTGGGCGGCCTGGTGCACGGCGGCTTCCTGTCGGCCGTCATGGACGGCGCGCTGGGCATGGCCGTCCACTCGACGCTGCCCGCCGGGCAGTCCTGCCCGCACCTGCAGGCGAGCTACCGCTTCATCACCGCGGCACTCGCGGGGGCGGAGCTGAGCGTCACGGCCGAGGTCCTGCGCAGCGGCCGCCGCATCGGCCACGCCCGCGCGACGGTCACGACGGCCGACGGCACGCTGGTCGCGACGGGCGAGTCGACCCACGCGGTCGTCTCCGTGGCCGAGTTCTCCTAGCTCTCATCCCAGGCTCATCGGCTCACGGACGGCTCACGGGCCGGACGTAGCTTGCGTGGCGGTTGATCCACCCACCACCCAAGGAGAGCTCATGATCGAGCGCCATCGCAGGTTCCTCGCCGCATCGGGAGCCGCGCTGCTCGCGGCCCTCGGCGTCGGCGGCGTCGCCGTCGCGCAGAACGCCGCGTCGACCCCCAAGCCGGCCCCGGCCGCCGTCCAGAGCACACCGGCATCGGAGTCGCCGAGCGCCCCGGACACCGACTCGGTGCAGAGCGGCGACCAGACGACCCCGGACGCGCCGTCGGCCGGCGCGACGGCCAAGGCGCCGAACAAGGCTCCGTCCGCCGTGGCGGCCCAGTCGCCCTCCGGCGCGCCTGAGGCGCCGGGCACGGAGGCCGCCCCCGGCACGGAGTCCGCCACCCCCGAGACGCCGGGCCAGGAGTCCAGTGGCTCTGAGGTCCCCGGCGCCGACGGCCCCGGCGGCCACGCGGACGAGCCCGGCAACCCCAACGCCGACCACCAGTTCCAGGGCCAGGAGTAGCCGGCCGGCCCACGGGACAGGCGCACGGACGGCCCCGCCGGCGGCGGGGCCGTCCCGCGTCCTCATCCACCCTTCATCCCCGCAGGCGACCCTGGACGTGACCATGCGCGTGCTCATCGTGGAGGACGACGTGAAGCTGGCCTCCCTCCTGCGACGGGGGCTGCGGGTCGACGGGATCGCGGCCGACGTCGCGGTCAAGGGCGACGACGCGCTGTGGATGGCGGGCTCCACCACCTACGACGCGATCGTCCTGGACGTGATGCTCCCGGGCATTGACGGCTTCGAGGTGACGCGGCGGCTGCGCCTCGACGAGGTCTGGTCGCCCGTGCTCATGCTCACCGCGCGCGACGCCGTGGAGGACCGCATCCAGGGCCTGGACGGCGGCGCGGACGACTACGTCGCCAAGCCGTTCTCGTTCCCCGAGCTGCGGGCCCGCCTGCGGGCGCTGGTGCGGCGCGGGCCGGTGGAGCGCCCGCCCGTCC
>JAXDGY010000075.1:0-11261 GCA_034664785.1 Solirubrobacteraceae bacterium
TGCGGCGAGCGGGCCACCGCCGCGGCCGCGTGCCGGGAACTCGGCTACATCGACGTCCAGGCGGGGCGCGGGGCCTCGGCCGGTCGCTGGCTGACGCGCGCGACCGAGCTCGCGGAAGGCAACGAGGAGCGCTGCGCGGTGCTCGGCGTGCGCGGCATGGCCCTGTCGGATCGGGCTCACTACGGCGCGGCGCTCGATCTGCTGAACAGATCCGTCGCCCGCGCGGAGCGTTGCGGTCGACGCAGGCAGGCGGCCTGGTCGTTGTCGCTGATCGGACGCGTCCACATGCTGCGGGGCGAGCTCTCGCTCGCTCTGCCGCGGCTCGACGAGAGCCTCGCGCTCGTCGCCGCGGAGCGCTGGACCGCGTTCCGGCCCTGGCCCGAGGCGCTGCGGGCGGAGGCGTCGCTGCTGATGGGCCGTCCCGATCAGGCCGCCGAGCGGCTCGATCATGCCTTCCGGCTGGCGTGCCGGCTGGGTGATCCCTGCTGGGAGGCGATGGGGGCGCGGCTGATGGGCCTCCTGGCGGCCGGTGCGGGCGACGCCGCCGAGGCGCGCGAGCACTTCGCGGACGCGCTGACCCGAGCCACCCGCGTCTCGGACGTCTACCAGTGGGTCCATGCGCACGTGCTCGACAGCTCCGCCGGGCTCGCCGTGGCGACCGGTGCGCACGACGCGGCGCAGATCGTCGACCGCCTTGCCGAGCTGGCCGAGCGGTGCGGCCTGCGCGAGCTCGTGGTGCGCGCGCACGTGCACCGCGGCCGGCTGGGCGACGCGCGATCCTTGGCATCGGCCCGCCTGCTCGCGGCCGAGATCGACAACCCGGCGCTCGACGCGCTCGTCGGGCCCGCGGTGCCCGCCTGAGTTCACACGCTCGCTCACACGGCGGTGCCGTTGGCTGCCCTCGTCAACCAACGACGGAGGCCTCAGATGCCGTACATCAACTGCCGGGTGATGGAGGGCGTGCTCTCCGATGACCAGAAGGCGGAGATCGCCGAGCAGTTCACCGAGACGATCGTGTCAGTCGTCGGCGAGCCCGTTCGCGGCCTGACGTGGGTCGTGATCGACGACATGGCGAGCGGTCAGCTCACGATCGGCGGCCGCCCGGTCACGACCGAGGGGGTGAAGGACGTCCTGGCGGGGGCACCGGCGGGCGCCTGACGCGCCGACCGGCCGCGGCGGCGGCGCGCTCCGCGTCGCCGCGGTCGTCGGGGAGGAGGCGCGGGGGGCGCCTCAGTCGTCCAGCGCGCCGCGCGGCAGGACGTAGCGCGCGTTGACCGGCGGGCGCTGCGCGGCCGCGTCGGCGGAGCGCTGCGCGTGCAGGCCCCGTCCCACGGCGTGCGACTGGGTCTCCGGCGCCCCGCCGTGCGCGACGATCCACGCCTCGATCTCCGCGCAGTCGGACCCCTCGGCCAGGATCGCGGAGCGTTCGATGGCGTGGCCGCCGTCGCGCTCCCTGCGGGCCAGGCGGGTCACAACGGTGCGTATGGCGTCATCGTCCATGCTCTGGAGGCTACCCGTCGCCGTTGCGGCCGAGGTTGACCTCGATGCCGTCGACGCGCTCGTCGAAGGCGATGTGGCCCTGGGCGCGCAACGCGTCGGGCAGCGGCGACTCGTAGCTCCACGCGGCATCCTCGAGGCCCGCGATGGTCCAGTAGGTCGCCTCGCCCTTGTAGGGGCAGATCGTGCGCTTGCCCGTCCCGGGCCGGATCGCCGCGGGATGGACGTCGGCCGGCGGGAGGTAGGCGCGCGCGGGCAGGCCGGTCTCGAAGATCAGGACGGGCCTTTCGGAGCGGGCGACGACCTCGCCGTTGGCGCGGACCTCGACGGGACGGCTGGAGACGTGGGCGTCGACGCGGTGGAAGGGGTCCTTGAAGTGGCCCAGGACGCGGTCCTCCTCGATCAGCCACTCGTCGACGCGGTCGGCGTACAGCGCGCCGAAGCCGTCGAGGAACGGCGCGTCTCCCAGCGGATCCTCGTAGGCCCACAGCACGTCCTCCACGGTTCGGTCGCCGACGGTCAGCGTCCAGTAGGACGCGTCGCCCTTGAAGGGGCAGTGCGTCGTCGTGGCGGTCTTCGCGAACAGGTCCATCCGGACGTCGGCCAGCGGCACGTAGAGCCGGGGCGGGATGTTCGACTCGTGGAGCAGGTGGCCGCCGACGGTGTCGACGACGACCTCGTCGGCGACGATCGCGCGGAAGCGCCGCGGGTCGGGCTGGAAGAGGATCTGGTGCTTGGGCGCGGCGTCGAGGCTGAAGTTGCGCTGCGCCGTGGTGCCGGCCGCGAACGGGCCCGAGCCGAGGGTGAGAGACATGCCCAGGGTGTAGCAGAACGCCCGCGCTTGACTTCAAGTCCACTTGAACTTGTAGCGTCGCTCTTATCGCACCCACCGAGCGAGGAGAGCGCCATGGCGCCGTTGAGGACACCGAGCGAGCGGATCACCGAGGAGGTCGGCTCCTGGCCGGGCGTCGAGGCGGGACCGGGCTCCCGCGGCGAGTTCGCCTTCAGCGTCGGCGGCCGCGAGATCGGCCACCTGCACGGCGATCGCGTCGCCCACTTCGGCTTCCCGCGGGACGTGGGCGCCGAGCTCCGCGAGCAGGGGAGGGTCGGCCCGCACCCGGTCAACCGGCACTCCACCAGGATGGCGGCGCGCAGCATCGCGACCGAGGCCGACGTCGACGACGTGATCGCGCTGATGCGCCTCAACTACGACCGCGTGGTCGATCACGACGGCGTGCCGCAGCCCGGATGAGCGCGTTCACCGGCAACGAGATCGCCTACCTGCAGGGCCGGCGACTCGGCCGGCTGGCGACCGTCGGGGCCGACGGGACACCGCACGCCGTCCCCGTCGGCTTCCGCGTCGATCCCAGAACGGACGCGATCGAGGTCGGGGGCCGCAACCTGGCCGCGTCGAAGAAGTTCCGCGACCTGCGCGACCGCCCGCGGGCGGCGTTCGTCGTCGACGACCTCGAGACCACCGACCCCTGGCGCCCGCGCGGAGTGGAGATCCGCGGGCGCGCCGAGACGTACGAGCAGGGGGGCGAGCGGTTCGGCGAGGGCTGGGATGCGGCGTGGATCCGCATCGTTCCCGAGCGGATCGTCGCCTGGGGCCTCGACGCCGATCCCTTCGCGGGGGCCAACAGCCGGAGCGTCGGGTCCCCGGCCGACGGGCGCTAGGAGCCCTCGCCCACGCCACTTGCTTCGTGCCTACGCCAGCTCGGCGGTGGCGATCCCCGCCGGCTTGCCGGCGCGCGCGGGCGAGGGTGTCAGGATCACGGCGAGCACCACGAGCAGCGCGCCGCCGACCGTGGTCAGCGCGCCGGTGAGCCCGAGCAGGTTCACGAGCGGCCCGGCCAGCAGCGCGCCCACGACGATCCCGGCCAGCGAGCCGGGGATCACCAGGCCGAACGCGCGCCCCAGGACGTCCGCGGGCAGCGTCCGCTGCAGGCCGGTCTCCGAGAGGACCTCGGCGACCACGGCGCCTGCGCCGCCGACAACCGCGAGGGCCAGGGCCAGCGCCGTCGAGGTCGTCAGGCCCATGAGCGGCAGCGGCACGGCGACGGCGACGAGCGCGACGCCCAGCGCCCGGCGCCAGTGGCGCTCGAAGCGGCCCGCCAGCATGGCGCCGGCCAGGCCGCCGAGGCCGAAGGCGCCGAGCAGCAGGCCGTAGCCGGCATCCCCGTCGCCGAGGCGGTGGGCGACGAGGATCAGCAGGACGGTCTCGGCGCCGTAGACAGCGCTGCAGGCGACGTCCGCGGCGACGAGGCGGACGGCGTCGGGGGCGCCCCGCAGGGCGCGCGCGCCGGACCGGATGTCGCCGAGCAGGTCGAAGCCGGCGTCGCCCTGCTCGCGGGCCACCGGCGCGAAGGCGGGGCCGGCCGGGATCGCCCAGGTGGCGGCGGCGGACGCGGCGAACGTGCCGGCGTTGGCGACGAAGGCCCAGACCGGCGAGGCGACCACGAGGACGAGCGCGCCGAGCGCGGGCCCGACGACGATCGCGGCCTGGCCGACGGCCGCGCGGGCGGCGTTGGCGGCGGCGAGCTCGTCGGGCGCGACGAGCCGCGGGGTCGTCGCCGAGATGCAGGCGGGCTGCGCGCTCGCCGCGGCCGTTGCCAGGGCGGCCAGCAGCGGCGCGAGCCACAGCGGCAGGCCGGCGACGGCCACGCCGGCGAGGCCGAGCATCAGCGCGGCGCGGACGGCGTCGGCGCCGAGCATGAGCATCCGGCGGTCGCAGCGGTCGGCGAGCACGCCGCCGACGGGGCCGAGCAGGACGATCGGCAGCACCCGCGCGCCGGTCACGACGCCGAGCCAGCCCGCGCCGCCGCGCTCGGCCACGAAGGCCAGCAGGGCGACGTTGTACAGCCAGTCGCCGGCGCTCGAGGTCGCCAGCCCGGCGAGCAGGAGCCGGAAGCGGCGGTCGCCGGGCAGCCGGCGCCGGCGGGCGGCGGTGAGAGTGGGGGAGGCGGTGGTGCTCATGTCGATCCTGTCCTTGGTCGCTCGGGGACGGATCGAGTGTGCGCCTGAGGCACCCGGGTGCACATCGGGCTGCGGACATGTCTTCGCGCGCCGCCTACCTCAGATGTGGGGCGGTCCGCCTCAGGCGCCGGGTACGCGGCGGGCGAGTCCGCGGCGGTGCGCCAGCGCGGCGGCCTCCACGCGCGTGGCGACGCCGAGCTTGGCGAGGATGTTCGAGACGTGCACGCTCGCCGTCTTGCGCGAGATCACCAGCTCGTCGGCGATCTGGCCGTTCGAGCGCCCGTCGGCGACCAGGAGCAGGACCTCGCGCTCGCGCGCGGTCAGGCCCAGCCGCGCGAGCTCGTCGTCCTCCTCCTCGGTGGTGACCGTGGCGGCCTCGCGCTCCGGCGCGGGGTCCACGTCGAGCCGCGCGCGGCGGCCGAGGCTCCGCGCCTCCTCGACGAGCGGCGCGGCGCCCATCCGCTCGGCGAGGTCCAGCGACTCGCGCAGGCGGGCCGCGGCCGCCCGGCGGTCGCCCGCGGAGCTCAGCGTCTCCGCGTGCCGCAGCAGGGCGTAGGCGAGCACGTGGGCGTCGCGCATCGCGCGACAGGCGTCGACGGCGCCGGCCCAGGCCGGCAGCTCGCCGATGCGTTGCAGGCGGGCCTGCTCGGCGGCGACGAGCGCCAGGTGGCCGTGGTCCCACGGCGTCCGCGTCGGCATGGCATCCGCGTGGGCCCGGAGCGCGTCCGCGCGCTGCTCGGCGTCCTCCGGCGTCGGACGGCGCGCGTCGCGGGCCGCGAGCCCGCGCTCGGCCTCGATGCGCATCGCCATCCACACCGCCGGCCACGCATAGCGCTCGATGTCACCCGACCCGATCTCCAACAGCGCGCGCTCGAAGATGTCCCGCGCAGCTTCCAGGTCGCCGGCCCCGCGCGCCAGCTCCGCCTCGACGCCGGCCAGGGGCAGCGCGTACTGGGACGCGGTGGTGTCGCCGAGGTGCCTCCGGGCCGCCCGCAGGTCGGCCGCCGCCTCGGCCGGGCGCCCGCACAGCGCGTGCAGCTCGGCGCGCAGCAGCAGCAGCGAGCCCGCGAACACGCCGCCGGCCTCCGCGGCGGGCGCCGCCAGCGCCAGCGCCTCGTGCCAGCGGCCGGAGCGCACCAGCGCCTCGACCTTGTTGCCCCGCAGGAAGGCTCCGAGGGTCCGCGCCAGGCCGGTCTCCTCGGCGAGCGCCATCCCCTGCTCGGCGACGCCGACAGCGTCGTCCCAGCGGGTGAGGTGGACCAGGAGGTCAGACGTGATGATGTCGGCGCGCAGCGCGATCAGCGGCGTCGCGAACCGGCGCATGGCGTCACGCCGCCCATCGGTGAGCGCCAGGCCCTCGCCGATGCGGCCCGCGTGGACCATGGCGAAGCCGAGGCTGATCTCGGCGTCGAGCTCGTCGATCACGGCGCCCACGGCCCGCGCAGCCTCGACGGCGCGCTCCGCGAAGATCCAGCACTGCTGCAGGTCGTCGGCGCGCAGCATCGAGCGGGCGAGCGCCGCCAGGACGCGGGCGCTCGCACGCGTGGGCGGCTCTGCCGGGAGCAGCGCCACGGCCTCGCGGAGGTCGGCGATCCCCTCGTCCTCACGGCTGAGGTCGCGCAGGACGGCGGCGCGGCGCTCGAGCAGCAGGGCGCGGCGCTCGGCGGCCCCCGTGTCCCCCACCTCCGCGAGCGCCTCGTCCACGAGCGCGAGGGCACGGTCGCCGGCGCCGGCCTGGTAGGCGGCCTGGGCGGCGACGTCGAGCAGGTCGGGATGATCGATGCCCGCGCGCTCCTCGGCGTCGGGCACCTCGGTCCACAGCTCCAGCGCGAGCTCGAAGTGGCGCTGCGCCTCGGCGGGCGCCGAGGCCTCCGCGGCGGCCTGCCCGGCGCGGACGGAGGCGGGCAGCGCGCGCGGGAGGTCGTGCGCGGCGAGCCAGTGGTGCGCGAGCATCGGCGCGGCGCCGAGCCCGGGGCCGGCCAGCTCTGCGCGGGCCTCGAGCGCCTCCGCATAGGCCTTGTGCAGGCGGGCGCGCTCACCCGGGAGCAGGTCCTCGTGGATCGCGGCGCGGGCGAGGGCGTGGCGGAAGGCGTAGCCGCGGCCCGTCGGGTCGATGATGAGCAGCTGGTGCTCGACGGCCTCGCGGAGCCCGGCGTAGAGCTCGGAGTCGGGGAGGCCCGCGACGGCGGCGAGCAGCTCGTCGGGGGCCCAGCGGCCGGCGGCCGAGGCCACCCGGAGCACGTGCTGCGCGCCGGGGGACAGGAGGTCGGCGCGCGCGAGCAGCACGTCGCGCAGCGAGGGGGGCAGGTAGTCCTGCTCGACGCCGCCGTCGCGGGCGGCGCCGAGCAGCTCCTCGACGAACAGCGGGATGCCCTCCGACCGCTCGAAGACGACGTCGACGAGCTCGCCGTCGGGGTGCTCGTCGACGATCGCTCCGATCAGGGCCGCGACCTCCTCCGCGCCCAGCCGGTCGAGCTCCAGGCGCTCGGCGGACCGCTGCTGCTCCCAGCGGCCGGCCAGCCGCCGGAACGGATGGGCCCGATGCAGCTCGTCCGACCGCACGGTGCACACGAACAGCACCCCGGGGATGCTCACTCCGCCGACGAGCAGCGCCGTGAGGTCGAGCGTCGAGCGATCGGCCCACTGCAGGTCCTCGAAGACCAGCACGAGCGGCCGTTCGGCCGCCAGGCGGGCGACCACCCCCACGATGAGCTCCAGCACCCGCGCGGCGTCGGCGCCGTCGCCCGGCCCGGAGGCCATGGGGCCCGGGTCCAGCTCCGGCAGCAGCCGGGCCAGCTCGCCGCGCGCGGGCCCGAGGATCGGCTCGAGCCTGTCGGGCTCGAGCTCGCCCGCGAGCGTCCGGAGGACCTCGACGAGCGGCGCCAGGGGGATGCCACCGCCGCCCAGCTCGATGCAGCTGCCGGTCAGCACGCGGGCCCCGGCGGCGCGCGCCGGCCCGGCGATCTCCTGCACGAGCCGGGATTTGCCGACGCCCGCCTCGCCGCCGACGAGCACGACCGCCTGGTCGCCGGCCAGCGCGCGCTCCAGCGCTGCGGTCAGCGCTGCGAGCTCGGCGTCGCGGCCCACGAGCACGGGGCTGACCAGGCTGGCGGTCATGCCTCGGAGGCCTGGCGCGCAAGCCCGCGGCGATGCGCCAGCGCGGCGGCCTCGACGCGGGTGGCGACGCCGAGCTTGCCGAGGATGTTCGACACGTGGACGCTCGCGGTCTTGCGGGAGATGAACAGCTCCTCGGCGATCTGCCCGTTGGAGCGCCCGTCGGCGACGAGCAGCAGGACCTCGCGCTCGCGCGTGGTCAGGCCGAGCTCGTCGTCGGGGGGCGGGACCGGCTCAGCCGGTGCGGCGGTGGCCTGGTCGTGCACGGTCAGCCGGGCGCGCCGCACGAGGCCGCGCGTCTGCTCGGCCAGCGGTTCGGCGCCCATCGCCTCGGCCCGCCGCAGCGCCTCGGCGGCGACCTCGGAGGCCCGCTCGCGATCGCCGGCCACGCTGAGCGCCTCGGCCTCGCGCAGCAGCGCGTAGCCCAGCATCGGCTCGTCGGCCATCTGGCGGGCGGCGGCGACCGCCGCCTTCCACGCCGCCGGTGCCGCCGCCGCGTCCAACCGCGCGCGCTCGGCCGTCGCGATCATCCGGTGCCCGCGGTCGTAGGCCAGGTCCCCGCTCAGGCCATCGGCCAGGGCGCCGAGCTCGGACAGCCGCCGGCCGACCTCGGGCGGGACGGGCCGGCGGGCATCGCGGGCCTGCAGGGCCTGCTCCACCTCGATGCGCGTTGCGATGGTCACGAGCGGCCAGACGAAGCGCTCCAGCGCCTCCTCGTCGCCGCCGAGCACACGGGTGACGGCCTCCCGCGCGGTGTCGAGCTCGCCTGCGGAGCGCGCCAGCTCAGCCTCCACGACGGCCATCGGGTAGCTGAACTGCATGGAGGTGTTGCCGCCGAGGTCGCGCCGCGCCCCCCGCAGGCAGCTGGCCGCCTCCTCCAGGTGGCCGAGCTGGACGAGCGCCTCCGCCCGGAGGCCCAGCAGGGAGCCCGAGAAGAAGCCGGGCGCCGCGACGCCGGGCGCCGCCATCGCCGCGGCCTCCTCCAAGCGCCCGAGGCGGATCAGCGACTCGGCGGCGTTGCCGCGCAAGAAGGAGCCGGGGGTGCGTGCCAGTCCCGCGCGGTCGGCGACCTCCGCGCCCGCAACCGTCTCGGCCAGGGCGTCCTCGTGGCGTCCGAGCATCCCGAGCAGATCCGACAGCGCGATGTACCCGCGCAGCGCTGTCTCGAGCAGTTCGTGCTCGAGCGCCAGGCTGAGCCCGTCCCTGAGCATGGCCATCCCCCGCTCGGGGTCGCCGATGTAGGCCACGCAGTACCCCCGCGTGAGCAACGCGTCCGCTTCGGCGTCCACGGCGCCGGCGGCCCGTGCCGCGGCGACCGCGCGCTCCGACACGTCGAGCGCGGACGCCATGTCGTCCGCCCGCATGTGGGCGTTGGCCAGGGAGGCGAGGATCGCCGCGCCCGTGGCGCTGGGGGCGCCGACCGGGTCGTCGGGCAGCAGCGCGACCGCCGTCTCGAGGTCCGCGAGACCCTCCTGGTCGCGGTTGCCGTCGCGCAGCCCGCGTGCGCGGGCGCCGAGCAGCTGGACCCGCCGCGGGTCGTCGTCCCGCGCCTCGGCGAGCGCACGGTCGAGCAGGGCGACGGAGCGGTCGATGGCCCCGCCCATGATCGCCGCGTCGGCCGCGGCCGCGAGCAGGCCGACGTGGTCGGTGCCGGCGCGCTCCTCGGCGTCGGGCACGCGGGGCCAGACCTCGAGCGCCAGCTCGAAGTGCCGCTGGGCCTCCGCGCCCGCCAGCGCGGCGGCGGCCACCCGGCCGGCCTCGACCGACGCGCGCAGCGCGCGGGGGACGTCGTGGGCAGCGTGCCAGTGGTGGGCGAGCATCGCGGCGGCCATCCGCGGGCGCCCGGCACGCTCGGGGTCCTCCTCGAGCGCCTCCGCGAAGGCCGTGTGCAGCTGTGCCCGCTCACCGGGGAGCAGGTCGTCGTAGATCGCCTCGCGGGCGAGCGCGTGGCGGAAGGCGTACCCGCGCCCGGAGTCGTCGACGACCAGGAGCTGGTGCTCGACGGCCTCGCGGAGCGCCCGGTAGAGGTCGGCCTCCGGCAGCGGGGCGACGACCGCCAGCAGCCGGTCGGGCGCCCAGGGCCCCGCCGCCGAGGCGAGGCGCAGGACGTCCTGGGCCTCGTCGCCGAGCAGGTCGGCGCGCGCGAGGAGGACGTCGCGCAGCGAGGGCGGCAGGTAGTCGGAGCCCGCGCCGGCCTGGGCCGCGCCGAGCACCTCCTCGACGAGGAACGGGATCCCCTCGGACCGTTCCAGGACGAGCTCGACGAGGTCGAGGCCCGGTGGCTCCCCGAGGATCGCCTCGACCTGCGCGGCGACCTCGTCCCGGCTCAGGCGCGCGAGGTCGATGCGCCGCGCGGCGCGCTGACGCTCCCAGCCACCGGCCAGCCGCCGCAGCGGATGGGTGCGGTGCAGCTCGTCGGAGCGGTAGGTGCACACGAGCGCCACGCGCACCTGCCGCAGGCCCCGGACCAGCAGCGCGATCAGCTCGAGCGTGGCCTGGTCGGCCCAGTGCAGGTCCTCGAACACCAGCACCAGCGGGTCCTCGGCCGCCAGCCGGCCGACCAGCCCGAGGACCAGCTCGACGGCGCGCGACGCACGCAGGGGATCGCCGTCCGGCCCACCGGCCTCCGGCGCGTCGAGCTCCGGCAGCAGGCGGCCGAGCCCGGCGCGCGCCGAGCCGAGCAGCGCGTCCAGCCTGTCCGGCGGCAGGTCGGCCGCCAGGGTGCGCAGGACCTCGACGACGGGCGCGAACGGCACGCCCTCGCCGCCGAGCTCGACGCAGCCCCCCACGAGCACGCGGGCCCCCGCGGCCTCGGCCCGGGTGGTCAGCTCCTCGACCAGCCGGGTCTTGCCCACGCCGGCCTCGCCGCCCACGAGCACCAGCGCGGGCTCGCGCGCCGCCGCACGGCCCAGCGCGTCGTCCAGCACGTCCAGCTCGACCTGCCTGCCGACGAACACGGGGCTGACGAGGCTGCTGCTCACGCCGGCCATCCTCGCAGAGGCGCGACGCCCTGGGACACATCTGAGGTAGGCCTCAGGCGAAAGATCAGGCTCCCGCCCGATGTGCGGCACGGGGTCTCACCTGCATCATGATGGGCCGCATCACCTCCAAGGAAGGGACCGCCGTGCCGCACCCAGAGAACCCCATCGCCAGGCTGACCCGCCGGGCCGCCCCGGCCGCCGCAGCACTGCTCGCCGTCGCCGGCGTCGCTGCGGCGAGGCCAGCCGGGGCCGAGGCCGCCAACCTCGACGCCCCGCGAGTGATGTGCTCCACCTACAACCCGGCCGGCCACGCGCTCTCCGCGCGGTTCGGCGTCGTGAACCACGATCCGGTCATCACGAACATCCCCGTGGGGGACTTCAACTACTTCGACCCGGACCCGCTGGACCGCGGCCAGCCGGGGCAGTTCGCGCCCGGGTACACGTTCTTCGACGCGAACCTGAACGTCACGCCGGCCGATCCGCAGCTCGCCTGGGTGATCTGGGGCAAGGCGAACGTCGTCGACATGGATCCCGCGAAGCTCCCGTTCGAGAGGCCCTGCGCCGACACCGGCCCGACGATCACCGCCGTGCTGCCCGGCGCCGTCCACCCGGGCGGCGGCAGTCAGGCCCTCACGATCTACGGTCAGGGGCTCGCGGGCGCGACGGTGAGCGTCGGCGGCGCCGGCGTCAGCG
>JAXDGY010000076.1:0-5339 GCA_034664785.1 Solirubrobacteraceae bacterium
TCCTGCAGCGTGTCGAGCAGCGAGACCTGATCGCCCGAGGCGTCGCTGACGGACCACAGCTCGTCCAGGGCGGCCACGGTGGAGTTGGAGATCTGCAGCAGCGCGTCGTGGAACTCCTGCAGGGTCATCCCCAGCGCGTCGGACATCTCCTCGTCCGTCGGGGCCCGCTGGAGCTTGTGCTCGAGCTTGGAGTTGGCCCGCTCGATGTCACGTGCCCGGGACCGCACGGAGCGCGGGACCCAGTCCAGGGAGCGCAGCTCGTCGATGATCGCGCCCTTGATGCGCGTGATCGCGTAGGTCTCGAACTTGATCTCGCGCTCGAGCTCGAAGCGCTCGATCGCGTTGATCAGGCCGACGAGCCCGTAGGAGATGAGATCCGCCTCGTCCACGTGGGCGGGCAGGCCCGAGGCCATGCGGCCGGCGACGTACTTCACGAGCGGGGAGTACGCGACCACGAGCCGCTCCCGGGCGCGCTCGTCCCCAGAGGACTTGTAGCGCCGCCACAGGTCCTTGAGCTCGATCGCTTTGACGTTCGTCTCCACTTGCCTCGCTTCTCGTCCTTCAGGCTCGGGGGTGGGCGCTGTGGTACGCGCTCTTCAGCCGCGCTGACTCTACCCGAGTGTAAATCTGCGTCGTGGAGATCGAGGCGTGCCCCAGGAGCTCCTGGATGCTCCGGAGGTCCGCCCCGCCTTCGAGCAGGTGGGTGGCGAAGGAGTGGCGCAGCGCGTGCGGGCTCACACCGCCCTGGACGGAGGCGTGCCGGGTCCAGACGCGCAGGCGGCGGCGCACGTCCGAGGTGGACAGCCGCCGCCCCGTCTTGGACAGGAACAGCGCGCCGTCCCCGCGCGTGGTGGCCAGCGCGGGCCGCCCGCGCTCCAGGTAGCGCGCGATCGACTTCAGCGCCGCCTCGCCCACGGGCACGAAGCGGGTCTTGGAGCCTTTCCCCTCGACCCGGAGCTGCTCGGCGTCGAACTCCACCGAGCCGACGTCGAGGTTCACGAGCTCCTCGGCCCGCAGCCCGCAGGCGTAGGCCAGCTCGAACAGGGCCCGGTCGCGCTGCTCGAGTGGGGCCTGCGCGGGGATGCGGTCGAGCAGCGCGGCGAGCTCGTCCGGTCGCAGGACGCGCGGGAGCTTCTGCGGGCGCTTGGGCGCGGGCAGCAGGTCGGCTGGGTTCTGGGTCACGTCGCCGTGCTCGCGCAGGACGCGGAAGAAGGCGCGCAGCGAGGCGAGCTTGCGGGCGACGGTGGCGTTGGCGGCGCGGCCCTCCGAGAGCGACTGCGCGAAGCGGCGCAGCGTCCGCAGGTCGACGCCCGCCGGGTCGAGGCCGCGGGCGACAGCGAAGGCGGCGAAGCGCTCGAGGTCGGCTCCGTAGGCGCGTCGGGTGGCGTCGGCCATGCCGCGCCGGCGCAGGTCGGCATCGAAGAGCCGCAGCGCCTCGCGCCAGGTGTCGGGCAGCGGCGGCGCGGGCGCGGCGGCCGCTGTTGGCTTCCCGGGACCCGGCCTATCCTGCCCGGGGATGGCACAGTTCTTCATCGACACGGACACGGGTCAGATCGCCACGCGGACGCAGCTCGTCGAGGCGCGGGTGCCTCCGGGCCCCGACGGCGCGCCGGAGCGCCCCTGGCTGCGGATCCAGGGCTCGGGGGACGCGACGACGTTGTGGCACGCGGTCATGCGCAGGAAGGAGCGGGGCATCTTCATCGGATCGCTCGTTCTTCGCCACTCCCCGCACCACTCCCTGCTCCTGGAGCGCGGATGGGAGGAGGTCCCGGTCGACCAGATCGGCGTGCGGTCAGCCGTCTGACACGGCCGGGCGGCGCTGGGCGAGCGCCGCGTGGTCGGACCGCGAGTCCGAGACGCCGACGGTCCCCGGGCCCGCCGGGTCCGCCCCGGCGAGCTGCACGCGGGGGCGCGGGCCGTACTCGCCCAGCGGCTTGATCGTCCAGCCGCGGCCGCGGAGATCGTCGAGCACTCCCGGCATCACGCGGGCATCCTCGATGCTGAGCGTCCTCGACCCGCCCGTGTCCCAGCGCTCCGCGTCCACCGCGTCGGCGAGGCTCGCGCCGAAGTCCGTCGTGTCGAGGATCGTGTGCAGGACGCCCATGATGATGAGCGCGCCGCCCGCGCCGCCGGCCACGAGGACCGGCCGCCCGCCGCGGACGACGATCGTCGGGGCCATCGAGGAGCGCGGCCGCTTGCCGGGCGCGGGCTGGTTGGCCGTCCCGGGGCCGCCGAAGTCGGTCAGCTCGTTGTTGAGCAGGAAGCCCGTGCCGGGCGCGACCACGGCCGAGCCGAACTCCTGCTCGATCGTGCACGTCAGCGACACCGCCGCCCCCTTGGCGTCGACGATGGAGACCTGCGTCGTCGACCCCTCCGGGTTCTCGTCGCCGCGCGCGGCGCGCGGGGGAGCGCTGGGGATGGCGCCCGGGGGCGGGACGGTGGCCTGCGCAGGGTCCAGCGCCGCGCGCCGCGTCGCGGCGTAGGCCTTGGAGATCAGCTCCTGCGTCGGGACGGGGACGAAGGCCGGGTCGGCGACGTAGGCGTTGCGGTCGGCCCAGGCGACGTTCTGGGCCTCGGCGGTGAGGTGGATGTCCTGGGCCGAGGCCTGCCCGGCGGCCTTCAGGTCGTAGCCCTCCAGGAGGTTGAGCATCTCGAGGATCGCGATGCCGCCCGACGTGGGCGGCGGCTCGGCCAGGATCTGACTGCCGCGGTAGGACCCGGTGAGGGCGGTGCGCCAGCGCGCGCGGTAGGCGGCCAGGTCCTCCAGGGTGAGCAGGCCCGGATCGGCCGTGGGGCGTGCGGCGCGCATGTCGGCGACGATCCGACGGGCGATGGTGCCGGCGTAGAACGCCTTCGGGCCGCCGCGCATGATGCGGCGCAGCGTCGCCGCCAGGACGGGCTGCACGAGGCGCTCGTGCGGCCGGTAGGCCGAGCCGTCGGGCTTGAGGTACTGGGCCGCCGCCGCGGGGAAGAGCTTCAGCCGGTCGGCGTTCTGGGTCATCGAGCCGCTGAGGGAGGTCGGCACCGCCACGCCGCCCCGCGCCAGGGCCTCCGCCGGCGCGATCGCCTCGGGCAGGGTCAGCGTGCCGTAGCGGGCGAGCGCGGCGTCCATGCCGGCGACCGTGCCCGGGACGCCCACGGTCGTGTGCCCCGTGAACTCCTCGGCCAGCGGATCGTCGACGTACTGATCGGCGCGGATCGCGGCCGGGGCGGTCTCGCGGAAGTCCAGTGCCCGCGCCTTGCCGGAGGCGCTGCGGTAGAGCAGGAAGCCGCCGCCGCCGATGCCGCACGACTGCGGGCGCGCGACGCCGAGCGCGAAGACCGTCGCCGCCGCCGCGTCGATCGCGTTGCCGCCGCGCTCGAGGACCTCGCGGCCGACCCGCGAGGCGGCGGGCGACTCGGTGACCACGATCCCGTACCGGCTCTTGGTCGCCTCGTGCCACCTCGACCCCCGCGTCGCCCCCGCCGGGACCACCGCGAGCACCGCGATGAGGAGGGCGAGGATGAACGGGGGCAACGCGCGCCGCATGACCGCGCTGGCTACCCCGAAGCGCCGTCACTTACGCTCGTTCGCCCCGCGGCTGCCCATCGCGCCTGCGCTCGCAACGACCACCAGGCCGATCCCCGCGACGTCTGCTGCCCGGAGGCGCTGCCCGAGCCACACCGCGCCGGCCAGGGCAGCGATCGCAGGATCGAGGCTCAGGAGCACGCCGAAGGTCCGCACGGACACGGCCCGGAGCGCGATGTACTCCAGACCGAACGGGACGGCGAGGCCGAGCAGCGCCACGGCAGCGACGAGTCCCAGGTCGTCCGTCGTGCGCGTCGCCATCGCGGCGGGGACCGCTGCGGGCAAGGTGACGAACGCCGCGGCTGCAACCGCCACCGCGAGGCCGTCGACGCCGGCGCTCTCGGTCGCCAGGCGGCGCGAGAGGACCAGGCTGATCATCGTGAGCACCGCCGCCGCGAGGGCGAGCAGGAGTCCCGCCGCAGAGCCGCCGGCCGGTCCTCCAGCGCGATCGGCACATTCGTCCGGGGCCTCATGTGCTTGGGACGAATCCGGCTGCGCCGTCTTCGTCCGGCCGGGTGGCTGCCTCCGGCGCGTCCAGCACCTGCGCGTGCCCAGGAAGGCGCGGCCTGCCGCACCGCACATGAGTCTCAGGCCAATGTACCGCCCAGGTGGCCGTCGATCGCCGCCAGCACCGTGCGGCGGGCCGCGCCGGCGGCCTCGTGCTCGCGCAGGGCGACGAGCGCGGGCTGGTCGAGGGAGTCCAGCAGCGCGATGACCTCGGAGGCCTTGAGGGCGCCGTAGTCGTCCGGGGTGCGGCGCGGGACGGCGCGCGGCGCGGCAGCGGCCTGCGCCGCGGCCCGAGTGGCGGGTCGCACGTTCGGGCTGCGGCGGAGGAACTCCTCCACCTCCTCCTCGTACCGGTAGGGCTCGGCGTCGCGGGCCAGCAGCGGCGCCAGGCGCTGGTGCTCGCGCAGCTTCAGCACGGCCTCCCGCGTCGTGTAGCGGTAGCGGAACCCCGTGGCCTTGAGGCAGCGGTTGTCCAGGCCCCGCCCGAAGCGGAGCTGGTTGCGCATCTCGACGGGGATGTTGATCCCGGTGCGCCGCAGCGCGGCGAGGGCGAGGCCCGTGCCGACGGGCGGCAGGACCGGCGCGTTGACGCGCCCGAGCAGCGAGATGACCTCGCTGAGCACGAGCACGCCGTCCGCTGCGCAGTTGAAGACCCCGTCGAGGTCGTAGCGCACGGCGTGCTCGAGGCAGTTGGCGATGTCGTCCTCGTGGATGAACTGGTAGCGCGGGTCGAAGCCGAGGAGGGTCGGGATGACCGGCAGCTGGAACAGCCGGGTGTGCGAGGTGCGGATCGCGGGGCCGAGCCCGTTGACGAAGCGCAGCACGGTGACCGTGGTCTGCGGGTTGCGCTCGGCGAACTCGCGGACGGCGGACTCGGCCTCGACGACGTCGCGCTCGATCGGCGTCCGCGGCGGGTGCGGGCGCCGCATCGCCTCGGTGAAGAAGGCCGGGTCGTCCTGCTCGCAGCCGTAGTAGTGGGCGCTGGACTTGAAGACGACCTTGCGGACCGGCGAGTCCGCGCCGCCGCAGGCGGCCAGGACGTTCATCGTCCCGATCACGTTGTTCTCGTGGGCGAGGCGCGGGCGGGTGATGATCGAGTCCACGACCAGCCGGGTGTCGACCACGGTGTCGATCTCTGCGGCCTGGACGATCCGGCGGATGAGCGAGTGCTGGTCGGTCACGCGCACGAACTCCGTGCGCTCCAGCGCCACCTTCGGCGGGCGCTTGTCGATGCCGATGACCGCTTCCACCTCGGGATCCTGCT
>JAXDGY010000077.1:0-13877 GCA_034664785.1 Solirubrobacteraceae bacterium
TCAGGTCGCCGGGCATCAGCGCCTGCAGCGTGGCGAAGTGCTGCTCGGCGAGCGTCTCGGTGGGCGCCATCAGCGCGGCCTGCAGCCCGTGGTCGACGGCGCGCAGCATCGCGTGCAGCGCGACGACCGTCTTGCCCGAGCCGACCTCGCCCATGAGCAGCCGCTGCATCGGCCGGTCGCGTGCCAGCGCGGTGTCCAGCTCGGCCATGGCGCGCGCCTGGTCGCCCGTCGGGGTGAACGGCAGCAGCTCGGCGCGCCAGCGCGCCGAGACGCCGCCCGGCCCGTCGAGCGGCGTCGCGGCCTCGGCGGCGCGGTGCTCGGCGCGCAGCCGCAGCTGGACGACCTGGTCGAGCAGGAGCTCCTCGAAGGCGAGCCGCCGGCGGCCCGCCTCGTGCTGCTCGCCCCCGGGTGCGCTGTCGCCCAGGCCGTGGGCGGCCAGCACCGCGCCCGCGCGGTCCGGGAGGCGCTCGGCGACCCGCAGCGCCGCCGGCAGCGTCTCCACCACGTCGGCCGCGGCGGCGCGATGCTCGCGCACCATCGCCAGGATCTGCGTGGAGGTGATGCCCTTGGTGGCGGGGTACTGCGCGACGGCGGCGAGCTCCTCGGGGCCGGCGGTCGCGGCGTCCGTGCGGGCGTGGGTGCTGACCCGGAAGGCGTTGCGGCCCTGGTACTTGCCCGCGAGCATCAGGCGCGTGCCGGGGACGTACTGGCGCGCCAGCCACGGCTGGTTGAAGAACGTCGCCTTCATGACGCCCGTCCCGTCGGCCACGACCGCCTCCACGAGCGGCTTCATCCCGCGCCGGCGCACCGGCCGCGACGTGATCGAGCGCACCTCGACCACCACGGTCGCGACCTCGTCGGGCTGCAGGTCGGCCACGGTCCTCCCTTCCCCGGTGTCGCGGGGGAGGTGGGCGAGCAGGTCGCCGACGGTGTCGATCCCGAGCGCGTGGGCGGCGTCGGCCACCGTCTGGACGCCCCAGCTCAGCGGGCGCGCGAGCTGCTCGGGGCGCGGCCAGCGGACCGGCGCGTCGCGCAGCGCGTCGAGGTCGAGCTCCTCGGTGGCGGCGAAGGCCGTGGGCACGTTGGGATGATGGCCCGTGGCGCGGTCGGCGCGGCTCGGTGCACCGGGCGAGCCCGCGGGCGGGCGGGTTCCTACTCCGCCGACAGCAGCCACCAGTAGCTCGCGGGCCCGCCGTCGGACCACTCGAGCTCCACCTCGCCGTCGAGCAGGCCGCGGACCTCGGCCTCGGCGAGCGGCGCGCCGTCGGTGGCGATGCAGGTGATGAGCTCGGCGTCGCGCGCGAGGGAGTCCAGGACGCCCCGCAGCGCCGCCCGGGGCTCGCCCCAGGCCACGAGCTCGTCGTCCACGAAGCCGACCGCGTCGCCGACGAGCCAGCGGCCCTGGGCGTCCTCGCGGGCGGCCCGGGCGACGGCGCCGGTGCGCAGCGCCATGAGCGCGTCCTCCATCGCGGCCGCGTTCTCCGCGGCGTCGCGGTTCGAGACGAAGGCGACCGTGGCGGCCAGCCCGGCCTGCAGCGAGCGCGTCGCGACGACGCGCACGACCTTCTCCGACAGCTCGGCGGCGCGCTCGGCGGCCATGATCACGTTCGCGGAGTTCGGCAGGACGACGACCTCCTCGGCGGGGACGTCGTGGATCCCCGCCAACAGCTCGTAGGTCGACGGGTTCAGCGTCGGGCCGCCGTCGAGCGCGCGGGCGCCGAAGGACTCGAACAGCCCGCGGACCCCGTCCCCCGTGGTCACGGCGACGACGCCGCAGCGCTGGGTCGGGATCGCGGGGGCGGCCAGACGCTCCTCGCGCTGGGTGACCTGCGCGTGCATGTCGGCGACGTCGAGCCGCGACACCTCGCCGAGCCCGGCGAACAGCGCCGTCGCCGCCTCCGGGTCGTCGGTGTGGACGTGGACCTTCAGCGTGGCCGAGTCGCCCACGACCAGGACGGAGTCGCCGAGCGCCTCGAGCCCGTCGACGTGCCGGTGGGCGTCCAGGTCGGTGCCGGTGACCGCGAAGTTCGTGCAGTAGCGGAACGTCGCGGACGCGTGCTGCGGCACGCTGAGCCGCGCGGCGGGCGCGAAGCGCTCGATCTCCGGCGCCTCGGTGCCCCGCAGCGCCGCCACGACGCCGGCGAAGATGATCGTGACCGCGTGGCCGCCGGCGTCGACGACGCCCGCCTCGCGCAGCACGGGCAGCAGCTCGGGCCCGCGCCGGACCGAGGCCTCCCCGGCCTCCAGCGCGCGCTCGAGCACGTCGGCGAGCAGCGCGCTCTGGTGGGCGGCGTCCACGTCGGCGCCGAGGCGGACCTCGGGCATGTGGGCCAGCTCGGACGCCACGCGCGCGGCCATCTCGCGCATGACGGTCAGCATCGTCCCCTCGGCGGGCTCGCGGACGGAGTCGTAGGCGCGCTGGGCCGCGCGGGCCATCGACGAGCCGAGCAGGACCGGATCCACGAGCTCGCCGGGGCGCGAGACGAGCTCCTCCGCCGCCCCGCGGATGAGCTGGGAGAGGATGACGCCGGAGTTCCCACGGGCGCCGAGCAGCGCCGAGCGGGCCACGGAGTCGACGATCTCGTCGCGGCCGATCTCGTCGATCGGGCGGTCCAGCGTGCCCAGCCGGTCGAGCTCCGCCAGGACGGCGCGGAGCGTGAGGGCCATGTTGTCACCCGTGTCGCCGTCGGCGACCGGGAAGACGTTCAGGTCGTTGATCTCCTGCCGCCGCGACTCGAGGTGCGCGAGCGCGCCCTCGACGACGGCGCGGAACCGGACGAGGCTCGGGTCACGCACGACGGATCGGCGGACGCCCGGGCCGGGCTAGACGGCCTTGGTGACCTTGCCGGCCTTCAGGCAGCGCGTGCAGACGTACTCGCGGCGCGGAGCGTCGCCCACGATGATGCGCACCTTCTGCAGGTTCGGGTTGAAGCGGCGCTTCGTCGCAACCATCGAGTGGCTGCGGCTGTTGCCGAAGGCGGGACCCTTCCCGCAGCTGTGACAGACCTTTGCCATGAGGCCGGGGAGTGTAGCGGCCGGGGAGCGTGGGAAGCTTTGAGCCGTGGACGCCGCAGAGGCAAGCATCGGCCTGCCCGAGCGCTATGACGTGCTCGGGCACCTCGCCGATGGTGGGATGGCCAGCGTGTGGGAGGCCAGGGACGGCCTTCTGGACCGTCACGTGGCGGTCAAGCTGCTGTCGGGACCCCTTGCGGGCGACCACGACGCCCGGGAGCGCTTCACCCGCGAGGCGCGGGCGGCGGCGCGCCTCTCCCACCATCCGCACGTCGTCACCGTGTTCGACGCCGGCGAGCGCGACGGGCATGCGTTCCTCGTCATGGCCCTCTACCGGGGCGGGACGGTCGGCGAGCGCATGGCGCGCGGCCCCGTGGACCGGGCGACCGCGCTGCGCTGGCTCGAGGGCGCCGCGTCAGCGCTCGACGCGGCCCACGCAGAGGGCGTCGTCCATCGCGACGTCAAGCCCGGCAACCTGCTGCTCGACGAGGCCGACCGCGTGGCCGTCGGGGACTTCGGCATCGCCACCGCCGCCTGGGCGGCGTCCGTCACCCAGACCGGGATCGTCGTGGGGACGATGGCCTACCTCTCCCCCGAGCAGCGGATGGGCTCGAGCGCGACGCCGGCCAGCGACCGCTACGCGCTGGCCGTCGTGGCCCACGAGCTGCTCACCGGCCGCCGCCCCGCCGCCGAGGGCGGCCACTCGGAGCTGCCGCCGCTGGCCGCGGCGGTCCTCGAACGCGGCATGGCGTCCGACCCGGCCGAGCGGCCGCCGTCGTGCGCGGCGCTCGTCGAGGATCTCGAGCACGCCCTGACCACCACGGGCGACGACTGGATGCGCGGGGCCCCGCGGGCGCCGCTGCCCGAACGCGAGCGCGGCAGGCCGCGACCGCGGGCCCGCGTCGCCGGGGCCCCGCCGGCCCCGCCGCCCGGGCCGCCGACCCAGGCCACGCCGCCGCCCGAGCCGCTCGAGCCGCTCGACGCGCCGCGCCCCTCGCCGGAGCGCCGGCCCCGAGGCGTGCCCGCGGTCGCCGCGCTGCTCGTCCTGCTGCTCGTCGGCGCGGCGGTCGTCGCCCTTGCCGCGGGCGGCGGCGGGAACGACAAGCCCTCGCGCGCCGGGGCGGCCACGGCGGCCGACACGGCCGCGCGCACGACCACGGCGTCGCGCCGGAGCGCCACACCGGCGAGCACGGGCGGCGCGCCCGCCGGCACGTCGGCCGCCAAGGCCCCGGCGACCACGACCCCTGCGCAGACGCAGCCGCCGACGACCACGCCGACGCCGGCTTCCGGCGGGACGGCCGCCACGCAGGGCCGCCAGCTCAACGACCTCGGCAAGGCGCTCATCGACCAGGGCAACCCGACGGCCGCGGTGCCCGTCCTGCAGCGCTCGATCGCCGCGCTGGAGGGCAACCCGTCGGACCTGACCTACGCCTACGCGCTGTTCAACCTGGCGCAGGCCCTGCGTCAGTCGGGCCGTCCCGCCGAGGCCGTCCCGCTGCTGCAGCGCCGGCTCGCTGTGGCGGGCAGCAACCAGCCCGGCGCCGTCCGCGCCGAGCTCAAGGCGGCGCTGAAGGCCATGGCCAAGGCCGGCGGCAAGGGCAACGGCAACGGCGGCAAGGGCAAGGCCAAGGGCGACTAACGCCCGACGGCCGCCGCGCGTGCCCGCTGGATCGCCGCGACGCGGGCCTGGGCGGACGCCGAGAGGTAGCCGTTGCAGGTCCCGTGCGTGAGCAGGTCGACGAATGCCGAGGCGTCCCCGAGCAGCGTGCTGACGTCGTCCTGGCCGAAGGCGGCCCGCCCGTCGGCGACGATGCGCCGCACGTCGGCGCGCAGGCGGGTGAACGTCGCCTGGTCGGCGGCGGAGAAGCGGCCGCGATCCGCGTAGGCCCGATCGATGATGCGCGCGGCGGCGACCGCGTCGTCGAACGTGGCGACCGGCGTGCCTGCGACGAAGGCGGGCGGCGCGGAGGTGCTCGCGAGCTCCCGTGTCACCGCCAGTGAGGTGGCGATCTGATCGTCGAGCTTGTCGAAGTCCACGATCCCGATCTCGTCGTCCACCGTGTGGTAGCAGGGCCCGGTGGCGTCGGTGAAGAACACGGTCGGGACGCCCGCGCCGATGAAGTTGACGTAGTCGCTGCGGTACAGGCCGAAGATCGAGCTGAGGACCGCGGTGTCGAGCGCCTGCTCGGCGATCGCCCCGCGGACGATGTCCTGCAGCCGCGCGCCCCCGGTCTCCGACGCGACGGCGAAGCTCGTCGTCCGCAGGCCGGGCAGGAGGTTCGCGCCCTGGATGTCGAAGTTCACGTACCCGACGGTCTTCGCCAGCGGCACGAGCGGATGCTGCACGTAGGCGGCCGAGCCGAGCAGGCCGTCCTCCTCGCGGTCCCAGAGGGCGAGGACCACGGAGCGCCGCGGCTTGACCGGACCGGCGGCCAGCGCCCGCCCGATCGCCAGCACCGCCGCCGCGCCCGCCGCGTTGTCCGTGGCACCGTTGTAGATCGTGTCCTGCGGGCAGGACGCGGCGGCGCAGGAGTCGCCGAGGTGGTCGTAGTGGGCGCCCACGACGACGTACTGGTCGGCCAGGTCGGAGCCGGGGATCACCGCGACCACGTTGGTCCCGCCCGGCAGCGCCTGCATGTAGGCCGCGTCGCCTGAGGCGGCGGTGTTCAGGCCCTGCGCGATCGGCTTGAGCTGCTCGACGAGGTAGGCGCGGGCCAGCGCCGAGCCGGCGGTGCCGTTGTTGCGGCCGTGGGTCTCGTCGCCAGCCAGGCGCACGACGTCGTACGGCACGCAGCCCGTCAGCCCCGCTCCAGCGACGGCCACGACAACGCCCGCGATCCAGCCCCTCCAGGACCACCCCACCCCGCACCCCCTCCGGATGCGGCGAGCCTAGCCCACGCGACCCCGGCCGCGCAGGCGCAGGGTCACGGGCGCGGCGAGGCCGGCTCGCGCTCGCGGTCCGGCACGGGCACGTGCTCCGGGCGGCGGGCGGGGCGGGGCTTGGCATCGGCCAGCCGGCCGGGCTCGCGGAGGCGCACCTGGGCGGGAGCGCTGTCCGGCAGCACGGGGACCGCCTGCCCGCCGCCGCGCGGAGGCTCGGCGTCCGACGGCGGCCTGCCGTCGTCGTCGCGCGGCCACCAGTCGCGCCACCCGGGGCGGCGGCCGTCCTCGTCGGGGTCGAGCATCGCCCAGATGAGCACGCCGGCACCGATCACGTGCACGACGAGCGTCAGGACGAGCGCCGCCACCTCGGCTGCAGGGCTGATCGTCACAACCCGAGCCTACCCGGGTTCAGTGGTCGAGTCGCGCCCTCATGGCAGCCATGGTCAGGACGGCTTCAGCCGCATGGCGGCCCGAGTCCCGCTTGCCACCGCCGGCGCGGGCGACGGCCTGCTCCATCGACTCGACGGTCAGCACGCCGAAGGCGCACGGGACGCCCGTGGCCAGCTGCACCTCCATGATGCCGCGGGCCGACTCGCCGCAGACGTAGTCGTAGTGCGACGTCTCGCCGCGGATGACCGCGCCCAAGCAGGCCACGCCCGCGTAACGGCCCGTCTCGGCGCAGTACTTCGCGGCGAGCGGGAGCTCGTAGGCCCCGGGCACCTCGAAGACGTCCACGCCCTCGGCGCCGGCCTCCTCGAAACACGCGCGGGCCGAGCCGATCAGCCGGTCCGCCAGGTCGCGGTAGAACGTGCCCGCCGCGATCGCGTACCGGTTCACGCAGCGCCGCCCCGGCGCTCGTCGGCCAGCATCTCCTCGTCGAGCGGCAGGCCCTGGTGATGCAGCGTGTGGCCCATCCGCTCCGCCTTGGCCCGCAGATAGCCCTCGTTGTGCGGGTTGGACTCGTGCTCGATGGGGATCTGCGCCGTCACCCGGAGGCCGTAGCCCTCGAGGCCGCGGATCTTCTTCGGGTTGTTGGTGAGGATGCGGATGGTGGAGAGCCCGAGGTCCACGAGGATCTGGGCGCCGATGCCGTAGTCGCGCAGGTCGGCGGGCAGGCCGAGCTGGAGGTTGGCGTCGACGGTGTCGTAGCCCTCCTCCTGCAGCTTGTAGGCCTTCAGCTTGTTCAGCAGGCCGATGCCCCGGCCCTCCTGGGCCAGGTAGAGCAGGACGCCCTGCCCCTCCTGCTCGATCATCGCGAGCGCGCTCTCGAGCTGCTCGCCGCAGTCGCAGCGCAGGGAGTGGAACACGTCGCCGGTCAGGCACTCGGAGTGCACGCGGACCAGGACGTCGGTCTTGCCGCTCACGTCGCCCTTGACCAGCGCGACGTGGTGCTTGTCGTCGACCAGGGACCGGTAGCCCACGACCTCGAACTCGCCGAAGCCCGTCGGCAGCGAGGTCTGCACGACGCGCTCGACGAGCTTGTCGTTGCGCCGCCGGTAGGCGATCAGGTCGGCGATGGTGATCATCTTCAGGCCGTGCTTGTGGCAGTAGGCCTCCAGGTCGCCGACACGGGCCATCGACCCGTCCTCGTTCATGATCTCGCAGATCACGCCGGCCGGCGTGCAGCCGGCCAGGCGCGCCAGGTCGACGGACGCCTCGGTGTGGCCCGTGCGCTCCAGGACGCCGCCCGGCTTGGCCTTCAGCGGGTTGACGTGGCCGCCCTTGACGATCGCCTCCGGTCCCTTGGCCGGGTCGACGGCGGTGCGGATCGTGTGCGCGCGATCGGCCGCGCTGATGCCCGTCGTCACGCCCTCGCGCGCCTCGATCGTCACCGTGAACGGCGTCTCGTGGGGCGTCTCGTTCTTGGCGGTCATGAGCTCGAGGTCGAGCTCGTCGCAGCGCTCGGGCGTCAGCGCCAGGCAGATCCAGCCGCGGGCATGGGTCGCCATGAAGTTGATGGCGTCGGGCGTCACCCACTCGGCGGCCATGACGAGGTCGCCCTCGTTCTCGCGGTCCTCGTCGTCGACGACGACGACCATGCGGCCCGCCGCGATGTCCTCGAGCGCGTCCTCGATCGTGGCGAAGCTCACGCGTGGTCCTCCCGAACCGCCACCGGACGCAGCAGTTTTTCGGCGTATTTCGCCATCACGTCGACCTCCAGGTTCACAGGGGTGCCGGGTGCGGTCGAGCCGAGTGTCGTGCGCTCGAGCGTCTCCGGGATGAGCGAGACGTCGAAGCCGGCGCCGTCGACCCGGGCGACGGTCAACGAGACGCCGTCGACGGCGATGGAGCCCTTCTCGACGACGTAGCGCAGCAGCTCGGGGCCGGCGCCGATGGTCACGACGCGGGCGAAGCCGTCCTCGCGGACGCCGGTCACCCGCCCGAGCCCGTCGACGTGGCCCTGCATGATGTGGCCGCCGAGGCGCCCGTCGGCGCGCAGGGCGAGCTCGAGGTTGACGGGCGCGCCGTCGGCGACCTCGGCCAGCGAGGAGCGGCGCAGGGTCTCGTGCATGACGTCGGCCCGGAACGCGCCGTCGGCGATCGACGTCGCGGTCAGGCAGACGCCGTTGACGGCGACGGAGTCGCCCTCCGCCAGCTCGGCGGTCAGGCCGGTGCGCACGGTGAGGCGCACGCCGCCGTCCGTCGCGTCCACGCCGGCGACGGTGCCCAGGTCCTCGACCAGGCCGGTGAACACCTCAGCTCACCACTCCCGGAGCCGCGCGGTGATGAGGATGTCCTCCGCGCTGCGCTCGCACTCGAGGGTCAGGGCCCGGATCGCCTCGGCGATGCGCTCGACCCCCTCGCCCTCGAGGGGGTCGCGAGCGGAGCGCCCACCGAGCAGCATCGGGGCCAGGAACAAGCGGACCTCGTCGATCTCGCCCGCGTCGAGGAACGCGCCCGCCAGGTGCGGGCCGCCCTCGAGCAGCACGGTGCTCACGTCGCGGTCGCCGAGCTGGTCCAGCGCCGAGCAGACGCGGGCGGGCTCGTGCTGGCCCGTGGCGACGATGACGTCGGCTCCGGCCATCTCCAGGCCGTCGACCTGCTGGCGCGGCGCGGCGCGCGAGACGACGACGCTCAGCGGGATCTCGGGGGCCATGCGCACGAGCTGCGAGTCGAGCGGCAGGCGCGCGGTCGAGTCGAAGACGACGCGGCGCGGCTGGCGCACGTCGACGCCTTCGATCCGCGAGGTCAGCTGCGGGTCGTCCGCCAGCGCGGTGCCGATGCCGACCGCCACCGCGTCGAGCGAGGCGCGCCAGTGGTGCGCGCGCTCCCGCGAGCCCTCCGAGGAGATCCACTGCGAGTCGCCCGCCTGCGTGGCCACCTTGCCGTCCAGCGTCATCGCGGACTTGAAGAGGACCCACGGCCGCCCGGTGCGCGCGTGCTTGCGGAAGCCCTGGTTGAGCAGGCGCGCGCGGGCCGCGAGGTCGCCGTCGGCGATGACGACCTCGACGCCCTCGTCGCGCAGGATGCCCAGGCCGCGGCCGGAGGCCTTCTCGGTCGGGTCGTCGGAGGCGACCATGATGCGCCTGAGGCCCGCCCGGAGGATCGCGTCGGTGCACGGCGGCGTCTTGCCCTCATGGCAGCACGGCTCCAGAGAGATGTACATCGTGGCGCCGGTCAGGTCGGCCCCGCCGCAGGCGGCCAGCGCGTTGACCTCGGCGTGCGGGCCGCCGTACTCGGCGTGCCAGCCCTCCCCAAGGATCTCCCCGTCGCGCGCCACGACGGCGCCGACGATGGGGTTGGGGTGCACCCGGCCCGAGCCGTTGGCGGCGAGGTCGACGGCGCGCGCGAGGTGCGCGTGATCGGTGGCGGTGCGGGGCATGACGCTCGACGGCTCAGTCTACGGCCCCGCGCACTGGCCCCCCATGAGCCGGTAGATGGTCATCACCGCCCCAGGGCGCTCGTAGGCGAGCGGGTAGTAGTCGAAGGAGAAGTCGAAGTTGAACCCGACGCGATCCGCCCCGGCGTGGAACGGCGACTCCTCGTGCACGACCCTCCCGCGGCGGGCGAGCTCGCGGTAGTACGCGATCGCGTCGGGCACCACGTCGGGCTGCGCCTCGGCCCGCCCGCGCTGCGTCGAGCCCGTGACGACGTAGCAGTAGCCCTCGGCCTCGTACTTGTCGATCAGCCCCGGGAACAGCGTCCGCTCGTAGTCCTCGATGTTCACGATGCGCCCCTCGCCGGGGATGATCGAGCCGTCGTTGGCCCGGTTGGAGCGCGAGGTCGCGTACTTCGTCCAGCGGTTGCCGTTGCCCTGCGGCAGCGGGTGCCCGACGTCCTGGGCCCAGGAGTCGGGGACGACGGGCTCCACGACGATCTTCGTGCGCGCGGGGACGTTGTCCTTGAGCCACCGCCGGGCCTCGTTGCGCGTGTCCGGCCGCGACAGCACCATCCCCTCGTGCAGGGCGTAGACGAGCCCCTGGCCGCACAGCGCCACCACCGCCAGGGCCATGAGCGTCGGGCGCAGCGCCGGGCGACGCTGCGACAGCTGCAGCGCCACCTCCAGGGCGAGATAGGCCGCGAGCAGGCAGACCATCGGGAACACCGGGATGAGCCAGCGCCCGAAGAAGCGCGACTGCGTTCCCATGAACGCGGTGAAGATGATCGGGGCGGGCGCGAGCACGAGCATCAGCCGCAGCTCGTCGCGGGCGAGCACGAAGATCGCCCCGATCGCGGCGCCCGCGGGGACGACGCCGAGGCCCCAGGTGAACGTCCACAGGTAGTAGAGCTGCCCACTGGTCTGCGTCGAGCCGAGCTTGCCCGCGGCGTCGTCGGCCACCGAGGTCTGGTGGGTCAGCCCCTCGCGGAACTCGGAGAAGCTGAGCAGCGCGTACGGGTTGGCCGCGAAGAACGCCAAGGCCGCGGCGACGGCGGCGAGCACCAGGCCGCGGGCGGCGGGCGCGGCGCCGCCGGGCGCCCGCAGCTGGGCCGTGGCGGCTGCGACGAGCGGCAGCAGCACGATGCCGCCGGTGTACTTCGTCGCGCAGGCGAGCCCGACGCCCACGCCGGCGGCCAGGTAGTCGATCGCCCGGCCGCGGCGCAGCACCCCGGCAGTGCCCCACAGCGCCAGGCAGATCGGCGCGAGCGTCGGGACGTCGTTGAGCGCCAGGTGCGAGTAGAAGACGGGCAGGAAGGCAACGCCCATCAGCGCCGCGGCCAGCAGCCCGACGCGGCGGTCGAAGAAGCGCGCGCCCGCCAGATAGAGCAGCCAGACCGCGAGGGTCCCGGTGGCCGCGGCGGTCACCCGCGCGACGACGAAGACCTCGGTCGGATCGCTCGCGTAGGCGCGCGAGACGCCGTCGCGGCCGCCGAACCACACGTCGAAGACGATGTGCAGGAGGTACGTGTAGGCGGGCGGGTTGACGAAGTAGTGCGGGTTCCAGCCGTGGCCGAACAGCCCGATCGCCTTGGGGACGAAGTGCGCGTTCTCGTCCGCGTTGTAGGCGTAGGGCATCCCGTGCCCGGCGCCCCAGACGCGCAGGGCGAAGCTGCCCGCCAGGACGAGCGTGACGCCGAGCGCCCAGCCCCAGTGCACGCGCGCCCACGGACGCGGGCGCGCCGCGGTGGGCGCACGCGCGGCGGGCTCCGTCGGTTCGGTCTGGGTGCGGCGGCGGCGGAGGGCGTCGACGGCCGCCATCAGCAGCTTGCGTACACCCCGTAGTAGCCCGAGCTCGCGATCCGGTGGAAGCCCGGGAGCGGCACGGAGTCCAGGGGGTCGTCCGACGGGTCGGCCAGGGCCTGGCTCAGCAGCGCGGTGCGATCGGTCACGTAGAGCGCGACGCCTCGCGTGATCCGCTTGGCCTGCAGCGGGTCGGCGCGCGCCACGACGTCGTCGACGCCGGCCTTGAGCACCCAGCGCGAGTCCGGGACGAGCTTGTGGTTGGGCGTGGACAGCGGGCCGCCGCACTCCCGGCGCGCGCGGGTGACCGCGGGCTCGGAGAGGACCTTCTGCAGCGACGCGTGCGCCTCGCCGCGGAACACGAGCTGGTTGCGGAAGACCTGCAGGTTGACCCGCGTCGCGGTGAACGCCACCCCGTAGCCCACGAGCAGCACCGCCCCGACCATCCACGCCAGGCGCAGCCGGCCCGGCTGCAACATCGACCAGCCGCCGAGCGCCACCGCGGCGAAGACCATGACCATCAGCGAGGGGACCAGCAGGTAGCGGTCGATGACCGACAGGCCGGCCAGCCCGACCATGAAGAACGTCCCCACGCCGGTGGCGAGCAGCGCGCCCGGCATGGCCAGGCGCCGCGGCGCCGCCCAGGCCGCGATGAGCAGACCGAGGATGCCCGCGTAGAAGACGGGCGCCTTGTCCAGGTTCTTCAGGAACTGCACCGTGGAGCTCGGCACCTCCGACAGGCCCTTCGTCCGCCCGAGCTCCTCGGCGAGCCCGCTCGTGTGCTGCAACGAGAAGAACGGGTGGCCCGTGACGGCGAAGTCCACGAGCACCCAGAGCACCGGCGCCAGGGCGGTCAGCGCGGCGTAGCGGATGCGCGTCGCCCACGGCGCCGGCCACGCGACCCAGAGGAAGTAGAGCCCGGTGATGACCCACGCCTCCGGGCGCATGAGCCCCGCGCAGACCAGCAGCGCGAAGACGGGGCCGCCGCGGCGCGGGCGCTCGGCCTCGAGCACCGCGGCCCAGACCACGAACGCGAGGTAGGGCACGTCGATGTACCCCCGGGCGGCCAGGAACGGGAAGTCGAAGCGGGTGCACACCAGGGCGGCGGCGATCAGGCCCACGACGGGGGTGAACGCCGTGCGCGCGAGGCGGTAGATGCCCGCGGCGAGCACCACGAAGGACAGCAGGCAGGTTCCGACCATGATGCGGTCCGCCGGGTCGCCGAGCAGCGAGAGCAGGGCGCCATAGACGATCGCCAGCGGGTGCTCGGTCGGCGACCGGTAGGCCTCGAAGGACGGCGTCGTCCCGTGCAACAGCTCGCGGCCCCAGAGCAGCGAGTAGTACGAGTCGTAGTTCGGGTAGGTCGGGTAGATCAGGAACCCGGCGAGCGTCGCCAGGCCGAGCACGACGAGCGCGATCCCAGGCACCCCCAGCCGGAATCGCCGCGCGGCGCGCGGGGGCCGCGCGACGTCCTGGGCCGGCCTGCGCCGGGTGAGCGTCGCGATCTCCATGGGGCAGAGGACACCCAGGATCACCCTGGATGGCCGCTAGGGTGGACTCCTGGGATACTGGGCCGGTCGAGTGTACGGCAACGCCCAGGTCCCCGAACGCGTGCCGCCTCCGCCCCCGAGGACATGAAGCTCATCATCCAAATCCCGTGCTTCAACGAGGAGCTGCAGCTCCCCGGCACGCTCGCCGACCTCCCCCGCGAGGTCCCCGGCTTCGACGTGGTGGAGTGGCTCGTCATCGACGACGGCTCGACCGACCGGACGATCGAGATCGCGCGCGAGCACGGCGTCGACCACATCGTCCGCCTGACGAACAACAAGGGCCTCGCCGCGGGATTCCAGGCGGGCCTCGACGCCTGCCTGAAGCTCGGCGCGGACGTGATCGTCAACACCGACGCCGACAACCAGTACGACGCCCGGGACATCCCCAAGCTCGTGCGGCCGATCGTCGGCGGGACGGCCGACATGGTCGTCGGCGACCGCGAGACGGACCAGATCGAGCACTTCTCCCCGCTGAAGAAGCGGCTGCAGCGCCTCGGCTCCTGGGTCGTGCGCCAGGCGTCCGAGACCGACGTGCCCGACACCACCTCGGGCTTTCGCGCGTACAACCGCGAAGCGGCCATCCAGATGGCCGTCGTCTCGAAGTACACCTACACGCTCGAGACGATCATCCAGGCGGGCAAGCTGCTCGTCGCCACCGACCACGTCCCGGTGCGCACGAACCCCAAGACGCGCGAGTCGCGGCTGTTCCCGTCGATGTCCTCCTACGTGCGCCGCAACACGTTGGCGATCGCGCGGATCTACACGCAGTACGAGCCGCTGCGGGTCTTCATGACCCTGGCCTTCATCCTCTT
>JAXDGY010000078.1:0-18307 GCA_034664785.1 Solirubrobacteraceae bacterium
GAAGAGCTCGTCGAAGCGGGAGCGGTCGTAGCCGGCGGCGCCCCAGGAGTTCGACAGCAGCCCGGTGCGCACCCCGCCGCGCCGGAGCGCGGCGACGGCGTCCTGCATCTCCGCGTCGGCCCCGAGCCCGCCGAACAGGCGGCCGATCAGGCCCTCGTGCTCGGCCACGCCCAGCACGTCCCCGAAGCCGGCCTCGAAGGCCGGCGCGCCGATGCGCCCGCACTCGAAGTCGGCCAGCAGGCCGCGGCCGTCGCCGAGGAACGCGTCCCGGACGGTCGTGGGCGCCAGGCCTTCCGCCGCGCAGAACGCCGCGAAGGCCTCGAAGAGGTTCGTCGTCAGCACGCCGCCCCAGTCGACCAGCAGGCCGCGCCGGACCTCAGGCGCCACGCGTGAGCGCCTCCGCGCGCTGGGCCAGCTGCACGACGCCGTCCCCGAACGACTTGAGGTACGGGTCGTCCGTCGTGCCGGCGACGGCGCGCTTGTAGTTGCCCTCCATGAACACGATCGACTTCCACAGCGCCAGGGTCTGGTACCAGCGGATGTCGGTCATCGAGCGGCCCGAGCGCTCCTCGTAGCGCGCGACGAGCTCGGCGCGCAGCGGGAAGCCCTCCGCGCGGGTGACGCTGCCCAGCTCGAACATCCCCAGCGGCGGGTCGTCGCGGTCGACCCAGAGGGTGCACAGGTAGCCGAGATCGGCGAGGGGGTCGCCGATGGTCGACATCTCCCAGTCCAGCACGGCCACCAGGCGGGCGGGGCTGCCCGGGGCGTAGAGCGTGTTGCCGAGGCGGAAGTCGCCGTGGACGATCGTCGCCGGGCCGGAGTCCGGGAGGTTGGACGTCAGCCACGCCGCCACGGTCTCGACCGCGGGGATCTCGCGGGTGCGGTTGTGCTCCCACAGCCCGAGGAAGCGCCGGACCTGCCGCTCGAGGTAGCCCGTCGGCTTGCCGAAGCCCTCGAGCCCGGCCGCTTCCCAGTCGACGGCGTGGATCTCCACGAGCGCGTCGACGAGCTGCTCGCCGATGCGCCGCTTGTCCGCGGGGTCGTCGAGCTCGGGCGGGACGGAGCTCGTCAGCACGTGGCCGTCGACGAGCTCCATGACGTAGAACGGCGCGCCGATGACCGCGGGGTCCTCGCAGACGGCGAGGATCGCCGGGACGCGCGCGTGGCCGGCGAGCGCGCGCACGACGCGGGCCTCGCGCAGCACGTCGTGCGCGCTGGGCGGCAGCGGCCCGCGCGGCGGGCGGCGCAGGACGAAGCGTGCGTCGCCGCGCGTGACCGCGAAGGTCACGTTGGAGTGCCCGTCGCCCACCGGCGCGATCACCGGCTCGCCCTCGCCGAGGCCGTGGGCGTCGAGGAACGCCAGGAGCCCGTCGAGGACGAGCAGCGGCTCGCGCGCGTTGGCGCGGCCCTCGTCGTGGCTGCGGACGACGTCGTCGGGCGCCAGGTCCACCGCCATCAGGCGAGATCCCCGGTGGCGGCCACGGTCGACTCGCCCTGCATCGCGAGCTTCAGGCACTCCCGCGCGATGACCATGCGGTGCACCTCGCTCGCGCCGTCGTAGATCCGCGCCGCGCGCGCGTCCGCGTACCACTGGGCGATCGGCAGGTCCATCGCGAAGCCGGCGGCGCCGTGGATCTGCACGGCGCGGTCGACGATCCGCCCGAAGGCCTCGGAGACGAACGTCTTGGTCATCGCCACCTCCTGGCGGTGCGGCAGGCCGTGCTCGACCTTCCAGGCGGTGTGCAGGACCATCAGGCGGCTGGCGTAGAGGTCCATCGCCGAGTCGGCCACCATGAACTGCAGGGCCTGGTGACGGGCGAGCTCCTTGCCGAACGCCTTGCGCTGCAGCAGGCGCTGGGAGGTGAGGTCCAGCGCGCGCTGCGCGACGCCGATCCAGCGCATGGCGTGGGCGAGGCGGCCGCCGGCCAGGCGCCGCTGGGCGATGACGAAGCCCTCGCCCTCGGCGCCGAGCAGGTTGGCGAGCGGCACGCGGACGTCGGTCAGCGAGATCTCCGGGTGCCCGCCGGGGGAGTGCGAGCCGAGCCACTCGGGGTGGCGCACGATCTCCCAGCCGGGCGTGTCGGTGGGCACGAGGATCAGCGAGTAGTTGCGGTGCCCGGCCGCCTCGTCGCTGCCGGTCTTGGCGACGACGATCGAGAACGCGGCGCCATCGCCCCCGGTGATGCACCACTTGCGGCCGTTGAGGACCCATGCGTCACCGTCGCGGACGGCCGTGGTCTCGAGGTTGGTCGGGTCCGAGGAGGCGACGTCGGGCTCCGTCATGGCGAAGCAGGAGCGCGTGCGGCCCTCCGCGAGCGGCCGCAGGTAGGTCTCGAGCTGCTCCGGGGTGCCCGCCATGAGCAGCGTGTGCATGTTGCCCTCGTCGGGCGCCATCGCGTTGAGGCCGAGCGAGGCCAGGCCGCTGACGCCGCACTCCTGGGAGATCAGCGCCATGCCGAGCACCCCGATGCCCAGGCCGCCCCACTCCTCCGGGAGGTGCGGGGTGTAGATGCCGCGCTCGCGGGCGCGGTCGCGCAGGCGGTCGACGACGTGCCAGGAGGTCAGCACGTCGGTGCGGTCGGCGATCTCCGCCTCGGCCGGGAGCACGTCCTCCTGCACGAACGCGCGCACCCGGTCGAGCACGGCCTGGAGCTCGGGTGGGACCGTGAAATCGATCGTGCCGGTCGGCGTGGCGGTGGCGGACGGGGTCACAGCATCTCCTCCATCAGGGAACGGAACTTGGCGATCCAGCGGCGCTGCTCGGCCTGCGGCTCGAGCTGCTGGACGAGGAAGCCGTCGAGCGCGGCGTTCACGGTCAGGCCGACCGCCTCGGCGTCGGCCTCCGGGCGCACGGACCCGTCGCGCCGGCCCGCCTCGACGAGCCCGATCATGTACGCCCGCTGGTTGGCCTGCACGCGGCGGGCGATCGGCGCGAGGTGCGGGCGGCAGGTGGCCGCCTCCAGGTGCAGCTGGGTGAGCAGGCGGTAGAACGGCGTGCGGCTGGTGTACAGCCGGGCGCTCGCGTCGACGAGCGCGAGCAGCCGCGTGCGGCCGTCCCCCGTGGAGCTCGCGTCGATGACGCGGGCGGCGTGGCGGTTGACCACCTCGCGGTAGACGGCCTCGACGAGGCCGTCCTTGGACCCGAAGTGGTGGTACAGCGCGCCCTTGGTGACCCCGGCGTCGGCGGCCACCGCCTCGAAGCTCGTGGCGGCGCCGGCGGCGGCGAAGCGGTCGATCGCGGCGTCGATGAGCCGGCTGCGCGTCGCGCCGGCCGAGGCGGCGCGGGTGGCAGGCACGGTCGAATTCACATACCGAAGGGTATGTGAAAGTGCGCTTCGGGCGCAAGGCGCTCCGCAACCCGCGCGTCCCTACCGTGTCGTGCGGGAAGATCGCCGTCCGCAACCTTCAGAGGGGACCGGGCGTCCCTGGAGAACCCGCCCCCTGTCGTCCCCCTCCCGGAGGCCCCCGTGCCCGCCCCCCTGCGTGTCCTGATCCCCATCGCCCTGCTCGTCCTGGTCGCCCTGCTGCCGCAGGCCGCCTCTGCGTCGTCCTCGCAGACCATGTCCTACGAGGCGCCGAAGGACCTGCTCAACCCGGCCACGCGCGAGAGCGCGCTCGACGAGATCGCCTCGTTCGGCGTGAAGTCCCTCCGCGTCGTGGTGTACTGGCACGACGTCGCGCCGTCCGCCGACAGCCGGACCAAGCCCGACTTCGACACCACCGACCCGGCGAACTACGACTGGTCGCGCTACGACCCCGTCCTCGACGCTGCCAAGGCCCGCGGCTGGAGCGTCCTGCTCACGCTCTCCGGTCCGGTGCCGAAGTGGGCGACGGCGAGCCGGACGGACACCGTCACGCGGCCGGACCCGTCGGAGTTCGCGCAGTTCGTGACCGCGGCGGCCCGCCACTACGCCGATCGCGTCAAGACCTGGTCGATCTGGAACGAGCCCAACCAGCCCCAGTTCCTCAAGCCCCAGTACGACGCCGCGCACAAGCCCGTCAGCCCGGGCCTGTACCGGCTGCTCTACAAGGCGGCGCTGAAGGGCTTCACCGCCGCGAAGGTCCAGAACCCGGCCGTCCTGATGGGCGAGACCTCGCCCATGGGCACCGGGAAGGTCGTCGCGCCGCTGACCTTCCTGCGCGGCGCGCTGTGCCTCAGCGCGTCCTACAAGCTGCAGAAGGGCTGCGGGGCGCTGCCCACGGCGGGCTACGCCCACCACGCCTACACGCGCAAGACGGGGCCGACCTACGTCCCGCCGGGCCCGAACAACGTCACGATCGGCGTCCTGTCGCGGCTCACCAAGGCGCTGGACCGCGCCAAGCAGGCCAAGGCCGTCACCCGGACGCTGCCGATCTACCTCACGGAGTTCGGCATCCAGTCCACACCGGATCCCTACGCCGGCGTGTCCTACCAGCAGCAGGCCGAGTTCCGCGCGATCTCCGAGCGGATCGCCTACGACAACCCGCGGGTGAAGGCGTTCTCGCAGTACCTGCTGCGCGACGACGACCCGCTCAAGGGCGTGTCCGCGCTGCAGCGCTACAGCGGCTTCGAGTCCGGGCTGCTGACCGCGACCGGCAAGGCCAAGCCCGCGCTCGCCGCCTTCAAGCTCACGCTGACCGCCCGGTCACGGGGCTCCAAGGCCTCGCTCTGGGGCATCGTGCGCCCGGCGACCGGGGTGACCACGGCGACGATCCAGTACCGCAACGGGTCCTCGGGATCGTTCCGCGACCTGACGAAGGTGACGACCAACGCCACGGGCGTCCTACGGGCCTCGGTGGCCTACCGCAAGGGCCGCCAGTACCGCCTGATGTGGACCCAGCCCGGCGGCACGACGATCAACGGCGGCCCGATCCGGGCCTATCCCTGAGCGTTCCGGGCGCCGCGCCCGCGCGGTGGCGCGGCGCGCGGCGGATCGGCATGCTCCGCCGCGATGGCTCGTCAACTCTGGATCCTGCGCCACGGCGAGGCCGAGCCCCACGGGGCCCGGCCGGACCCCGAGCGCCGGCTCACCGAGCGGGGGGAGGCGCAGGCCCGCGCGGCGGGCGAGGCGCTCGGCGTCCTGGGCGTCGACATCGCCGCCTGCTTCACGAGCCCGAAGGTGCGCGCGCGCGACACCGCGCGGCTGGCCTGTCCCGCCCTCGGCGTGGAGCCGGTGGAGCACGAGCCGCTGGCGGGCGGCTTCGACCGCGGGGAGGCGCTCGCCCTGGCCGGCGGCTTCGGCTCCGACCAGCGGGTCCTGGTCGTCGGGCACGAGCCCGATCTCTCCCAGGTGATCCACGACCTGACGGGCGGGCGCGTCGACCTCAAGAAGGGCGGCGTCGCCGCGGTGCGGCTCGACGGGACGCGCGGCGGCGAGCTGCTGGTCCTGCTGCGCCCGCGCGAGCTGGAGGCGATCGCCCGCGGGAGCCGCGCGGAGTGATGGCCGGCGCGCGGGTCCGCGCCCCCGAGCTCACCGGCGCCGGAGGGTGGATCGGTGCGCCCGAGGGCGGGCTTGCGCTCGCCGACCTCCGTGGCAAGGTCGTCCTGCTCGACTTCTGGACGTCGTGCTGCGTGAACTGCCTGCGCGTGACCGAGGAGCTGCGCGAGCTCGAGCGCCGCTACGCCGGCGTCCTGGTCGTGCTCGGGATCCACTCGCCCAAGTTCGCCCACGAGCGCGACCACGAGGTCGTCCGCGCCGCGGTCGCGCGCCACCGCATCGCCCATCCCGTCCTCGACGACCCGGGCCTGGTGACCTGGGACGCCTACGCCGTGCGGGCGTGGCCGACCCTGGTCCTCGTCGATGCCGCGGGGCGCGTGGCGTGGACCGCGGCGGGGGAGGCGCACGTCGCCGAGCTGGCGGCGGCGATCGAGCAGCTCGTCGCCGAGGCCGAGGCCGCCGGGCAGCTGCGCCGCGGCGCGGTGGACGGACCGCACGAGGTCCTCGGCACCGGCGAGCTGGCGTTCCCCGGCAAGGTGGCGAGCGACGGCGGCGCCCGGCTGGCGATCGCCGACACGGGCCACGACCGGATCCTCGTCACCGCCCTGGACGGCGAGGTCCTGCACGAGCTCGACGGCTTCTACCAGCCCCAGGGCGTCTGCTGGGAGGGCCCGGCCGCGCTGCTGGTCTGCGAGACCGCGGCGGACCGCGTCTGGCGCGTCGCGCTCGACGGCACGCGCAAGCTCGTCACCGCGCGGCTCAAGTCGCCGTGGGACGTCGCGATCTGGCACGGCCACCTCGCGCTGGCCGAGGCCGGCCGCCACCGGCTGTGGGTCCTCGACGCCGCCGGCGAGGCGCAGGTCGTCGCCGGCACGGGCGCGGAGAACCTCGTCGACGGGCCGGCGCTCGAGGCGCTGCTGGCGCAGCCCTCGGGCCTCGCGGTGACCGCGGACGGCGCGCTGGCGTGGGTGGACAGCGAGGCCAGCGCGCTGCGGGTCCTCGATCGCCCGGGCGGGCAGGTCCGCACGCTCGTCGGCCAGGGGCTGTTCTCGTGGGGGGCCACCGACGGCGCCGCGGACCGCGCCGCCCTGCAGCACCCGCTCGGCCTGGCGGCATGCCCGACGGGCGAGCTGTGGATCGCCGACACGTTCAACGGGCTGCTGCGCGTCTGGCGCGGGCGGCACCTGTGGACGGTCCCCGTCGAGGGCTTCGCCGAGCCGGGCGGCCTCGACGTGCTGCCCGACGGCCGTCTCGTCGTCGCCGACACGGGCAACCACCGCATCGTGCTCGTCGACGCCTCGGCCGACCCGCCGCGTGCCGAGGCCATCGACGTCGGGCGCCCCGGCTCGCTGGACGTGACGGGGTCCTCGCCGTCCGCGGTCGCCGAGACGGTCATCGCGGAGGCGGGCGGGACGCTCGAGGTCGTCCTCGACGTCCCGCTCGAGGGCGACGAGCTCGACCATGCCGGCGGGGCGCCCGTCGAGGTCACCGCGGTGGCGACCGACTCCGACCTGCTCGGCGGCCCCGCGTCGTTCGCCCTCGACGCGCTGCCCGCCCGCGTGGAGCTCGCGCTGGGCCGGGGCTCGGGGCGCATCACGGTCGAGCTGCGCGCGGCCACCTGCGACGAGCACGTCTGCCGCCTGCGCCGCACGCAGCGGGCCTACGACGTCATCCTCACCGCGCCCTGACGCCGCCCTTGCGCGTCTAGAGTGGGGCCCCATGCCGGAGCTGCCCGAGGTCGAGATCACCGCGCGCCGGCTCGACGAGGCGCTGCGCGGCGCGACGATCGAGTCCGCGATGGCGCCCGGGCTCAACGCGCTGAAGACCTTCGACCCGCCGCTGCACGCGCTCGAAGGGCAGGCCATCGCCGGCGTGCGGCGCATCGGCAAGCACCTCGTGGTCGACGTCACGGGCGACCTCGTGGTGCTCGTGCACCTCATGTCCGCCGGCCGCATGCAGCTCTATCCCAAGAAGGCCGGCCTGCGCGACCGCACCTCCCGGCTGCTGCTCCGCGTGCCGGGGGAGGGCGAGCCCGACCGCGAGCTGCGCCTGCGCGAGTTCGGGACCCGCCAGGCCGCGTGGGTCAAGGTCCTGCGCGCCGAGGCGCTGGACGAGGACCCGGCGATCGCCACGCTCGGCCCCGAGGCCTGGCCGGAGCCGCCCGCGGATCTCGGCGAGCGGCTGGCCGCCGCGGGCGCGCGGCCGCTGCACTCCGTGCTGCGCGACCAGCGCGTGCTCGCCGGCATCGGCCGCTCGTGGGTCGACGAGATCCTGTGGACGGCCCGCCTGTCGCCGTTCAAGCGCGGCGACGACCTCGACGCGGACGAGGTCGAGGCGCTCCGGGAGGCGATGGTGTCGTGCCTCGGTGGCGCGCTGGCGCACTACGAGGAGGCCGTCCACCTCCCGATCCCCGACAAGCTCCCGCTGCCGCTCCAGGTGCACCGGCGCGACGGCGAGCCGTGCCCGCGCTGCGGGACGACCATCGAGGCCGTCCACTACGAGAGCTACGTCATGTGCTACTGCCCGACCGACCAGACGGACGGCCGCGTGCTGAAGGACCGCCGGCTGTCGCGGCTGCTCAAGTGACCACCCAGAGAGGACCCGACACGATGCTCGAAGCAGGCCAGGCCGCCCCGGAGTTTTCGCTCCCAGACCAGGACGGCGAGGACGTCTCGCTGGCCGCCCTGCGCGGCTCGACCGTCGTCCTCTACTTCTACCCCAAGGCCGACACGCCGGGCTGCACGACGCAGGCGTGCGGCATCCGCGACCACCACGACGACTACGCCGAGCGCGGCGTGCGCGTCCTCGGCGTGTCGCCCGACCCGGTGAAGGCCGTCAAGGCCTTCCACGACAAGCAGGCGCTCGACTTCACGCTGCTCGCCGACGCGGACCACGCGGTCGCCGAGGCCTACGGGACGTGGGTGGAGAAGTCGATGTACGGCAGGACCTACATGGGCAACGCGCGGGCGACGTTCATCATCGGCCCGGACGGCGTCGTCACCCACGTCTTCCCCAAGGTCTCGCCCAAGACGCACGACGAGGTCGTGCTGAAGGCGCTGGACGGCATGTCGGCCCAGCCGCCCGCGGCGGCGTAGGCACGGACCACACGTGGCTCGGGACGGCGTCCTGCGCGCGACGCGCCCCATGGCCGATGAGTCACCCGGGCGCCGGCGGTCCCAACGCGTGACAGGCCAATCCTCGGAAGGGAGCAGCACATGAGCTTGAGCAACGGCCAGGTCCGCGCGACGGTCGCGGTGTCCGACATCTCGCGGGCCCAGGAGTTCTACGAGCGCGCGCTCGGCCTCGTCCCGGAGAGCGGCGGCCCCGACCCCGTCAGGATCTACGCCTGCGGGGGCGGAACCTTCCTGCAGGTCTACGAGTCGCCCGAGCACGCCGGCAAGGCGACCGCGACCGTGGCGTCGTGGAGCGTGGAGCCGTTCGAGCCGGTGATCGACGAGCTCACCGCCAAGGGCGTCGCGTTCGCCCGCTACGACGAGCTCGCCTCTGACGAGAAGGGGATCCACACGTTCGGCGCCCACCGCGTCGCGTGGTGCACGGACCCGGACGGCAACGTCCTGGCGATCGACAACGGCCAGTCGGGCGACATGTAGCCCTGGGGGCGGGGCGCCGCGGGATCAGCCCGGGCTCGACGTGCGCCCGCTGCACGCCGGCCGCCCGCGCTCACGACACCCCGGGGCTGCGCATGACGGCGCGCCCGTTCCGGGTATCAGGAGGGGATGAGCCCAAAGCGGTCAGGGTCCCGCGTCGCGCTCGCGAGCGTCGCGATCCTCGGGGTCTCGGTCGCCACCGGGGCGCTGCTGCGCCGCCGGCGCACGGCGGCCGCACCACCGCCGCCGCGCGCGGCCGAGCACGAGTGGACGTGCGCCTGCGGGCAGGTCTACCGCGTCGTGGGGGAGGGCCGCCACCAGGTGTTCTGGCTCGCGTCCGCCGGCCCCGACGAGCCCGTCCTGGACGGCGCGTGCCCGACGTGCGAGCGGCCCCTGCCCAGGGAGGCCACCACCGCCTGAGCCGCCGGTCAGGCGGCGGGCGCCGGGACCGGGCCGAACGCCACCGCGCGGTCGCGTCCGGCGGCCTTGGCGCGGTAGAGCGCGGTGTCGGCCAACCGGTAGAGCTCCCGCGGGTCCCCGCCCGCGTCGGAGAGCGCGCAGACGCCCGCGGACACCGTCAGCGTCCCGCTCGGCGGCAACGGCGTGGCGCGCACCGCCTCGCGGGCGCGGTTCGCGGCGGCCAGCGCCCCCGCCGCGTCGGCCTCGGGCAGCAGCCAGGCGAACTCCTCGCCCCCGACCCGCGCCAGGTGCTCGCCGGCGCGCGTGACGCCGCGCAGCCGGTCGGCGACCTCGACGAGGACCTCGTCGCCGACGGGGTGCCCGAGCGAGTCGTTGACCTGCTTGAAGTGGTCGAGGTCGAGCAGCACCAGCGACAGCGGCCGCTCCGTTCGATGCGTGCGGGCCACCTCCTCCGCCATGCGCTCGTGGAAGGAGCGGAGGTTGAGCAGCCCGGTGAGCGGGTCCTCCGCTGCGAGCTGGGCGAGGTGCTCCTCGTAGCGCTTGCGCTCGGAGATGTCCTTGACGGTCGTGATCGCGCCGAGCACGTCGCCGTCGTCCCCCCGGACCGAGCCGGCGGTGATGAGGACGGGAAACCGCTCGCCGTCGCGGCGGCAGAAGACCAGCTCGGCCTCGAGGTGACCGTCGCGGGCGAAGCGCGCGAGGGCGGCCTCGAGCTCGGCGAGGCGCTCCACGGGCCAGAACGGGAACGGCGGCGCGGCGCCGACGAGCTCCTCGCGGGTGAACCCGGTGATCTCGCAGAGCCGCTCGTTGACGTCGACGACCACGCGGTCGCGGGTCACCGCGAACCCGTCCTGGATCGAGCCGACCACCGCGCTCGACCAGTCCCGCTCGCGGCGCAGCTCGGCGTCCGCGGCGTCGCGCTCGGCCATGCGCTGGTCGACGAGGGCGAGCGCGCGGCGCTCGCGGCGGGCGTCGAGCGCGAAGGCGCTCCCGGCCAGGGCGGCCAGCCCGACCCCGAGCACGCCGACGACCCACTCCCACATCCCGAGGTCGCCGGTGCGCGTGGCGACGTGGACCGTCCAGCGGCGACCGGCGACCGGCAGCTCGCCGACCCAGTCGTCGTGCTCGGCGACCGGCGAGCCGGTGACCGCGACGCCGTCGCTGGTCACACGGACCTGCGTGTCCGCCGGGAGCAGGCGGCCGATCGCGGCGGTGAGCTCGCGCGTGCCGTACATCCCCAGGACGAAGCCGCGCAGCGCACGCTCGCGCTGGACGGCGGTGCGCAGCGGGCGGCCGGCGCGGAAGACGGCGACGGCGACGGTGATCTCCGGGCGCCCGGTGAACGCGGAGCGCATCGGCGCGGACGCCTGCGGGCGCCCGGTGAGCACCGCGCGCCCGAGGAGGGTCGCGCGGACGGCGTCGCCGCCGAGGTCGACCCCGATGGTGGCGCTCGGCGCGCCCGGGCGCACGACGGCCGCGGTCAGCACGTCGTAGGCACTGCGGGGCGGGGACGCGGCCCCGGAGCCGGGGACCGCGATGCGGAAGCCCCCGCGCCGTTCGAAGCCCGCACGGCGCGCGTCGGGCACGTGCGCGACGTAGGCGATCCCGGTCAGCGCGCGCTCGTGCATCGCCCCGCGGGTGAAGCGCGCCATGCGGCCGTCGATCGGGAGGCGCAGCGCCCCGAGGGTGGAGGCGACCTGCGCGAGGTCCGTCACGGATGCGCTGGTCAGGTCGCGGACGACCGCGTAGCTGCGCTCGGCGCGCTCGCGGCGCAGGTCTGCGGTCCGGTGGCCCTCACGCGCATGCAGCAGTGCCGCCACCACGACGGTGGCAGCGAGGATGCAGAGGACGGTGAGACCCTGGACGGCCAGTCGGCGCACGGGCCGCTCGCGGGCTGGGGGCACGCCTCGGAGGTCGGCAGGACCGGGCCTGCCCGGAGCCCGGGGGACGGATGTCCGACCGCGATCCGCCATGATCCGCCGCCGTGCCGCGCCCTGCCGCCGTGATCTTCGACAACGACGGTCTGCTCCTCGACACCGAGGACGCCTGGACCCGTGCCGAGGAGGAGCTCTTCGCCCGCCACGGCCACGTCTTCACCATGGTCCACAAGCGCGACCTGCTGGGCTCCTCGCGCGCGACGGGGGCGGCCAAGCTGGAGCGCATGCTCGGCGCCCCGGGCCGCGGCGACGCGCTGATGGACGAGCTCCACGACCTCGTGATGGCCGAGGCGCTGCACGGCGTCCCGCCGCGGCCGGGCGCCCTGGAGCTGCTGGCCGCCCTCGGCGACGCCGGCATCCCGGTCGGGCTCGCGTCCAACTCCACCGCGTCGTTCGTCCGGCGGACGCTCGGCGCGGCCCGCCTGCTCGACGGCGGGCCGTTCGCCGCCATCGTCACCGCCGACGACGTGGAGCACCCCAAGCCCGCGCCGGACCTCTATCTGGAGGCGTGCAGGCGGCTGGGGCAGGATGCCGCGGACTGCGCCGCGCTGGAGGACTCGCCGCCCGGGGTGGCGGCCGCCGCCGCGGCCGGGATGTTCGTCATCGGCGTGCCGTACTTCGCCGACGGGCAGCTGCCGGGCGCCACGCTGCTGGCCGGCTCGCTGGCCGATGCGGCGGTCCACGCCGCGCTCGGCCTCTAGAGTCGTCACGGGTGATGGTCTCCGCCGACCTCTCGGGATTCCTCGACTCGGTCGGCTCCTTCTTCGGGAGCCTCGGGCGCATCCACCCGCTGTCGCTCCTGCTGGCGCTGACGTGCTTCGGGATCTACCTCACGATCCGCTCGCGCGCGTTCTTCAACGTGCTGCGGGCCGCCTACCCGGCGGAGCGGATCCAGTGGCGCCGCATCTGGGCCGCCTACGTCGCCGCCTACGGCTTCAACAACGTCGTGCCCGCGCGCGGCGGCGACGTCATCAAGCTGTTCCTGACGCGCACGAGCATCCCGGGCTCGAGCTACTCCGCGATCGGCGCCGCGTTCTTCGTCGAGGCGGGATTCGACCTGAGCATGGGCGTGCTGATCCTCGGCTTCGCCTTCACGCAGGGCGTGTTCCCCAAGCCGCCGGACTTCGCGAGCCTCAAGGCGTTCGACCTGAGCTTCCTGGCCTCGCACCCGCGCTTCACGCTCTTCCTGATCACGGCGCTGGCCGTGCTCGGCCTCGTGCTCTTCGCGGTGCTCTCGCGGCGGGTCAAGGCCTTCTGGGCCCGGGTCCGCCAGGGCCTGACCATCCTGTTCGACCGCCGCCGCTACTTCCGCGAGGTCTGGCTCGTGCAGTTCGTCGGGTGGCTGTTCCGCTTCGCGGCGTTCTGGTTCCTGCTCGACGCGTTCAACGTCGGCGGGTCGGTCAGGAACGTCCTGCTCGTGCTCGGGGTCAACGCGGTGGCCGCCGTCGTCCCGTTCACCCCCGGCGGCGCGGGGGTGCAGCAGGCGTTCCTGGTCAAGGTGTTCGCCGGCACGGCCACCGGCGCGACGATCGCCGCCTACTCCGTGGGCCAGCAGATCGCGATCGGCGCGTTCAGCATCGCGCTCGGCTTCGCGGCGCTGGTGATCGTCTTCCGCTTCCGGTCCTTCCGCGAGGTCATCGACGCGGGCCGCGCGGCCCGCAAGGCCGAGGCGGAGGGCGCCGACGCGGACGGGCCGGCCGGACCGCCTACTGCAGGCCGGAGCGCGCCTCGCGCACCAGCGTGACGGCCTCGGGGAAGACCGTGGCCATGACCTGGCGGATCTGCTGGGCCTGCTGCTCGGCCGTGCCCTGCGCGTTGATCCGGTTGATCGCGGCGACGGTCATGGCGACCGCGAGCTGGATCGCGTTGTCCGCCCACGCCAGCTTCTGCTGACCCTGCATCGACTCAGCGAACTCCGCCATGCGGCGCTGCAGGTCGTCGGGATCGCCGAACAGTCCTCCGAAGCCTTCCATGCCGTCAATGGTAGTCACCCCGCTGCGGCGGGCACGCGGGTCACGTGCACCGTCTCGACGGCAGGGTGGCGATGATCACGGGCGCGAGCAGCGGCGTCGGCTTCGCCGCCGCGAGGGAGTTCGCCCGTGCCGGCGCCGACGTCGCGCTGGTGGCCCGCGGCCGCGAGGGCCTGGAGCGGGCGGCGGCCACCGCGCGCGAGTGCGGCCGCCACGCCCTCGTCCTGCCGGCCGACGTCACCGACCAGGGCGCGCTCGACGCCGCGGTGGCGCGCACCGAGGCGGAGCTCGGCAAGCTCGACGTGCTGGTGCCGAATGCCGCCGCGACGATCTTCGGGCGCTTCGAGGACGTCGGCAAGGCGGAGTTCGATCGCGTCGTCGAGGCGACGTTCCTCGGCGCGGTCAACACGGTCCGCGCGGCGCTGCCGGCCCTCCAGCGCACCCGCGGGGTCATCGCCGCCACCGGCTCGCTCAACGCCATGGTGCCGCTGCCGACGTGGTCGTCCTACGCCGCCGCGAAGTTCGCCGAGCGCGGTTTCCTGCACACGCTGCGCCTCGAGCAGCAGGCCGAGGCGACCGGCGTGCGGGTGGGCATCGTCCATCCGGGCGCGATCGACACGCCGGTCTGGGAGACGACCGCCACGGCCACCGGCGTCCTGCCGCGCCGCCCGCCCGAGGGCTACCGGCCGCGCGTGGTCGCCCGCGCGCTGGTGGCCATGGCCGCCGACCCGCGCCCCGAGGTCACGATCGGGGGGGAGGCCGTGGTGCTCGGCGCGCTGTGGACCCACCTGCGCCCGGCCGGCGACCTGTTCTGGCGGGCGGTGCACCACTACTACCGCTCCGGCCACCGCGAGGGGTCCGAGGCGGGGGCGCTGTGGGAGGCCGCCGGGCGGGGCAGCGAGACCGGCGGGCTCATCGGGCGCCCGTCGCTGTGGGCGCCGATCCGGATGGCGGCGCGGCCCGCACGGCTCGGCCGGGCCGGCCTGGGGCTGCTGCGCAAGTAGCCTGCGCCCGTGAGCGCACCGCAGACCATCGAGGGCGCGGGCGTCCCGCTCGCCGTCACCGTGCGCGGCGACGGCCCCGCGCTGGTCATCGTCCACGGCGCGGCGTCCGACGCCCAGGCGTGGGCGCCCGCGGCCGAGGAGCTCGCCGCCGCCGGGCACCGGGTGGTGACGTACGACCGGCGGGGCTACGGCGCCAGCGGCGCCCCGGAGCCCTACGGGGCCACGACGGTCGAGGAGCAGGCGGAGGACCTGGTCGCGGTGCTCGACGGCCTCGCCCTGGACGACGCCGTGCTGGTCGGCGACGGGTTCGGCGCGCTCGTCGTCCTGGACGTGATGAAGCGCCACGGGCGCCGCGTCCGCGCCGCGGTCCTCGGCGACCCGCCGCTGTTCGCCTTCGCCCCCGCCGCCGCGGAGGCGCTGTCCGAGGAGCGCAGCGCGTTGGAAGCGGACATCCGCCAGGACGGCCCGCAGCTGGCGGTGGAGCGCCGGCTCGGCCCCGGGGCCGACCCGGAGGCGGTGGCCCGCGCGCGGGCGTCGCACCGCGCCTTCTTCGCCGACTTCGCCGGCCTGGCGACCTGGCCCGTCACCCGCGGCGAGCTGCGGGCGCTGGCCCAGCCCGCGGTGGTGGTCTCCCGGCCCGGGGCCCCCTCACACGTCGTGCAGGCGGCCGACGCGCTGGCGGGCCTGCTGCCGACGGCCCGCCGCGAGGCTGGGGGCGACCTCGTCGCCGCCGCGCGCGGCGCGTCCTCGTAGACTCACGGCCGTGCCGCCGTCCCCCACGCAGCTCGCCTGGCGCGGGCGCATCGAGGCCGCCCTCCGCATCGCGGAGCCGGCGCTCGACGCGCTGCTGGCCGTCGGCGACCGCGTGTCCCGCGTCCTGGAGCCGGGCGGCGGCGACGCGCCGCCGCCGGCCCGCCGGATCGCCGTACCGGGGACGCCCCGCCGGGTCGGCCCGCCGAGGGATGACGCCTAGCCATGGCGAGCTCCGCCGCCGACGCGCCCGTCGAGGAGACCCTGAGCTGGGAGGCCGCCCAGCGCACCCGCGCCGGGGTGGCGGCGCTGCTCGCCGGCGTGCTGACCCTCCTCGGCAACGCGCTGCAGTCCTCGGTCTACTCCGGGATGCCCAAGGTCTACGGCGTGGACGCGCTGCGCGACGCCGCGGGGCTGCCGATCCCCGGCGGCCGCGGGCTGCGCACCGAGCAGGTCCTCTTCCTCGACTCCAAGGGCACGGAGCTCGTCCTGACGGGCCTGCTCATCGCCCTCGGCGCGGCGCTGATCGCCCCCGCGCTCGGGTTCCTCTTCCGGGCGACGCGCGCCCGCCGGCCGATGCTGCCGCGGATGGCGCTCTACGCCGTGCTGCTCGGGCCGGCGCTCGTCGCGGTCGGCGGCCTCGTCGCGCAGATCGCGCTCGTCGTCCAGGCCCACGACTTCGCCTCGGGCAACGACTTCTCCAGCTCGGCGGCGCGCGACGCGCTCGGCGGCAGCGTGCTGCTCGCGGGCCAGCTCCTGCGCCAGGTCGGCATCCTCGCGCTGGCCCTGGGCTTCGTGCTCGTCTCCCTGAATGCGATGCGCGCGGGCCTGCTGACGCGCTTCATGGGCGTGCTCGGGATCATCGCCGGCGCCCTGTTCGTCCTGCCGCTCGGCTCGTCGCTGCCCATCGTGCAGTCGTTCTGGCTCATGGCGCTCGGGGCCCTGCTGATGGGCCGCTGGCCGGGCGGCGAGCCGCCCGCGTGGGCGTCGGGCAAGGCCGAGCCGTGGCCGAGCCAGCAGGAGCTGCGCGAGCGCCGCCAGGCGGCGGCGGAGGGCGCTCCCGCGCCGGACGCAAGCGGCGCCGGCGCTGCGTCGGCCGAGCTGCCGGGCGTGGCACGAGCGGGCGGGTCGGCGTCCAAGAAGCGCAAGCGCAAGCGGCGCTGAGCGCCGCGACAGCGCGGTGCGGTTCAGCTCCCGCGGGTCGGGAATGCTGGAGGTGTCCAGTGTTCGTCGGGTCCGCCCGGCCGCCTTGGTGACCTCGTGGACCCATGGGAGAGGAGACCTCATGGCCACCACCACTGTCCGCTCACGCGAGCCGATGGCAGGCGAGGACGCGCGCGTGCCGCAGGTCAGGATCGCCGATCCGGGGCCGCTCGGCCTCGCCGCCTTCGCGCTCACGACCTTCGTCCTGAGCATGTTCAACGCCGATCTCGTGTCCAAGGGCGGCGAGCCCGTGGTGCTGGGGCTCGCGCTGGCCTACGGCGGCCTCGCACAGCTGCTCGCGGGCATGTGGGAGTTCCGCACCGGCAACACCTTCGGCGCCGTCGCCTTCACCTCGTACGGCGCGTTCTGGCTGTCCTTCTGGGCGCTGAACCAGTTCTTCGCCAAGGACATCGCCCCCGCCGACGTCGGCCATGCAGTCGGGCTCTATCTGATCGCCTGGGCGATCTTCACCTCGTACATGTTCGTCGCTTCGCTGCGCACCACGGCGGCGATCGCGACCGTCTTCCTGTTGCTGGCCGTCACGTTCCTGCTGCTCGGCATCGGGAACTCCGGCGCGCACGCGAACATCGTCAAGGCGGGCGGCTGGGTCGGGCTGGCGACGGCCGTCGCGGCGTGGTACGCATCGTTCGCTGCCGTGACGAACTCGACGTTCGGCCGGGTCGTGCTCCCGGTGCGGCCCTTGAGCTGACGAAAGGACCCAGATGGCCACTGAACAGGACACCTTGGAGCGCGAGCTCGGCGAGCTGCTCGACGTCGAGCGGTTCGAGCCGCCGGAGGCGTTCGCGCGCCGGGCGCGCACGACCGACGACGCGATGCACCGGGCGGCCGCGGAGGACCCCGCGGGCTGGTGGCACGCGCGCGCGCTGGAGGTCCTCGACTGGGCCAAGGAGCCCGAGCAGGCGCTGGACGACTCGAACCCGCCGTTCTACACGTGGTTCGCCGACGGCAAGCTGAACGCCTCCTACAACTGCCTGGACCGCCACGTGGAGGCGGGCAACGGCGACCGCGTGGCCTTCCACTGGCGCGGCGAGGAGGGCGAGGAGCGCGACCTCACCTACGCCGACCTGCTGGCGGACACCCAGCGCTTCGCCAACGTCCTGAAGGGTCGCGGCATCGAGGCCGGCGATGTGGTCGGCATCTTCCTGCCGATGATCCCCGAGGTGGTGGTGGCGATGCTTGCCTGCGCGCGCATCGGCGCCGTCCACAACGTCGTCTTCGGCGGCTTCTCGCCCGAGTCGGTCAAGGAGCGGATGCTCTTCTCGGACGCCAAGGCGCTCGTGACCGTCGACGCCGCGCGGCGCAAGGGCAAGACCGCGCCGATCAAGGCGGCGGTGGACGAGGTCATCGGCGAGGTCGGCTCGCTTGAGACGATCGTCGTCGTGCGCCACACGGACGCAGGCGCGCCGATGACCGAAGGCCGGGACGTCTTCTATGACGAGGCCATGGCGGCGGCGGACGCCGAGTGCCCGCCGGCCGAGCTCGACGCCGAGCATCCGCTGTTCATCCTGTACTCCTCGGGCTCGACGGCCAAGCCGAAGGGCATCCTGCACACCACGGGCGGCTACCTGACCGGCGCGGCGTGGACCCACCGCGAGGTGTTCGACCTCTCACCGGAGGAGGACGTCTACTGGTGCTCGGCCGACGTCGGCTGGATCACCGGGCACTCCTACATCGTCTACGGGCCGCTGGCCAACGGTGCCACGAGCGTCATGTACGAGGGCGCGCCCGACTACCCCGACAAGGACGTCTGGTGGGATCTGTGCGAGCGCTACGGCGTCACGCTGTTCTACACCGCGCCGACCGCGATCCGCGCGTGCATGAAGTGGGGCGCGCAGTACCCCGGCCGCCACGACCTGTCCAAGCTGCGGCTGCTCGGGACGGTGGGCGAGCCGATCAACCCCAAGGCGTGGCTCTGGTACCACAAGGTGATCGGCGGCGGGCGCTGCCCGATCGTCGACACCTGGTGGCAGACGGAGA
>JAXDGY010000079.1:0-7868 GCA_034664785.1 Solirubrobacteraceae bacterium
GGATGTTCGAGCTGGGCAGCGTCACCCGCGCGGAGGGCTTCCCGCTGCGCGCCGAGCTCGTCGCGCGCTACGAGGAGCGCTCGGGCCGCTCGATGACCGACATCCGCTGGTACCAGACCCTGGCGCGGTGGAAGTCGATCGTGTTCATGGTGGGCAACTACAAGCGCGCCGTCGCCGGCACGACGGACGACCCGTACCTCAAGTCGTTCGGGGACGGCGTCGTGCAGCTGGCCCAGCGCGCGGAGGCGCTCACGCGTGGCGCCTGAGGCCCGGCGCGGCCTGCTGGTCGACTGGGGCGGCGTGCTGACCACGAACCTCTTCGAGGCCTTCGCCGCCTTCTGCGCGGCCGAGGGCCTCGCGCCCACGACCGTGCGGGACGCCTTCCTCGGCGACGGCCGCGGCCTGCTGGCCGACTTCGAGTGCGGGCGCATCGGCGCGCCGGCCTTCGAAGCCGGCTTCGGGGACGTGCTCGGCGTGGCCGAGCACGAGGGCCTGATCGGCCGCCTCTTCGGTGGGCTCGGGCCCGACGCGGGGATGCAGGACGCCGTCGCCGCCCTACGGCGCGGCGGCGTGCGCACCGGGCTGCTGTCGAACTCCTGGGGCGCCGCCGGCTACGACCGCTCCCGCTTCGACGAGCTCTTCGACGTCCTCGTCATCTCCGGCGAGGAGGGCGTCCGCAAGCCCGAGCCGGCGATCTACGCCCTGGCCGCCGAGCGCATGGGCCTCCCGCCCGAGGCGCTCGTCTTCGTCGACGACATCCCCGGCAACCTCAAGCCGGCGCGCGCCATCGGCATGGCGACCGTCCACCACGTCGACGCGGCGCAGACGATCGACGCGCTCGAGGAGCTGCTGGGCGTCAGCGCCCGCCCGGCGCCGGGGGGCGGCGCACCGCGGAGGTGAGCTCGCGCCGCGCGGCGTCGATCCGCCGCCGCGCCTGCGGGTCGCGCGCCAGCTTGCGCGCCTCGCGGAACACCCGCCGCCCCTCGGGGCTGGACGCCACACGCTGCACCCGGACCAGGAACCTCCCCATGATGGGCTCCTTCCCCCTTGCCGCGCCCCTCAACCGCCGGCCTCGAGGCGGCGGCGCAGGTCGGCGCCGCGGCCGGCGGCCACGGCGCGCGCGGCGCGCGTCTCGGTGACGGCGACGCCACGGGCGGCCGCGAGGTCGAGCAGCTCCTGGCGCTCCTCGCCCTCCCGGGCCGCCTTCAGGAACAGCCAGCAGAACAGCCCGAGGGTCAGCAGGGACTCCCAGACCATCATCAGCCCGCCTGCCGCGTTCTGGTCCGCGAGCGGGCTGAGGTGCCAGTGGCGCTCCCCCGCCGCGTAGACGTCGTAGAACGCCGTGCCGCCGAACAGGAAGACGTTGGCCAGCACCGCGCCGACCATGCGCACGGCGACGATGTAGCCCAGGCGGGCGAAGTTGCCGAACCACGCCGGCTTGGGCAGGGGCCCGAGGAGGGCCATCCACATCGCCATGCCGAAGGCCACGAAGCCCAGGTGCTGCACCGCGTGCACGCCCTCGTGGCGCACGGCGGCCTCGTGCAGGACGGGCAGGTGCCAGGCGAGCAGGTTGAGCGCCCAGGCCGGCAGGGCGACGAGCGGGTGGGCGAAGACCCGCAGCCAGCCGAGGGCCGGGATCCGCAGCAGCGGCGCGAGCAGCGGCCCGGTCAGGCCGAGGACGAGCAGCAGCGCCCCGACGTCCGCCAGCAGCAGGTGCTCGGCCATGTGGGCGACGAACAGCTCGTCGGCGACGTGCCCGAGCGGCGAGACCAGCGCGAGCACGATGACCAGCAGGCCGCCGTAGAAGCACGTCTGGCGCCAGCGGGGTACGGCCCGCGGCGTGCCCGCCAGGTGGCGCACCCGGACCGCGTAGAGGGCGCCGTAGGCGGCCGCGGGGCCCAGCTGGAGCGGCGCGACCTGCACGCCTCCGACGTGCGCGAGGACGAGCGACGCGGCGGACCCCATGCCGCGAGCGTAGTGCGCCCCCATCGCACGCGCGGCGCTCCGCGAGTACATTCGGTCCGCATGGGCGCCCGGGAGAGCGAGCTCAGCGAGATCACGACCCTCCGCGCCGACCTGGAACGGCACCGGCGGGACGCGCTCGAGCAGGAGCGCCAGCTCGAGCGCTACGCGTCCGATCTGGCCGACACCTACAAGCAGGAGCGGGCGCGCGCGCAGGAGCTGCAGGACTCCTACGTCGCCACCGTGCGCGCCCTCGCCAACGCCGTGGAGGCCCGCGACGCCTACACGGGCAAGCACGCCGAGCGCGTCGCCGCCTACGGCCTCGAGATCGCCCGGGCGATGGGCCTGCACCTCGCCGAGGAGGCCCAGGCCGAGTTCGGCTTCCTGCTGCACGACGTCGGCAAGGTCGCCATCCCGGACTCGATCCTCTTCAAGCCCGATCCCCTCGACGTGGCCGAGCGCGCGCTGATGCAGCGCCACACGATCATCGGCTGGGAGATCCTGCGCCACGTGTCCTTCCTCGGCGAGGCCAAGGCCGTCGTGCGCTCCCACCACGAGCGCTGGGACGGCGCGGGCTACCCGGATGGGCTCGCGGGCGAGGCGATCCCCGTCGCCGCGCGGGTGTTCGCCGTGGCCGACACGCTGGACGCGCTCACCACCGAGCGGCCCTACCGCCCGCGGATGGGGATCGGGCCGGCCCGCGCGATCATCGCCGCCGAGTCCGGGACCCAGTTCGACCCGGCCGTCGTCGCGGCGTTCCGCGGGATGGACGACGCGGTGCTGGAGCGGATCGGGCGGGAGCACGCCTCTTGAGCGCCCGGACCGTCCTGATCGTCGACGACGATCCGTTCATCCGCAAGCTCATCGCGACGACGCTGCGCAACGTCGGCGACCTCGACCTCCGCCAGGCCGCCGACGGCGAGGAGGCCCTCGAGCTGGCGGCCGCCCACCGGCCCGTCCTGGTCTTCCTCGACGTCGAGATGCCCCGCCTCGACGGGATCGGCGCCTGCCGGCGCCTGCGGGCGACGAGCGACGCGACGATCGTGATGCTGACGGCGGCCGGCGAGGAGCTCGAGGCGCAGGCGCGCGACGCCGGCGCGGACCTCTTCCTCTCCAAGCCGTTCAGCCCGCTCGACCTGCTGCGCCTGGTCGACGGGCTTCCGGGCGTGCAGGCGAGCTAGGCGGCGCTCCTAGGCGACGACCGCCCGCCGCGCCGCCTTGCGGCGCAGCAGACGGGCGTCGGCCGCCGCGACGAGGGCGTCGACGTCCATCCCGGGCTCGTGCACCGCCCAGCCGAAGGTCATCCTCAGCGGGTCGCCGTCGGGCTTGCGCACGGCCTCGGCCACCGCCGCCTCCAGCCGCGCGGCGGCGGCCGCCGCCTCCTCGGCGCCGGCCCCGCAGAGCAGCACGGCGAACTCGTCGCCGCCCCAGCGGAAGACGGCGTCCTGCGACCGCGCGCGGGCGGCCAGCGCCGCCGCCGCCTCGGCCAGGCAGGCGTCGCCCGCCAGATGGCCGTGCTCGTCGTTGACCGCCTTGAAGGCGTCCAGGTCGCCGACGGCGAGCGCGACGGGGCCCTCCAGCGCGGCGGCGGCCTGGGCCTCGAAGGCCCGCCGGTTGCCCAGCAGGGTCAGCGCGTCGACCTGCGCCAGGCGCTCCGTGGCCACCCGCTGGGCGCGGACGCGCTGCATGAGGACGAGGCAGAAGGCCGCCAGCCCGGCCCAGAGCACCAGGTCGGCGGCGACCCCGACCAGCGCCGTGCGATCGGCGTCGTAGGCCAGCGGCAGCAGGGCGACCACCGCGATGAACGCGCCCAGCGGCGCGAAGCGGCGCGCCGGGTGCCCGAGCGCGCCGACGAGGACGACCAGGACCAGGATCTCGTGGTAGGGCGCCCGCCAGCCGCCGGAGAGCCACTGCTCCAGCGCGACGGTCACGGCGGCGGCGTAGTTCGTGGCCAGCAGCAGGTCGACGGTCGCGCGGCGCGGATGGCGGACCAGCCAGGCCAGCACGGCGAGCGTCACGACGCTCACGAGCGCCCAGACCGCCCAGCCCCAGGCGCCGATGGCCTCCGTGGGCGGGGCGAAGGGCGCGATCCCCGCGACGACGACGAGACCGGCGACCCACCCCGCCGCCGACAGGCGGCGGAGGTTCCCCGCGTTGTTGCCCGCGTACGGGTCCGGAGCGGCCTTCACACACGTCTGATCGGCGCGACCGCGGCCCGCCTTGACCTCCGCGGGTCAGGCCAGATGCTTGGCGGCCTGACGCTCGGGCGAGACGCGCACGACGTCCCAGGCCAGGCCCGCCTTCTCCAGCCCGCGGATGACCAGGGCGGAGATGTCGAACTCACGCCATCCCATGCCGTGGGCGGCCGAGGTCGGGAACGCGTGGTGGTTGTTGTGCCACGACTCGCCGAACGAGAGGACCGCGAGCCACGGCACGTTGCGCGAGTGGTCACCCGTGTTGAAGCGCCGGCGCCCGAAGAAGTGGCAGATCGAGTTGATCGAGTAGGTCACGTGGTGCAGGACGAGCATCCGCACCAGGCCGCCCCACAGCAGGCCGGTCAGCGCGGAGGAGACCGATCCACCGATGAGCCAGCCCAGGCCGAACGGGACGAGCAGGCCGACCGCCACCCAGAGGACGAACGTGCGGTCGACCCAGCGGACGACGGGGTCCGCGAGCAGGTCGGGCGCGTAGCGCTCCTTGCTGCCGCGCTGGGTGTGCAGGAACAGCCAGCCCACGTGCGCGTGCAGCAGGCCGCGCAGCGCGCCCTTCAGGCCGTGCCCGTGGTCCACGTGCGGGGAGTGCGGGTCGCCGTGACGGTCCGAGAAGGCGTGGTGCTTGCGGTGGTCGGCCACCCAGGCGGTGACCGGGCCCTCGATCGCGGCGGAGCCGAGCGCCGCGAACACGCCGCGCACGAGCGGCGTCGTCTTGAACGAGCGGTGGGTGAACAGCCGGTGGAAGCCGACCGTCACGCCGAGGCCGGTCAGGCCGTAGCAGATGATGAAGACCGCGACGTCGCTCCAGTGCAGCACGGAGTTCCACACCTGCCAGCCCACGACCCCGAGGCCCAGGATCGGCAGGACCGTGACCGTCCCGGTCAGGAAGCGGTCGAGCGCCTCGTTGGAGACGGGCTGGACGTCCTCCGGCTGCGGGCCTTCCTCGGGCGGGACGCCCGGGGCGGGCGCCTGCCCGTGTTCGATGGTCGCCACGTCAGTCGCGCTTGCCGCGGCCGTAGAGGAACTTGATGGCCTTGCCCAGCCGGCGGGTCATCTTGGCGTTGTAGGGAAACATGTGCGGCTCCTTCTTGGGATGCAGGCGCGACACCAGCAGCGACTGCACCTGGCAGTACTTGCGGATGCCCCCGGCGCCGTGTCGCGAACCCAGGCCGCTGGCCTTCGCGCCGCCCATCGGCAGCTCGAGCGCCGAGTAGTTGATGACCGCGTCGTTGACGCAGACCGCCCCGGCCTCCAGGCGGCGGGCGACGGCCTCACCGCGCGCGACGTCCTTGGAGAAGACGGAGGCGGCGAGCCCGTAGGGGGAGTCGTTGGCCAGCCGGATCGCCTCCTCCGTGTCGGTCACCCGCATGATCGGGAGCGTCGGGCCGAAGGTCTCCTCGGTCATGCACTCCATCGTGTGGTCGACGTCGACCAGCACGGTCGGCTCGAACCAGTGGCCGGCCTTGGCGGCGTGACCCGCGCTGCCACGGTGCCCGCCGACGAGCACACGGGCGCCCTTGGCCTTGGCGTCCTCCACGTGGCGCTCGACGATGTCGACCTGCGGCGGGAAGGTCATCGCCCCCACGTCCGCCGTGCCCGGGCCGGTCGAGCGGCCCTGCCGGATGGCCCGCGTCTTCTCGACGACCTTCGAGACGAACTGGTCGTAGACCGGCGCCTCGACGTAGACGCGCTCGACGCTGATGCAGGTCTGGCCGCCGTTGAACATCGCGTAGTACACGGCGTGGTTGGCGGCGCGCTCGACGTCCGCGTCGGAGAGCACGACCATCGGGTCCTTGCCGCCGAGCTCAAGGGAGACCGGCGTCAGCGTGTTCGCGGCCTGGGCCATGACCTTCTTGCCGGTCGCCGTGGAGCCCGTGAACATGATCATGTCCACCTCGTCGACGAGCGCCGCGCCCGTGGCGCCGCGCCCGGTGGCGATCTGCAGCACATCCTCGGGCAGCCCGCACTCGCGCAGGCCGTCCGCGAGCAGGAGGCTCGTCAGCGGCGTGATCTCGCTCGGCTTGAGGATCACCGCGTTGCCGGCGGCCAGCGCGGGGATGCAGTCCCCGAAGGAGTTCGTCAGCGGGTAGTTCCACGGCCCGATGACGCCGACGAGCCCGAGCGGGCGGTAGCGCTCGACCAGCCGCTTGCCCTTGAGCAGGACGGAGGAGGTCTTGACCTTCTGGTCGGCGAGGTAGCCCTCGGCGTTCTTGGCCCAGAAGCCGAAGGCGTTGGCGCCGTACATGATCTCCGCGAGCTGGGCGTCCTCCCACGTCTTGCCCGTCTCGGAGACGATCGTCTCGATGACGCGGTCGGCGTTGTCGGTCAGCCACTTCTGCATCCGCAGCAGGATGCGGCCGCGGCCCTCGAAGCCCAGCGCTTCCCAGGCCGGCTGCGCAGCGCGGCCGCGGCGCGCGAGGTCGCGCACCGCGTCGGCGCCGAGATCGGGGACGTGGGCGATGATCTCGCCGGTCGCCGGGTTCTCGACGGGGATGGGTTCGGCGCCGGAGGTCCCGGTAGGGGTGGGCTCCTGCGCGGTTCGCTGCTCGACGCTGGCCATCGACATCCCTCTTTTCGGTCGCACGGGTGCGTGCTCGTGCGGCGGAGGCTACCGCGCCTGGCTGGGGGAAACCGTGGAGCCGCGCACCACGAGCTGCACGGCCAGCACCCGCGACGCCGGCGACCCGCCGGCCATGAGCTCGGCCAGGACCTCGAACGCCTGCGCGCCGAGGTCCTCCGCGTCGGCGTGGACCGTGGTCAGCGGCGGGTCGAGCACGACGGTGAAGTCGAGGTCGTCGAAGCCCACGATCGCGACGTCGCCCGGGATGGCGAGGCCGAGGTCGCGGGCGGCGAGGTAGGCGCCCCCGGCCATGAGGTCGTCGTCGCAGAGCAGCGCGGTCGGCGGGTCTGCGGTCCCGAGCAGGCGGAGGCCGCCCTCACGTGCGGACTGGAAGGCGACGTCGGCCTCCGTCCACGGCTGGTCTGCCGGGTCGAGGCCCGCGGCCCCCAGCGCCGCCGCGATCCCGCTCGCCCGCAGGTGGAACGTCTCCTCGTCCACCGCCGCGCGCAGGTGGCCGATCCGGCGATGGCCGAGCGCGAGCAGGTGCTCGGCGGCCGCGGTGGCGCCGGCCTCCACGTCGAGGCGCACGAACGCGACGTCGTCGGACGTGGTCTCCACCAGCACCGAGCGCAGGTGCGGGTCCCGCCGGACCGAGGCCGGGGGCTCGCGCGCGAAGAAGAGGAACCCGTCCACCGCGCCCGCGGGCAGCGCATCGGCGTCCGTCTCGTCGTAGGTCGCCTCGATGAGGGCGACGGCGTGGCCGGTCTCGCGGGCCGCGTGCTGGGCGCCGCGCAGGACCCGCGCGAAGAACGGATTGGTGACGTCGGGGACGACGAGGCCGACCGCGCGCGCCGCGCCCGAGCGGAGCGTCCGCGCGGCGACGTTCGGGCGGTAGCCGAGCTCGCGCGCGACGCGGCGGACGCTGTCGGCCGTCGCGTCCGACACCCGACCGCCGGCCTTGCCCGACAGCACGAGCGAGACGGTGGACTGCGAGCACCCCGCCGCGCGCGCCACGTCGACGCTGGTCACGCGGCTGTCGGGGCGAGCGGGCACGGAGTGTCAAGATCCTCTCATGTCCGACCTCTCCCGCCGCCCGTCCGGCCGCCCCACGCGCAGCCAGCGCGAGCAGCGCG
>JAXDGY010000080.1:0-3064 GCA_034664785.1 Solirubrobacteraceae bacterium
CATTTCGCTTGACCGTCGCTCAAATACCTGCTTGAGTACCGCTCAAGCGAATGTCACGGTCGACGACCCGCACCTACGCCATGACTGCTCGCGCGGAGGGCACCGAGGCGACCCGTGAGCGCATCGCGCGCTGTGCCCTCGAGCTGCTGTTCGAGCAGTGGTTCGAGGACGTGACGCTGACGGCCATCGCCCGGGCCGCGGGCGTCTCGCACCAGACGGTCCTGAACCACTTCGCCTCCAAGGAGGGCGTCCTGCTCGCCGCGGCGGAGGTCCTGAGCGCTGAGACGCACGCCGCGCGGGGACGGGCGAGACCTGGGGACGTGAAGGGCGCCGTGCGCATCCTCGTCGGTGAGTACGAGCGCTTCGGCGATGCCAACGCCCGGTGGGCGGCGACGTCGGAGCGGCTCGGAAGCCTGGCTCCCTTGCTCGAGGAGGCCCGGGCGGGCCACCAGACCTGGCTGGGGCGCGTGTTCGGGCCGAGGCTCCCCGCCGCGCCCGCGCGGCGGCGGCGCGCGATCAACGCCCTGCACGCCGCCACCGACGTCTACACGTGGAAGCTGCTCCGGCGCGACCTCGGCCTCACCCGAGCCGAGACCGAGCGGACGATGGTCGGACTCGCCACCGGCGTGCTGGACCCGCTCCCCGACGACGACTCCGCTGTGCCACCAAGCCCGTGAACGAAGGAGACCGATGACCGCGACGTACCTGGCCGCCCTGGTCGATGGCGGCGGAACCGTCCCGCCCGAGCTGGCCGCCGTCCGCCTGCTCGTGGAGCGAGGACACCGCGTCGTCGTGCTGGCCGAGGACTCGATGGAGCCCGATGTCCGCGCCACAGGTGCCGCGTTCCGGCGTTGGACGACCGCGCCCAACCGGCCGAGCCGCCGGGCCGAGCACGATCCGGTCCGCGACTGGGAGGTCGGCAACCCGCTGCGTCTGTTCGAGCGGCTGATCGACACGCAGTTCGTCGGGCCCGCGCCGCGCTACGCCGCCGACCTCGGCCAGGCGATCGCCGAGTGCCGGCCCGATGTCGTGCTCTGCGCCCAGTTCGCCTTCGGCGCCATGGTCGCCGCCGAAGCCGCCGGCATCCCGTCCTGCGTCCTCATGCCGAACGTCTACCTGGTTCCTGCCCCGGGCATGCCGCCCATCGGGATCGGCCTCAAGCCCGCCGCCGGTACCGTCGGCCGGCTTCGCGACCGCGTGATCGCCGGCGTGACCTCCCGGGTGTGGAATCGCAGGGGCCTTCCGCGGCTGAACGCGCTTCGCGCGGAGCTCGGTCTCGAACCGCTCGACGACTTCTGGGCGCAGATTCACCGCGCCGACCGCCAGCTCGTCATGACCTCGCGCGAGTTCGACTTCCCGGCGACGCTTCCCGATGGTGCTCGCTACGTCGGCGCCGTCCTCGACGATCCTGGCTGGGCGGGCTCCTGGACGTCCCCCGCCGGCGACGAGCCGCTCGTGCTCGTCGCGTTCTCCTCGACGTTCCAGGATCAGCTCGGATGCCTGCGGCGCATCGTGGCGGCCCTCGGCACCCTGCCCGTCCGTGCCCTCGTGACCACCGGCCCGGCGCTCGACGCCGGCGACATCGACCCGCCACCCAACGTCGTCGTCGTCGCGTCCGCTCCGCACGCGGAGGTGCTCCGGGAGGCGGCGGCCGTCGTCACTCACGGCGGCCACGGAACCGTGATCAAGGCCCTGGCCGCCGGCGTGCCGCCGGTGATCCTTCCCCACGGGCGCGACCAGGCCGACAACGCGGTGAGGGTGACCGCGCGCGGCGCCGGACTGGCCGTGAAGCGAACGGCGAAGCCCGCAGCGATCGCGGCCGCGGTCCGCGAGGCCGTGCAGGATCCGTCCTACCGGGAGCGGGCGGAGCGCCTGGGCGCTGCGATCCGCCGGGACGCCGGGAGCGGCGCCCTGCTCCGAGAGCTCGAGGACATGGGGTCCGCCGCGGCCTCGGCCCGGGAGCGGACGCCGCTCACCTCGGGGTCCTAGGAGCCGGTCGCCCGCGCCCGCTGCCGGGCCTGAAGGCAGCAGCGCGGCGCGCAGTCCGGCGAGGCGGTGGACTGGTCCAAGGTCCGCTACACGAGCTGATCGCCGACCCCCGCTGACCATCCCATCCCCGGGAACCCCCGGGGGCGTGGCCGCCGAGGCCGCTTCGGGGGTTCCGGGCCCCCTGCCAGCAGGTCCGCGCGGTGGGCGATGAGCACATCCCGCAGCGCCACCGGCGGACGTCCGGCAAGGCGCTCGAAGGCCGGATCGACCACGTCGAAGTAGCCTTCCCGGACGGCCCGGCCGAACGCGGTGATGTCCCAGGCGCTCGGCATCGGCGTGCCGATGCCGGCGAGGACCCAGATGAGCATCGTGTCGCTGAGCTGGAGGACCTTCACCGGCTGTCCGCTCAGGTCGGCGTAGAGGTCGGCCAGGTCGCTCGCGGACAGGGCCTGCGGGCCGGTGATCTCGTAGGTCTTGCCGGAGTGGCCGTCGGTCGTGAGGACGATGGCGGCCGCCTCGGCGCAGTCGCGGCGCGAGACGGGGACGATGCGCCCGTCGCCGTTGTTCGTGATCAGCCGGCCGTTCTGGACCGCCGTCGCGGCGGGCGGGAGCACCAGCTCGGCGAAGCTCCCGAAGCGCAGCACCGTCCACGCCGGCCCGCTGCGCTGGAGCATCGCTTCCGTCTCGCCCTGCTCCCGGGCGTTCGGGCCGAGCGGATTGTCGGCCACGGGGTTGGTGACCGAGGTGAACACCACGTGGCCGATCCCCGCGGTCGCCGCGGCGTCGATGGCGGCGCGATGCTGGGGGGCCCGGCGACCGATGGCATCGGTGCTGATCAGCAGGAGCCGGCTGCCGCCGGCAAAGGCGTCGCGCAGCGAAGCCGGGTCGTCGAAGTCGCCGTAGCGGACGTCGGCACCGCGAGCGCGCAGCTCGCGCAAGGCGTCCGGACGGCGCGTCACGAGGACGAGGTGCTCCGGCGCGAGGCGCTCCAGCAGCTGTTCGGCGACGAGGCGGCCGAGGTGGCCCGCCGCTCCTGTGACGATGACGCTCATGGAAATGTGCGGCTGATCGAGTG
>JAXDGY010000081.1:0-34179 GCA_034664785.1 Solirubrobacteraceae bacterium
GCGCGAGCTCGCGCTGTCCCAGCCGTAGGTCTCCAACCAGGTGGCCGCGCTGGAGCGCCAGATAGGCGCTCGGCTGCTCGAGCGCGAGCCCGGTGGCTTGAGGCTCACCGGCGAGGGCGAGATCCTCCTCCAGCACGCGGACGCCATCGCCGAGCGCCTCCACCTCGCCGACGAGCAGCTCGCCGCCGTCGCCCAAGGCGAGCTCGCGCGCATGCGCATCGGGGCGTTCCCCACGGCGCTCGCCGCGCTCGTGCCCGCCGCCATCGCGCGCGTGCGCCGCGACCACCCCGAGATCAGGGTCACCGTCGACGAGGGAACCGACGACGACCTGCCCGCGCGCATCCGATCCGGTGAGCTGCACCTCGCGATCGGCTTCCAGGACACCGCCGAGCCCCGACACGAGCCGCCCGGCGTCGAGCGCCGCGAGCTCTTCCGGGAGGAGTTCATGGTCGCGCTCGCTCCCGACCACCCGCTCGCCGAGCGGTCGGACGTCAGCCTCGCCGACCTCTCGGCCGACGACTGGACCGTCGCCGCCACCGACGGGCTGATCGTCCGCGCCTGCCGCGCCGCCGGCTTCGAGCCCAACCTCGTCTCGATCACCCGCGATCAGCTCGCCATCCGCGGACTGATCAGCAGAGGGCTGGCGGTGACGCTCGTCCCCTTCCTGCTCGCGGAGCCGTTCCAGGATCTCGCGCTGCGACCGATCGCCGGCACCGGTCCCGCACGCGACGTCTACGCCCTGCTGCCGCCCGGCGGCAGACACCCGCTGCTCCCCGCCGCCCTCGACGCTCTCGACGCCGGCGCCGCAGACCTGCGGGGAGCTCCTGCGCGATAGCGCCGGCGGCGACCGCCGGCCGCAAGACGCGCTGAGTCTGCGCGGCCGGTCGATTCGCGGGCTGCCCGTGCTCCGCGTCACGCCGGGCAGGCGACGGGTCGGGCCGCCGCCCCGACCAGGCAGCGATCGGTGCGCGCCGGCGCCCGGCCGCGCCGCAGCGCGAATCGCGTGTACTTCCCGATCGTCCCGGGCTTGGTCACCCAGACGCGGAGGATCGTCCCGGGGCGCAGCGCCCGCTCCAACCCCCGGAAGCGGATGGTGCGCGCATGCGCGCCGACATGCTGGACGATCGTCGCCGTCGGGCAGCTCGTGCCCTCGCAGCGGACCTTCACGGTCGCGTTGGCGGGGGCCCGCACGCTCAGCACGGTCACGCGGATGGTCTGCCGGTCGACCGCACCGCGGATGCGCACGGTCGGGAACGGCGCCAGCCGTCGCATGGGGGCCTGGGCCTTCCGGGAATCCGACGGGCGAACCGCGGGGGTCGCGGCGGCCGGGGCAGCGGCGACGGCCACGAACTGGGAGGCCGCGGCTGAGCGGCCGCTCTCATCCTTGACCTTGAGGCTGACGGCGTGGTTGCCGAGCGTCGTGAAGACGGCCTGAGCCGTGCTGCCGGCGGCGTCGTCGTAGGAGCCGTCCGCGTCCAGGTCCCACAGCTCGCTCACGATCGAGCCGCCGGCCTTGGTCGAGGTCGACTGGAGGGTCACCGGCTGACCTGCGACCACGGGGGAGGGGGCGAACGTGAAGTCGGCCACCGGTGAACCCTTCCGCGCGGGCTTGGGCGCGGGTGGCGGCTCCGGCACAGGCGCCGGTTTCGGCTTCGGCTTCGGCGCCTGCTCAGGGGCGGGCGTCGGCGCGGGGGCCGGCGTCGGCGCGGGCCCGGGGGTCGGGGCGGGCGCCGGCGCCGGGATGGGCGACGGCAACGCCCCGGTCACGACGAGGGTTCGCGCGACCGTCGCGATCTCCCCCGAGGAATCCATGACGGTGAGCGAGATGACGACCGGTCCCGCACGGTCGTAGGCGCGCGAGACCTGCGGCGCGCCGTAGGGGTCGGTCACGATCCCGTCGCCGTTGATGTCCCAGCCGCGACGGACGATGACGCCTCCATCGGGATCGGACGACGTGTCGGTGAAGGTCACGCTCTGCCCGACCGCCGGGCTGGGCGGGTCGGCGGTGAAGCCGGCGACCGGCGGGGTGGCGTGCGCGAGCGGGGCGCTTGTCGCGGCGGCGAACGCGCCCAGGATCGTGGCCAGTCCGACGCGGCCACGGGGGCCCAGTCGTCCGAGCATCAGGGTGCGATCGTACACCCGCCGGGAGGTACGTCACGCGTCCGTGCCCGGACCCGGTCGGGTGCTGACATGCCGCCCGAAACCGGCCCGCTGGAGCAGCCGGTGAACGACCCGGCAGGGCGTTCCGAGATGGTGATTGACGCCAGAAGGGCCGGGTGTAGCATGGGCCTTCGCTCCGCCTCGACCCTCGGCGGGCGATGTTGGCTCCGGCTCCAGCAATCGGCCGGCGTAGGCGTATCGACCTGATCCTCCGCGCCATACCGCGCGCGTCAGGAGCCTGTATGTCCGGTCTTGCCGAAGCGCCCGACTGACGCCGCGCCCAGACCGGGGCCGACTGCCCCCGGTCTCGCTCATCCACGCCACGCCGACGAGGAGACCCGCCATGACCACCCCGCCGATCCAGATGTGCGTTACCCACGCCGAGGAGGTCAACCGCGAGCTGCTCGCGTTCCTGCGCCGCCCCGCGACGGTCGGCGCCGCCGCCTGACGCCTCTCACCCCGCAGCGTTCATCAGCAAGGAGATCCAGCCATGGCCGTCCAGTCCCGAATCGTCCTCGAGCCGTCTGCACAGGGCATCGTCGACGCGACCTCCACGCCGCCGTTCCTCTACGAGCTGGGACCGGCCGCCGCGCGCAAGGTGCTCGAGGACCTGCAGGCCGGACCCATCGACAAGCTCCCCGTGGACGAGGAGTGGATCACGGTGCCTGCCGAGGTCGGCGACGCCCGGGTCCGGATGATCAAGCCGGTCGGCGGTCCGGACATGCTCCCGGTGATCGTCTACATGCACGGCGGAGGCTGGATCCTCGGGAACGCCGCAACCCATGACCGGCTCGTGCGCGAGCTCGCCGTCGGCGCTCAGGCGGCGCTGCTGTTCGTCGAGTACCCCAACTCCCCCGAGGCCCGCTACCCGGTGGCGATCGAGCAGGGCTACGCCACCGCGCAGTGGGTCGTCCGCGAGGGGGCGAGCAAGGGCCTGGACGCAGCTCGCATGGCCGTCGCCGGGGAGTCCGTGGGCGGCAACATGGCCGCCGCGCTCAGCCTCATGGCCAAGCAGCGCGGCGACGTGAGGTTCGTGCAGACGTCGATGTACTACCCCGTCACCGACGCGGCGATGGACACCGCCTCCTACGACGAGTTCGCCGAGGGCTACTACCTCACGCGCAAGGCGATGGAGTGGTTCTGGGACGCCTACACCACAGACCCCGGCCAGCGGGCCGAGATCACCGCGTCGCCCAACCGGGCCACGACGCAGCAGCTCGAAGGGCTGCCGCCGACGCTGCTGCTGGTCGACGAGGCCGACCCGCTGCGCGACGAGGGCGAGGCCTACGCCGCGAAGCTCCGCGCGGCCGGCGTCCCCGTCACGACCGTGCGCTACGACGGCGTCGTCCACGACTTCATGCTGCTCGACGCCATGAGCGAGGCCCACGCCACGCGCGCCGCCATCGCGCAGGCCACCGCCTTCCTGCGCGATGCGCTGGGCACGCCATGACGGGCCCACAGCAGCCGATCGATGCGCTCGCCGGGAAGCTCAAGCGCACCGAGCTCCAGCACAGCGCGTCCTCGATCCCCGGACGGGAGATCGTGCAGGTCCTGACCGAGATCCCCGCCGGCGTCGCGTCCGGCTGGCACCAGCACCCGGGGGAGGAGGTCGGATACATCCTCGAGGGGACCGTGGAGATGGAGATCCAGGGTCGGCCCACGCTCATCCTGCACGCGGGCGACCCCTTCCTCATGCCGCCCCGCACGCCCCACAACGCGCTCGACGTCGGGCCCGAGACGGGCCTGATGCTGTCGACCTACATCGTCGAAGTCGGGGTGCCGCTGGCGGCCTTCACCGGTTGACGGCCCCCACCCGGGTACAAGCGCCAGGACGGTGTCGTGACGGTGCTCATCCAGCCGTCGCGGCGCCCTCCACGAGCACGGACATCAGGGCGACGGCTTCGCCGTCGCCCAGCCCCTCGTGGGTCAGCGAGCGCCAGGTCGGGAACGCGACCGCGTGGCCGAGCGCCGCGCGCGTCCGGCGGGCCGCGCGCCCGCGCAGGCCGCGGCCGGCCATCAGGCTGTCCTCGATCACGTTGAGGTAGCCGTAGTAGGCGCCAAGCCGGCGATGGACGATCGGGACGAGGGGCTCGTCGCGCAGGAGGCTCGTGTACATCTGCTCGGTCCGTCCGTAGAACGCATAGAGGTCACGCAGCGCGGTCTTGGTGCGCTCTGCTGGGTCCTCGATCCCCGCCCACGCGCCAACGTCCGGCGGGGGGTTCGCCGCCTGGAAGTGCGACGAGCAGGCCGCGAACAGCGCCTCGTCGTCGGGGAAGTGGCGGTACACGGTCGAGCGGCGCACGCCCGCGTGCTCGGCCACGGCACTGATCGAGGTCCGGGCGGGGCCGAGTTCCTGGTGCAGCGCGACGGCGCTCTCGGTGATCCGCAGGCGCGTCTGCTCCTCGAGGTCGGCGCGCCGCGTCTTGCGGTAGGTTCGTTTTTGATCGGACATGTGTGTCGCATGAACATATTGACAGACGCGGACGACGGGCGTAGGTTTTCGCGCGACACTACTGTCCAACGAAAGGAAGTAGCGATGGAGGCGACAGCCGTCAGGATCATCGGTCCGAACGACGCCCAGGAGGGCTTCCTCGGCAGCATCGGCGTCCGCTTCATGATCGACGGGGCCGAGGCGGGCCAGCGGTTCTCGCTGGTCGAGCACCCGATGTCGCCGCGCGCGCTCGCCGCGCCGCTGCATCGGCACACTCGCGAGGACGAGTACAGCTACGTGCTCCAGGGCCGCATGGGTGCGCTGCTGGGCGACGACGTCGTCGAGGCGGGCCCCGGCGACCTTGTCTTCAAGCCCCGCAACCAGTGGCACACCTTCTGGAACGCGGGCGACGAGCCCTGCCGGATCCTCGAGATCATCTCGCCGGCCGGCTTCGAGCGCTTCTTCCAGGAGCTCGACGACCTCGGTGGCGCGCTCAAGGCCGACCCTGAGGCGCTGGCGCAGCTCAACGAGCGCTACGGCCAGGAGATGCGACCGGACTCGGTGCCCGAGCTGCTCGAGCGCTTCGGGCTGCAGATCGGCGAGCAGCTCTCGGGCGGCTGGACGCCGCCGGCACGGTAGCGGGGTTCCTGAGCGGGTTGTTCATCCGGGCCTCCTTGGCGGCTGGTGCTCGCGAACCCCCAGTCCCAAGGAGACACCGGATGACATCGCCTAGGACGACGAACGGCAGCCGGCACGCCGCGGCTGCTTCGCACGCAACCGCGGTCGAGAGCGTGCGGCGTTGCGTGATGAGCCGCGACAGCACGAGCACGGAGGACGGTGATGAAGCTGCAGGTCTCCGTCTGCGCTCCGGGCTCGGGTGAGCGCCCGCCGGCTGACCGGGCTGCTGGGCGGTGCGACGCTTCGCCATCGATGGCCCGGTCGGCGATCACGTGGGCCGTGTGGCGCTGCGGGTGCTCTATGAGGCCGCGCAGGACATTCGTCGCCGGACGGGGACCGGCTTCCCGTGCGCCCCGGGGTACTCACCGCATTCGTCGCCGGGGCTCAGGGTCGGCCCAGGTGGGCGACGCACGCTCGGAGCGTGGCCGGGCTCGAGCACAGCAGCACGCGGCGCGCGACGGCGCTCGACGGGCTGCGCGGGCTGGCCGCCGCGGGCGTCATGGCGCATCACGCGTGGCTGCAATGCGCGCGCCCCGACACGCTGCTCGGGCCGTGGTGGGGGCGGCTCAGCATCGGCGTGCCGTTCTTCTTCTGCCTCTCGGGGTTCCTGCTCTATGGCCCGTGGGTGCGCGCCGCGTTGCAGCCCGGCGTGCCGCGTCCGGCGACGGGCCGCTACGGGCTGCGTCGCGCCGCACGGGTGCTCCCGCTCTACTGGCTCGCGCTGGCCGGCTCGATCCTCGTGTTGCACGGCACGGGAAGCTGGCGGCTGGTCGAGGACGAGCGCATCGTCTGGTTCCTGCTGTTCGCCCAGAACGTGGTGCCGGGCCTCGCCGGCCGGCTCGACCCGCCGATGTGGACGCTGACCGTCGAGGTCTCGTTCTACCTGCTGCTCCCCGTGTTCGGCGCGCTCGCGCTGCGCGCCGGCGGGAGCCGGTCGCGCCAGCTCGTCGCGATCGGCGCGCTGGCCGTCCTCGGGCTCGCCTGGCGCGTCCTGGCGCAGCCGAAGGGCGCGCCCCCGGAGGTCGAGCGGACGCTGCCCGAGATGCTTCCCGTCTTCTGTGCCGGGATGGCCGCGCGCGTGCTCGCCGACGGACGGCAGATCGGCCCCCGGCTCACGTGGGCGCTGCTCGGGGCCGGCGGCCTGCTCGTGTGGGCGTACGCGCGCGGGTCGCTGGCCTGGCCGCTCGACAACCTGACGCGCGAGCTGCCCGCCGCGATCGGCTTCGCGGCGATCTGCGCGGCATGCGGGTCCGCAGCCGCGCCACGGCTGCTCAGCAGCCGCCCCGTGCTCGCGCTCGGGACGCTGTCCTTCGGCGTGTACCTCTGGCACTACCCGCTGATCTTCGCCCTCCAGCGCGCCGGCCTCTGGCCAGCGGACCACTTCGCCCTCGCGCTCGCCGTCCTCACGGTGCTGTCGATCGTCGCGGCGTGGCTGTCGTGGCGGCTGGTCGAGGAGCCGGTCCTGCGCGCGGTGCAGCGGCGCACGTCGGCGCCCGCGGCCCGCGGCGACCGGGGACGGGGGAGACCGAGCGAGCGGCCGGCGCAGGCGGCGCACGCCGGCGCCGTCCCGCCTCCGCTGCTGGCCTGAGCCGGCCGTCATTGCGCCGTTGTCCGCGGAGCGATGCGCCCCGTTCGGGGCTCGTGACTGCTCGTCGGCGAGGCGTCGGCGCCGCTGGATCTCCGCCTCGGTCGGCTCGTCGAGCGCGAACGACCCGCGGTCGATGTCGCCCGCTCGCTGGTAGGTGTTGATCGTGACGCCGGTCTTGGAGACCTCGCTGTCGACGAGCTTCAGTCCGGCGGGCACCGTGCCAACGCCGAACAGGCGCTTGCCGGTGCCGATCACCAGCGGGAAGATCCAGATGCGGAACTGCCGTCCGCCTTCCGGCAGATGACGAGGGCCTCGATGTAGTCCCAGCGGTAGCGGTCGGGGGCATCGGCCACGCGCTCCTCGAGCTCCCCAAGGAAGTCGGCGAGGAGACCGGAAGCGCGGTCCTCGCCCTCGCGCGCGAAGGCGCGGAGAAGCAGCGGGCCGCCCCATGCGGTCACGGTCCGCACGTAGTCCCGCGCGAACACGGTGGGATCGTCGTGCCAGTAGGGATTGTCGAGGCGGAAGAGCTCGGCGCTCTCGAGCTCGAGGCCGGCGACTCGCCCGCCGCCCGCCTCGAAGGGAGCCTGGATCTCGTCGAGCGTGCGCATCCACACCGGAACGACGGCCGCGGCGGCGGTGGCGGTGCCGATCCGTCCCGCACGGCACCAGTCGGCGAGCACCCGGTTCATGTCCCCGATGATCTCCACGTAGAGCCCCGTCCTCTGGGGGCACGGAGCGGGGGAGGCCGGGAGCGCGGCGATGAACCGGCCGCCCGGCGCGAGCTCCACGGCGCGCATCTCGAGCAGTCGCTCCCACTGCCATGCCGCGGCCACGCGCCATGCTCGCCGCTCGGCCTCGTCTACGTGGTCCGGGTAGCCCGGGAAGACCGATCCGGTCGAGGCCAGGCCGGCCGCGTCGGCGACCCAGTGCATCGCCGTCCCGGTGACCGCGACGTGCACGCTGCCCGAAGGTAGGCAGGGCGCCTGGTGGAGGGGGATGCCGGCCATGCTGATCACCGTGGCGGGGGGCGGGCGGTGCTGGGCCGCCCGGCGGCAGGCCTCGCCGTGGGGCCCCGGCGAGGCGTAGTGAAGTCCCGTGCCGGCATCGGCGACCCCCGGGCCGGCGTCGCCCGGCGCGGGGATGACGGCGACCCCGGGCCCATCCGCCGCTCCACCGAAGCCACGGCGCAGGTGCTCGGCGGCGACCCCCCACGCGTTCGTCGGGAGATCGACGAGCGCGTAGATCAGCGGCCGGCCGGCGCGCTCCTCCGCGAGATCGCGGATGAGGCGGTGGGAGTTGACCCCGTCGGCGGCGCCGAGATCGACGACGCGGAGCACGGGCTCGTCCGCGAACAGCCGCGCCGCGGCCAGCGCGGCCGGGTGCGTCGCCTCGAACGCGGCGCGCTGCGAGAGCGCGTTTCGCGCGTAGTCGTCGGCCATGCTCGAGAGCTCGGGGCGATCTGACGGCGTGGCGCCTCCTTCCGGACAGCAGCGCCGGGCCTCCGCGCTGGGGCGGCGATCGTCCCACAGGTCAGCATCTGCTCCAAGCGCGAGTTCCGCGTGCTGTCCTGGCGCAGCGCCGCGTGCCAGCTGCCGGCACGCCATCGAGCACGAAATGCTCGGGCGAGACGCCCGCTCAAGCCGATGCACCGCCATCAAGCGGTTCCGTTGATTCGCCGCGATAGTCGCCGCGGGGTTCCGCGGCGATCGACGTCGCCTCGCTACCAGGCTGGTACCAAGTCGCGGCCGCAACAGCAAGCCGTTCGGCACAACCGCAGGTTTGGAGCGCCTCTCGTGATGCGGGAGGGACTAGGTGAGGAGATGACCGGAGTGCGCGCGAGCGCACCGTACGTATGCAACCGCCGAACCGTCAATCGGCGTCATCCGATCGCCGAACCCCTCGGCAACGTCTACCTTTGGTCGCGCGAAGATGCACCAGGTGCGTTTCCGGCTGTCGGCCGGAGCCATGGTGGTCGACCGGACGAGGGGGTTCTGTGAGGCGATTAGTGCTCGCCTGCGTCGCAGCAGCGCTCGCCGCTCCGATGGCGGCATGCACGGATCCCGTCCTCTACGCGGCCGGCGACATCGCGTGTCCGCCGGGGTCGGCCGCGACCGCGACGCACTGCGCCCAGCAGCGGACGAGCGACCTGATCACCTCGGCGAGCAGGGTCCTGCCGCTGGGCGACAACCAGTACGACGCGGGGGCGTTGAGCGCCTACACGAGCGTCTACCGCCCGACGTGGGGGCGGTTCGACCCGCTCACCTCGCCGGTGCCGGGCAACCACGAGTACGGGACCTCCGGGGCCGGCGGGTACTTCGGCTACTTCGGCGCGCGCGCCGGCACGCCCGGTCAGGGTTGGTACAGCTACGACCTCGGAACCTGGCATCTGCTCGCGCTGAACTCCGAGTGCAATCACCTCAGTGGGAGCCCGTGCGCGAGCGGCGGGGCCCAGGAGACGTTCGTCCGGGCCGACCTCGCGGCGCATCCCAACGCCTGCACCCTCGCCTACTTCCACGAGCCCGTCTTCTCTTCGGGGACCGCTGCGCCGGAGAACGCCGCGGCCATGATGCCGATCTGGCGCGACCTCTATGCGGCGCACGTCGACCTCGTCCTGAACGGCCACAAGCACAACTACCAGCGGGCGAACCTGCTCGGGCCCACGGGGGCGGTCGACAGCCGCGGCATCCGCCTCATCATCGTCGGCACGGGCGGCGTGGACCTCTCGGGGTCGGCGGCGTTGCGGCCGGGCTTCCAGGTGTTCGACAACAAGACCTTCGGCGTGCTGAGGGTCGCCCTGCATCCCGGCAGCTATGACTGGCAGTTCGTGCCGGAGCCCGGCAAGACCTTCAGGGACGCCGGGACCGACGTGTGCCGCTGAGCACCGCGCCCACCCTGAACCACAGCGGTTCCAAGCGCTGCGAGTGCATCGCGCGTGCGAGCAGCGCGGTGCACATGGGAACTCCGGACGAGGAGCAGAAGACGGCCCATGGGAAAGCGGTAGGAGCTCTGCCGAGGCACCGTCGTCCACAGGGTGCGCGATGCGCACCCGATGGGGACGGTGCGGCCGCTGACCCGGCAAGACGCGGCTTCCGTTCCGGGCCCGGAGCAGCGGTCGACGCGCGAGCGTGACCGAGCACGCGAACGCTAGTCGGGTAGCGGAATGGTCGCCGTGACGCGCGTGCCTGCGCCCGGCGGGCTCTCCAGCTTGAGCTCGCCGTCGAGAGCCGCGATCCGGTCTGCCAATCCCAGAAGACCTCCTCCCTCAGGGTCAGCGCCACCCACCCCGTCGTCCCGTACGTCGATCCGAAGCACACCGTCGTCGACGCTGGCGCACACTTCGGCGGATCGCGCAAGCGAGTGCTTCGCGACGTTCGTCAGCGCTTCGGCCACGACGAAGTACGCCGTCGCCTCGACATACGCCGGGAACCGCTGGTCAGAAACGGTGACGTCGACGGGGACGGGGCTGCGTGACACGAGGCTGTGGACCCCCGCGGCAACCCCGCCACGCGTCAGCACGGCGGGCATGATCCCCTGGGCGAGCTCGCGCAGCGCGGCGTTGGCCTTCGTTGACTGAGCGATGGCCTCGGCAACCAGTGACTCCACCTTGTCGTCGTCTTTGGCGAGCGCTCGCGCCGCCTGCTTGAGCACGATGACCGTGTGAACCAGCCGCTGTTGGGCACCATCGTGCAGGTCGCGAACCACCCGCCGCCGTGCCTCGTCGCCCGCCGCGATCACTCGCGCCCGCGAGGCTTTGAGCTGTTCACGGCTGTCCGCGTTCGCGATGGACGTTTCGAGGAGCTGTGCGAACTGAGTCATGCGCGCCTCGGTGTCCGACGGCGGCGAGTCCTCCTCGCCCCTCCAGTACGCCGTGATGACGCCCCAGAGTCGTCCGTCGACCACGACCGGCGCCCCGACCGCCGCGCGCAGACCCATCTCCTCGACCAGGTCAGCGATGTCGCCGCGCGTCCCGCCGTAGTCCTTCATGCGAGCCGGCCGCCCGGTCCGCCGCACCTCGGTCGTCACGCTCTCGCCCTGGTGGTCGGTGCGCAGCCCGACCGGCACTCTGTCCTCCGGTCCGCGAGAGGCCATGATCGTGATTTCAGCCTCCCGCTCGTAGCGACTCAGAATCACCCCATCCGCCTCCAGGAGCGCCTCCATCTCCGCGGACACCGCGTCGAACACCGCAGTAGCCGGGGCCCCCTCGGCGACCAGCGTCGCCACCCGTCTCAGCGCCGCCTGTTCCGCGGCGAGCCGCTCCACCTCCGTGCGCGCCTCGGCGTTGCCGATCGCCGTAGCGACAAGGTCCGCGAAGCGGGTGATGCGCGTCTCCGCCTCCGGCGGAAACGCCTCGGCCACGTATCTCGCGGCACCCATCGCCCCCCAGATCCGCCCACGGACCACGATCGGGCAGCCGATGGCCGAGCGGATCCCGGGCTCGCGGTCGCGCTCAGCGATGGCGCCGGTCGTCGCGGAGTAATCCCCGATCAGGCATGTCGTTCCTTCCCGTAGCACGGACGCGATCACCCCATCGCCATCGGCTGGTATTCGAGTGCCTGGTCGGACGGCCGAAATGTTGGGGCCCCACAGCGCGACCGCGCTCGCAGTCCCGTCGCCCTCGTCGCGGAAGAGTGAGGACTCGACATCATCGAGGACGTTGGCCAGCTCCTCGGCGACCTTCGCGAACACCTCCGCGGGCGACGACTCCTCGGCGACGAGCGTCGCCACGCGTCGCAGCGCCGCCTGCTCGTCGGCAAGCCGCTCCACCTCGGTCTCGGCCCTGCGGCGCTCGGTCACGTCGCGTGCGACCCCGTACATCAGGCGCTGCGCTACGACCGGCACGGTCGTCCACTCGAGCGTCCTGTACGAACCGTCCTTGGCCATGTAACGGTTCTCGAAGGACAGGGTCGGCTGTCCCTCCGTGATCGCGGCGGCCTCTGAAACGGTACGTTCGCGGTCGTCGGGATGGACGAAGTCGAGGTACGAGCGCGACAAGGACTCTTCCTCTGTGTAGCCGAGGATGCGCTCCACGGCCGGATTGACGCGTGTGAAGCGTCCCTCGAAGTCGGCGACGGTGATCATGTCGGGGGAGAGCATGAAGATGCGGTCCAGGTCTTCCTGTGCCCTGGCTCGCCGCGCCGCGTTGCTGCCGAGCGCAAGCATTAGGCCGGCGAGCACTAGGCCCGCGGCGAGGATGATCCAAGGCAAGACCGCGCCCGGGCCGCTGACCGATTCCTTCGGCATGAGCACCGCGAATGGCTGTCCCGCGACCGTGAACTCCGCGCGAACGGTGTCCCCGCCGGTGCGGTCTCCCGATGAGCGGTCGGCGGGAAGGAACCGCAAGCCCGCGGGGTTCCTCGCCGCCGCGCGCAGAGTCGCCTCGGACAGGACGACCACCACCGCCCCGGGGCGGAGGGCCCCGTCGATCAGATTCGGCGCCGGCGCGACCAGAAAGAGGCCGCGCGTCCCGTCTTTCCGGGCTCCGACAGGCGTGGCCCCTACGCCACCAGGCCGAGTCGCGCGGCCCAGCGCCGCGGCGATTCCGGGTTCACGCCTCAGATCGACGCCGCGCGAGTCCATGGGCGGAAAACCGGAGACCAGCGTCGCCGCCTGGTAGGAGGAGCCTGGCGGCACGGCCTTGCGTCGCTCGTCGGGTGACACGATGGGCCGGCCAATACGCCGCTCGTACGCCGCGCGGTCAGCGGCTCGGACCTCCTCGGCCCACGCAGCAGCCGGGAGGTCGACTGGGCTCAGCCACCTCAATACGTTTTTCGTGAACTGGTCGTTCGTGACGCCTGTGGCACCTTCGTCGAACACGAACCGGCGCAGGCTCTCGGTGACCGACGTCGCCACCTCCACGCGACTGCGGATCTGCGCCGCCGCGATCTGCACGCGCTGCTCGGAGTCGCGCCGTGCATCACGTTCGGTGAGCGCGCGGGCGACGATGAAACCCGCGACCGTCAGCCCGAGAACCAGTGCCACTGCTGCGATCTGTCGCGGCCGCAAGAGCTAACCTCCGCGTTCCTGACGATTGTGACCTTCCGGAATCGCCGGGACAAGGTGGGCTCGACCAGGACGCGGGGCTGTCAAGTGACCGTGCGCCAGCCGGCGATCGTCGTCGCCAGGTCGTTCATCGCCGCTGTGTATGCCTGGTAGGACGGCGGCGGGTCCGCCCGCCACCTGGCGACCTGGTTCGCCCGCACCGACGGCAGTGCTGCGAAGGCCGGGATCGCTTTCGCCTCCCTGAGCGGCAGAGTGCTCGGCCGCGCGTCGTAGAGGATCCCGTCCGCCGGGTACTTGGCGGCCTGGTCCCAACTGAACCGGTCCCAGTAGGCGTCCGATGTCTCCGCCGAGACGAGTGGCAGGCCGCGGCGCCTGTAGAACGTGAGGTCGCCTGAGTCGGCCAGCTTTGAAACGAACATCGTGCTCTGGTCGCCCGAGACGGCGATGATCCGCAGGTTCGGCTTGCGCTTCGCGACGCCGGACAAGTTCGCCACGGCTCTGAGAAACGCCGCGCGCGCCCGCCCAACCGCGCCGGCCATCGTGTCCGAGCCGAGCTCGCGTGCGAGATCGCTGAAGCGATCGATCTGCTTCGTCGCAATCACGTGGCTGTTGATCCCGACGATTGGCACTCGCGAGCCGATCCGCTGCTCCTGCTCGAGCTCCTTGAAGCCGAAGAGCGGCGAGTCGGCGGGCGGTGGGTACCACCGCGAGACGATCAACTCGGCCTCCAACGAGAGCAGCTTTGCGATATCGATCTCGCCGTAGACGGAGCCGACGATCTCCGACTTGCCCCACGGGAAACCAGCGAGCTCTGGATCCTCTCGCGGATTGTCGCCGAAGACGCCGACGGGCGTCACACCCCACTGGTGAAGCGCGATGGCTGCCGTGGTGAAGGCGACGATGCGCGTCGGGCGCTTGCTCAACCTCGCCGTCTGCTTCCGATCGTCGACGAAGGTCCAGCCTGCCGCGTCCCGCCCCGCTGAACCGCAGCCGACCAGGAACCCAGCGCCTGCTGTGAAGCCGGCGGTGAGCACCTGCCTCCGTGTGAGCGGCCGCTCGAGGGCGTTCTTGTTCATCGGCCAGTGCCGACGTCTTGGAACCCGGGGATGCCGCAGCCGTCATCGCCGCCGCCCAAGCAGCCGGTCAGGACTGCTCCGCAGATCGGGACGTCGATTGCGATCACGGCAACGTGCCTCGCTCGCCTCACGGCTTCCTCCTACGAGCCCGTCAGGACTCTCCGAGTCTACGCCGCACGACGTACCGGCCAGCGGGACGATCGAGATGGCGGAGGGCCGGGGTCGCGATGGCCGCTGGTGGTGCAGATACGAGGGGCCCCGACGAGAGCCGAGCCGGCGGTACTTCGCGTACCAGACCTGCCCGCGTGCGCCGTCGCGGACGAAGGCGAAGCCCGACGGCTGCCGCCTCACCCGGAATCGGCAGGGCGGCGCACTGCTCCTCCGCATCGAAAGGGGCAGCGGCGCCCCGGCCACCGTCAGTCCTCATCGCCTGAGCGAAGGCCCTATCGCGCTGTTGTCTGGCGTCGCCCCGAGGGTCTTGTGGACGTCGTAGAACGTGACCTGCGGCGGCCCCAGCACCTCCAGTCCGAAAAGCCACCGGTCGAAGTGCTCTCGGGTCTCCCAGACGTCGACGATGCGGATGCCGTCGTCCGTGCCGGCCACCCAGTGGAAGATCGCCCCGGACGGGGGGTCCCCGGCTTTATGCCCATCGCGTCGAAGAGCTTGCCGACGACCTGGTCGTACCGCTCCAGGATGCCGCCAGGAACGTCGAGGATCACGGCGATCGCCATGGTGTTCCTCCTTCGTCGTAGGTCCACGCCACGCTAGGCCAGCCGCGTCACCGCCGCGTCACCGACGTCCCCGGGGCCTAGGACTCGCTGATCATCGTCACGCAGACCCTCTGCCCGGTCGGCGTCCCGTCGGACGACAACCGGTAGCAGCACCGGGCGACGCGACCGCAATCGCAACGCATGTCCTCGAGCGCAACGGCGCTTTCGCGTGAGGCTGTTGCACCAACCCCCGGCGAGCCCGCTGGATCGCCTCTAAGGGTGGGGGCCGTGTCGGTGAATTGCTGCGGTCATCATCCGGGTCGGGGCATGTCGCAGCGATCTCGCTCGCGGCTAGGGCGCGCCTCCGCTTGGGCGCCCCTCGTCGGGTTGCCGGGACGCGCCGACGCTGCTGGTCACCGCTCGGGTTAGGGCTTGCCCCGCCCAGACGTCGGGCTGCCCCGACCGTCGAACGGGCACTGGCCATGGACACACGAGGCGCGATCGGAGACACGATGTTTTCATGCTCACGCCTCGTGTCACCGAGTTGGTTCGCCAGGGACACACCGCGACACTGCCCCTGCGTCTGCGTGAGCCCCTCACTCCGTCGCCCGCAGCGGCGGCAGAAGCCCGGTGAAGCATTCGCAGTCGGACCCGAGCGGCTCTTCCCGCGATTGACAACGTGCTGGTGCCACGCCTCTGCCGTCGTGCAGATCGGGAAGACGCCCTGGCGGACGCGCCCGCCGATTGCGCTTGAGGGCCGCAGAGCGTGTGCTTCCGGCCGTCGACCGGGACTGGTGAGTCTGAAGCGCTCGCCAGCGCCTACGCGAAGCGGAGGCGGCAGAGCGGCATTGGCCGTGCCCTGAAACCCACACGTGTCGGCGCGAACGTGCTCAGGACACGGTGCGCGCGGATCGCCGGCCGATGGCGATGCCCGAGTCGGGGCGCCGCTCGAACCGCAGATCGGACTCGTGCTCCCAGCGTTCGAGCACCTCGTGCTCGCCGGCGCGCGCGATGTCGTCGAGGACGACCGCTGCGTCGGAAGCGAGACGGTCCAGCAGCGCCGGCACGGCCGGAAGGCGGGCGAGCGACTCGTCGGAGCGGTACGCGGGCGGGCCGTCGACGATGAGCAGGTCCGGCGCCCCGTCGGCGAGGGCCTGGGCGAGCGGCTCGGCGGCGTACCAGGGCGTTCCGCCCGCCGCCCGTGGCGACGGCTCGAGTGGCGCGTGGACGACGCGCGCGACGTCCTGCAGCTGTTCGGCCGCCAGTTGCCCGGCGACCCAGGTCGCCCAGCGCCCGTCGTGCTCGATCGCGGTCAGGGTGCCGCCGGTCGTGCGCAGCAATCGGGCCAGCAGAACGGTGCTCGTCCCGGAACCGAGCTCCAGGATGCGGCGGCGCTCGGCGAGGACGATCTCGTTGCAGACGTCGACGAGTCCCGACGGGCGCATCGCGCCCTCGCTCCAGGGCAGATAGCCGCCCGTGGCGAGCAGCGGCCGCAGGATCTGCCAGGCGTGCAGGTCGCGATCGGTCCAGCCCACGACGGCGGGGTTGGTCGGCGTCACGACGCCTGTGCGGCCGGCAGGGCCGGCCGCGTGCCGGCGAGCAGCGCCCGGTAGCCGGATGCGTAGGTCGCAGCGACGCGCTCGACCGAGAAGCGGCGCGCGTAGGCCCGTGCGCCCTGAAGATCCGTCTGACGGCGTCCGGCGAGGACGTCGGCGATGGCGGTGGCGAGGGCGTCGGCGTCCTCGGGTGGCACGACGATCCCGCGGGCGGCTGCGAGCGTCTCGGGGAGGCCGTCGACGTCGGTGCCGATGACGGGGACGCCGAGGGCCATGGCCAGGACGGCCGCCTGTGACCACGCCTCGTCACGCGAGGGCACGACGAGCATCGTTGCGCCCGCGATGTAGCGGCCCGGCCGTGTCTGCCAGCCCAGCAGGCGTGCGCGTTCGCCGAGTCCCAATCGCGAGATACGGGCCTCGAGCTCCTCGCGCAGCGCGCCGGCGCCAAGCAGGAGTGCGGGTGGCGCCCCGGGGAGGCGCGCAAGGGCATCGAGCAGGACGTCCGGGCCCTTCTCGAGGTGCAGGCGCCCGGCGAAGACAATGCGCGGCGCGGGCAGGCCGGGAAGCGGCGCGGCGTCGAGGTCGGCGACCGGGGACACGCCGGGCTGCACCCGGGCCGGGGGCAGACCGGCCCCGAGGATCGCCCGCCGGGCGCCGGGGCCGTGGGCGTAGAAGCGGTCGACGCGGAGCAGGCTGGCGCGCAGGTCAGCAGCGAGACGGCCGTCGGGCCAGGTCAGCGCGTTGTGCTCGCTGGCAACGAGCGCCGTGTCGTCTCCGACGATCCGGGCAGCCGCCCACCACGCGCCGAACATGTGGGCGTGGACCACCGCTACGCCGGCGAGCCGCGGCGCCAACCAGCTCGAGAACCCCGGATCCGCGCGCCACTGCAGATCGCCGCTGCGCCCGTAGACCTCGACCTCGACCCCCATGCGCGCGGCGAGGTCCAGGCCATCGGCCGACGCCCACCCGACCAGCAACCGTGAGCTGATCCCCATGGGCTCCAGCGCACGCATGACGCGCAGCACCGAGAGCTGGGCTCCACCCGGCTCGAGCTTGGCAAGGACGCGGGCGACGGAAAGAGCATGCGAGGTCGGCAAGCTCCTCACAATATGGCGCGCGCCCGCGCCACGGCGGCAGGGGCGGGAAGCGTCCCGCCGGGCGGCGGGAAGCGTCCCAGAACGACGCCGCCTGGATTGCGACGAGGCTCGGCTGTTCGACCGGGCCCAGTCACCGGCCGCCCGGCCCGGCCCGTCTCGGCACGGCGCGTCAGATCCTCACGAAGCCCCGCCTTCGGACGTCTGAGCGCGTCGGGGTCATGTCAGCTCGGGTGCGAGACCACGTGCTCGATGAACGCCCGGGTGGCGGGCGCCTGGCGCCGATCGCGGCGCCAGGCGAGGAAGACCTCGAAGCCCAGGCCGCGGCCGGCGAGCGCCACCGCGGCGATCGGTGGTCCCGGTCGCTCGGCGTCACTGCGCGGCAGGATGGCGACGGCGAGTCCCTCCGCCACGAGCGCACGGGCCCGCGCGACGTCGCCGACTTCGAACGCCGTCCGGGGCGCAAAGCCGGCCTCGGCGGCGAGTCGCTCCACGGCGGTGCGGATCGTGGCGCCCCGGTGGAAGATCGCGAACGGCTCGTCGCGTAGGTCTGCGAGGCGGATCCGCCGGCGTGCCGCGAGCGCGTGCCTGGGCGCGAGGATCGCGACCAGCCGCTCGGTGGCCACCTGCCGCAGCTCGAGGCCGCGGAGGTTGCGGCCGTCGAGCTGCGTGACGAACGCGACGTCCAGCGTGTCGCCCCGCAGCTGCTCGGCGAGCTCGACGCTCAGCCGCTCGAGGACCGCCAGCTCGATCGCCGGCCGGTCGCGGTGAAAGGCACCGAGGATCGCCGCCACGTCGACGGGCCCGGCGGTCGGGGTGACCCCGACGGCGACCCGGCCGCCGGTGAGACCGGCCAGCTCGCCGATCTCCTCGCGCAGCGCGTCCACCTCGGCGAGGACGGACCGCGCCCGGGCCACCGCGCGCTCGCCCGCCACGGTGAGGCGCGCGCCATGTGGAGTCCGGTCGACGAGCGCGACGCCCAGCTCGTCCTCCAACTTCCGGATCTGCTGGGACAGCGCAGGCTGCGCGACGTTCAGCCGTGCCGCCGCGCGCGTGAACTGCCCCTCCCGGGCGAGGGAGGCGAGGTAGCGCAGCTGCCGCAACTCCATCATGAAAGCTTATGACGTCAATCGGGTTCATGTCTTGGACTTCTGGCGTCGACGCGCGACCATCGCCGGATGCGCGACGTCCCGCCCGTTGTCTGGCAGCCCACAGCGGAGGCGATCGAGTCGGCCGCGATCACGCGGTTCGCCCGCGCCGTCGGCCGGCCGACCGACTACCGCGAGCTGTGGGCGTGGTCGGTGGACGACCTCGACGGCTTCTGGACGGCGATCTGGGAGCAGTTCGGGGTGGCCGGCGACCCAGGCCCGGCGCTCGGCACGCGGACCATGCCCGGTGCCGAGTGGTTCCCGCAGGCGCAGGTCAACTACGCCGCCCACCTGCTGCGCGACGTCCCGCGCGACGCGGATGCCGTCGCGATCATGCACGCCTCCGAGCTGCAGCCGCTGGCCGCCTGGACGTGGACGGACCTGCGCCGCGAGACCGCAAGGGTCCGCGCCGGCCTCGCGGCAGTCGGCGTGACACGCGGCGACCGCGTCGCGGCGTATCTGCCGAACATCCCCGAGACCATCGCCGCGTTCCTTGCCACCGCGTCGCTCGGGGCGATCTGGACGGTCGCGGCCCCCGAGTTCGGCGCCCAGTCGGTCATCGACCGCTTCGCGCAGCTGCATCCGAAGGTCCTGCTCGTCGTCGACGGGTACCGCTACGGCGGCAAGGACTTCGACCGCTCCGAGGCGGCCGCGCAGATCGCCGAGGCGACCGGCGCCCCCGCCGTGCGCTTCGGCCACCTGGACGGGACGGGCTGGGCCGAGGGCTTCGTCCCCGCGGGCGACCACGCGCTGGAGTTCGTCCCCGTCGCGTTCGACCACCCCCTGTGGATCCTCTACAGCTCGGGGACCACCGGGCTGCCGAAGCCGATCGTCCAGGGCCACGGCGGAATCCTGCTCGAGCAGCTCAAGAGCGCCCATCTCCACCTCGACGCCCGCAGCGACGACCGCGTCCTCTGGTTCACGACGACGGGGTGGATGATGTGGAACTACCTCATCGGGGTCCTTCACACCGATGCACGGATCGTGCTCTTCGACGGAAGCCCGGCGGGGCCCGCGCTCTGGGACCTGTGTGACGCGGCGGGGGTGACGATGTTCGGCACGAGCGCCGCCTTCATCACCGCCGCCATGAAGGAGGGCCTCGTCCCCACCGAGGGTCGCGCCCTCCGCATCCGTGCCGTCGGATCGACCGGCTCGCCGCTGCCACCCGAGGGGTTCGCGTGGATCGCCGACCGGCTCGGCAGCGACGTCTGGCTGTTCTCGATGAGCGGGGGCACCGACGTGTGCACCGCGTTCGTCGGCGGCGTGCCCACGCTCCCGGTCCACCTCGGGGAGCTCCAGGCCGCCGCGCTCGGCGCGCGCCTCGAGGCATGGGATGAGGACGGCAATGCCGTCGTCGACGCGCTCGGCGAGCTCGTCCTCACGGCGCCGCTCCCCTCGATGCCGCTGTTCTTCTGGGGCGACGAGGACGGCTCGCGCCTGCACGAGTCCTACTTCGACACCTACCCCGGCGTCTGGCGCCACGGCGACTGGATCGAGCTCACAGACCGGGGCACCGCGGTCATCCACGGTCGCAGCGACGCCACGATCAACCGCGGTGGCATCCGGATGGGCACGAGCGAGATCTACCGCGCGGTGCTCGCCCTCGACGAGCTCACGGACGCGCTGGTCGTCGACGTGCCGCGGGCGGGCGCCGAGAGCTGGATGCCGCTGTTCGTGGTGCTCCGCGAGGGCGCGCGCCTCGATGACGACCTGCGCCGGCGGATCGCCCGTGGCGTCCGCGAGCGCTGCTCGCCGCGCCACGTGCCGGACGTGATCCATGCGATCGCCGAGGTCCCGCGCACGCTGTCCGGCAAGGCCCTCGAGCTCCCGGTCAAGCGGATCCTGATGGGCGCTGATCCCGGCGCGGTCCTGAACCGCGGCGCGCTCGCCAACCCGGCGGCGCTCGAGCCCTTCCTCGCGCTCGCCCCTGCGGGTACCGCCGCCTGACGCCGGCGCGACGACCGCGGCGCAGTGGTCGCGACCGTCGTTCCGAACGCGGCCGGTACCGAAACGCCGGTGGGCGGACGAGTCGCACCTACGCTCGCAACCTCCATCGAGCGCCAGGAGATCCCGTGGTCAAGCCCATCTTGCAGCTGTATCCCGTCGTCGCCGCCAAGGACGAGCGGGAGCGTGAGGCGCTCCGCCCGCTCGGCCGCAACGTCGAGCGCTTCAACGAGGCGCTGCTCGGGATGAACGACCTCGTCCGCGCCGCCGACGAGCTCGGGTTCTGGGGCGTCAGCTCGATCGAGCATCACTTTCACTCGGAGGGCTATGAGGTCGGCCCGGCGCCCGGTCTGCTGGCCGCGCACTGGGCGGCGATCACGGAGAACGTCCGGGTGGGTGAGCTGGGCTACACGATGAGCGCCCAGAACCCGATCCGGGTCGCCGAGGAGACCGCGGTCATCGACCACCTGACGCAGGGGCGGTGCTTCGTCGGCTTCTCCCGCGGCTACCAGGCCCGCTGGACCAACGTCCTCGGGCAGCACCTCGGCACCCGGGCGACGCTCTCGCCTGACGGCACGACCGAGGAGGCGCGTGAGGTCATGGGCGCCGAGCGGCTGGCGGCGCTGGTGGCCGACGACAAGGCCAACCGCGCGGTCTTCGAGGAGCAGGTGGACCTGGTCATCGACGCCTGGACGCAGGAGTCGATCGCCCACGATGGGGCCATCTGGCAGATCCCGTTCCCGTACGACGAAGGCGTCGAGTGGGAGATGAGCGAGGTCACGGCGCGGCTCGGCGCCCGGGGCGAGATCGGGCCCAACGGGAACGTCCAGCGCATCAGCGTCACGCCCGCGCCGTACACCGACCCGCACCCGCCCGTCTTCGTCGCGAGCAACGCCAGCCAGGAGACGGTGGAGTACTGCGCGCGCCGCGGGTTCATCCCGACCTACTTCTCGCCGATCGCGAAGGCTGCGAAGTTCGGGCGCGCCTATGTCGACGCCGCGCACGCCGCCGGCCACGACGCCGTCCTCGGCGAGCGCCAGGCGCTCGTGCGCTGGATCCAGGTCGCAGAGACCACCGAGGAGGCACGCGCCGCGGTGCTCGCGCACGACGCCGAGGTCTTCAAGAACCTCTACGCGCCCCTGCTCCCGAAGGGCGGCGTCGGCTACGACGAGCACGACCCCGTGCAGTCGGTCGTCGACTCCGGGCTGTGGGTGATCGGCTCGGTCGAGGAGGTCCGGGCCCAGTTGCTCGACCAATTCACCCAGCTGCCGGCCGAGCACCTGGTGCTCATCACGCACTACGCCCAGCAGCCCAAGGAGGACGTCATCCGCCAGATGGAGCTCTTCATGGAGCACATCAAGCCGTCGCTGGACGAGCTGACCGACGCGGCCACCGCGACCGTCTAGCGCGGGTTCTGGTCGTGCCCGAGAACGAAACCGGGGGCCGCCCGTGGCGCGTTGACGTACCCTGCCGACCCGGGTGACCATTCCGATCCCAGACGGAGCGAGCGCCCCGCTTCGGCAAGACGACGACCTGGGTGCGGTCCTGGCGATGAGCCGCGCGGTCGCGACGCCGGCGCCGCTGTCGCGGATCCTGACCACGATCGCCGCCCAGGCCGCGGGCCTGGTCGCCGCCCAGTTCGCCAGCGTGCTGCTGCTCGACGGCCACCGCCGCCTCCGGTTCGCCGCCGGCTACGGCCTGAGCGCCGAGTACGGCGAGATCTTCACCCGCGCCGAGGACGGCATGCCGATCATGATCGCGATGCGGACGCGCCGTCCCGTGGTCATCGCGGACGCGACCGTCGACCCGCTGATGGCCAAGTGGCGCCACGCCCCCGAGCGCGAGGGCTACCGCGCCGCGGTGATCTTGCCGCTGATCGTCGGCGACGCCGTGATCGGCGGCCTCATCGTCTACCGGCGGCGGGCGGGGGCGTGGTCGGACGACGACCTCGACCGCCTCGAGCTCATCGCGATCCACGTGGCGGCCGCGGTGCGGACCGCCCAGCTCATGGACGAGCAGAAGTACCGCCTCATCGCGCTCGGCTGGGTCGTGCGCGGGCTGCGCGAGCAGACGCAGGCCCACGTTCGCCGCCTGCAGTTGCTGCTCGAGCTGCTCGAGGACGGCGAGGGCCGCCGCGCGCAGCGGTTCATCGCCGCCCTGGAGACAGAGCACCACGCCAGCAACGCGGCGGTCCACGACCACGTGGAGAACCGGATCCTGTCCGGGCTGCTCCTCGCCGAGGCGAGCATCGCCCACCAGAAGGGCATCCGCCTGGTGATCGATCGTCGCACCCGGCTGGGCCGGCTCCCGGCGCGCCTCGGGGAGGCGGAGGCCATCAGCGTCGTGGGCAACCTGCTCCAGAACGCGTTCGACGCCGTGGCCGGGCTGCCGCAGAAGCGGCGACGCGTCACGCTCCTGCTCCGGGACGACGGCGATCGCACCGTCGTGCGTGTGCGCGACTGGGGCGTCGGGCTGGACGGCCTCGCGGACGATGATCTCGTGCGGCACGGCTTCACGACGAAGCCTGATCACGGCGGCGCCGGGCTCGGCCTTGTCAGCCAGATCGCCGACGCGGCCGGCGGGTCGCTGACCATCACACGGCTCAAGGTGGGGTCGACGTTCGAAGTCGAGGTGCCGAATGCCTGACTACCAGGTCCTGATCGTCGAGGACGACGCCAAGGTGGCGTCGATCCACCGCCGCTTCGTCTCCGCGCATCCCGGCTTCCGCGTGTCGGCGGTGGCCGGGACCAGCGAGCAGGCGATGGCCGTCCTGCGCCGCGGGGTGCCGATCGACCTGATCCTGTTGGACCTGGCGCTGCCCGGCGCCGACGGCGTATCGGTGCTGCGCGACGTGCGCCGCGGCGGCGGCCCGGAGGTGATCGCGGTGACCGCGGCGCGCGACCCGAAGGTGGTTCGCACGCTGCTCCAGCTCGGGGTCCTGGACTACCTCGTCAAGCCGTTCACGATCGAGCGGCTCCAGCAGGCGCTCGTGCACTTCCGCGACCGGATGCGGATGCTCGCGTCGTCCGACCTGGACCAGAGCGAGATCGACCGCCTGTGCGCCCGCGCCGAGGGCCGCATGCTCCCCAAGGGACTGCACCCCGCGACGCTCGAGGCGGTGCGTGCCGCGCTGCGCCGCTCGGGCGGCGAGGCGCTCACCTCCGACGAGGTCGCCGTGCGCGCCGCCGTCGCGCGCGTGACTGCCCGTCGCTACCTGGAGTACCTGATCGCCGTGCGCCAGGTCGAGTACGAGACGTTCAGCGACGGTCCGGGCCGCCCGGCCAAGATCTACCGCTGGCTGCAGCTGGATGGCTGAGCGCATCCACCTCGTGCCCGACGACGCATCGGTCCGGGACCTGCGGCGCTCGCAGCTCGAGGCGATGCTGTCGGTGAGCGGGATCGGCGCAGGGGAGAGCCTGGACGAGACGCTGGGCCGCATCGCCCGCGCGGCCGCCGGAGTTGTGGACGCCCGGTCCGCCGCCATCCTGCTCGTCGGGCCCGGCCGGCAGCTCCTGCTGGCCGACGCATGGGGGTTGAGCGACAGCTACCGGCGCGAGATGCAGGAGCGCCTGGTCCGCGGCGTGGGCCCGAGCGGCCTCGCCGTCAGCGAGCGGCGGTCGATCGTCGTGCCCGACATCGTGACCTACCCGGGCCTGCGGATGTGGCGCGAGCCGGCGATCCGCGAGGGGTACCGCTCGTTCGTCGCGACGCCGCTGCGGATCGAGGGCGAGACGGTGGGCGTGCTCAACGTGTACCGCAGCGAGGCCGGCCCGTGGCCCGACCACGACCTCGACGTGCTCGCCTTCTTCGCCGATCACGCGGTCACGGCGATCCGCATCGCGAACCTCGTCGACCGCCAGGACCGCCAGCTGCAGGCGCTGGAGCGCGTCGTCCGCGGCCTGCGCGAGCAGACCCACGAGCACGCCAACCGCCTGCACGGGGTGAGCGGGCTGCTGGCGCTCGGCGAGCCGGCGGAGGCGCAGCGGTTCATCGCGGACCTCCTCGCGACCCACGGCCAGTCCTACCACGCGGTCGTCTCGGGCATCGAGCACGCGACCCTCGCCGGGCTGATCATGGCCGAGACCATGATCGCCGGGCAGCGCGGCATCACCGTCAAGATCGACCGCCGCAGCAGGGTGACCGCGCTGCCCGCGCACCTCGGGGACGCCGAGCTCATCGCGGTCGTGGGCCATCTGCTCGAGCAGGCCCTGGAGGTGCTGGTGAAGGTGCCCGCGCGCCGGCGCCGCGCGACCTTCTCGGTCTGGGGTTCGCGCGACGGCGCCGTGTTCAAGGTCCGCGACTGGGGCACGGACCGGCTCCCGACGCTGAACTACTCGCTGCTGGTGGACGCCGTCGGCGCCGTCGACGGGTCGGTGGAGGTCATCCACCACGCCGTCGGCGCGACGACGGCGGTCACCATCCCGGTGCGGTCCGCGCCGCGACCGTCGAGCACGACGGTCCGCTCTGCCGGCTGAGGCGCCCAGGGCGAGCGCGGGACGACGTCTCGGCGGGCGCCGAGGTCGGCGAGCATCTGCTCGACGGCGCGGGCGTCAGTCGGTCCCGGGGGAGGGCGGTGCCCGCCGAGCGACCCGAGCCCGCCGGAGCGCCCGGCCGACAGGAACAGCAGGACGCCGACCCCGGCCGCCTGGATCCGGGCCAGCGAGGCCTCCAGTCGGCCGCGGCACTCGCAGTCGACCGCGTGAAAGACGTGACCGGCGATGCAGTCGACGTGGGTGCGGACCAGGACGTCCTCCTCGTCCGTGACGTCGCCCTTGACCAGCGCGAGGTGCTGGTCCTCGTCCGCCAGCGTGCGGTAGCCGACCACGGTGAAGTCGCCGAACGAGGCCGTGGGCAGGGAGGCCGCCGCCACCCGCTCGACGACTTGGTCGCGGCGATGGCGGTGGTCGACCAGGTCGGCCACCGAGACCAGCGTGAGGGCGTGGATCGCGCAGTAGTGCAGGAGGTCGCTGACCCGGGCCATGCTCCCGTCGTCGTTCAGCACCTCGCAGGTCACGCCTGCCGCCCGGCAGCCGGCCAGCCGGGCCAGGTCGACGGCGGCCTCCGTGCGCCCCGCCTGCTCGACGACGCCGCCGGGCAGCGCGCGCAGCACGGAGACGTGGCCGGGGTGGACGAGGTCGTCCGGGGTGGCGGCCGGGTCCACGGCTTCCCGGATGGTGCGGGCGCGGTCCGCCGCCGAGATCCCGGTCGTCACGCCTTCGCGGGCCTCGATGGAGACCATGAAGGGCGTCGTGGCCGGCGACGCGCCGGCGGCCACCATGGGCCGCAGCCCCAGCTCGGCGCACCGCGCGGGCGGCAGCGCCAGCGAGATCACGCCGCGGCCGTGCCGCGCCATGAAGTTGATCGCCTCGGGCGTGACGTGCTCGGCGGCCATGACCAGGGAGGCCTCGGCCTCCGGGCCGTCGCCGTCGCAGGCGACGACCATCTTGCCCGCACGCAGCTCGGCCAGTGCCACGTCGATCGGGGCGAAGGCGGGGACGATCATCAGAACACCTTGAGGTCGAGGAAGTCGACGTCGCGGCCGAGCCCGCGCGCCCTGGCGGTCTCATAGGTCGCCGCGGCGGCGATGATGTCCTGGGTCGCCGTCCCGACGGACTTGAACACCGTCAGCGGGCCCGCCACCGGGTTGTCGGTTCCCGGCAGCTCATGCAGCAGCCGCAGCTTGTCGTCGGACCACTGGCCGCCCTCGACGGCGGCGATGAGGTCGCCCGACTCGTTGCGGGCGTGCTCCGTGTCGACGACCACGACGTCGGCGCGCGCGAAGAGCTCCGCGTCGACCTCGCGCAGGGCCGGCATCGTCGAGCCGATGGTGCTCACGTGCGCCGCGGAGGGCAGCCAGTCCGCCTCCAGCGCCACGCGGCCGGTGTTCATCCCGGTGTTCGTCGCGACCAGGACGGCCTCGGCGTCAGCGGCCTCCGCACCGGAGGCGACCGGGCGCACATCGAGCTGCAGGCGCTCGCCCATCTCCTCGGCGAAGCGCGCCCGCCGGTCCGCGTCGCGGCTGAAGACCTTGACCTCCCGCACCGTGCGGACCGCGCAGATCGCCTCCAGGTTGGTCCGCGCCTCCAACCCCGACCCGATGACGCCCACCACCGGCACCTCGTCCTCCGGCGTGATCAGCCGCGTGGCCAGCCCGGTGGTCGCGCCGGTGCGCGCGGCGGTGAGGTAGCTGGCGTCCATGAGCGACAGCAGCTCGCCGGAGGAGGCCCGGTAGAGCCCGATCACGTAGCGCACGCCCTGGGCGATCGAGCCGTTGAAGACCTTGAAGCCCATGATGTCCATGCCCGGGATGACCACCGGCATGAGGCGGAAGAACTCGCCGCCCGCTGCGAGGTTGATGCGCGGCACCGTGTCGACCCCGCCGGCCGCTTCCGCGCGCAGCCCATCCTCGAGCGCGTCGATGATCGCCCGCACGTCGGTGGACGCGACGACGGCATCGTTGTCGAGGATCAGCGTCATCGCTCGCTGGGGAGGCGGCCCACGAAGAACCGCTCGTCGGGGTCGTCGGTGACGGGCAGCCCGGCGGCCACGAGGCTCGAGCGCAGGCGGGCCATCTGACCGTCGTTCAGGCGGCCCTGCGGGAAGCGGATCGGCCCGCCGTTGAAGCCCTGCAGCCAGTTCTGGTACTTCCAGGCCAGGCGGTGGACCAGCGACGTGCCGGCGATGGCCTCGCCCATGACGGCGAGGTTGGCCAGGCGCGCGGGGTGCATCTGCCAGTACAGCTCCATGGCCTCGTCGTAGGTCCCGCGGTCCTGCAGGAGGTCGAACATCCGCGGCACGGCGGAGCCGGCGTACTCGTAGTTCGAGGTGCCGAGGAACTGCATGTCGTAGGCGCACGTCCAGGCCGGCGCGTTGTGCTCCATGGGATCCGTGACGACGACCTCGTCGTTGAACCGCTCGAAGACCTCGGAGACGCCGGCGACCGTCGGGTGGCCGATCTCGTTCTTGATCGCGACGACGTTCGGGCAGTCGTCCACGAGGCGGCGGATGAGCCGCGGCGAGAACGTGCTCGGGTGCAGCCGCCCGAAGTTCCACAGGTGGATCGCGAAGACGATCATGCCCATGGACGTCGAGTCCGCCATGCCCTTGAAGAAGTCGTAGACCTCGTCCTCGGTCTGCGGGTGGAACATCAGCGGGAACGACGGAAGAACGAGGTCGGCGCCCGCGTTCTCCGCGTAGGCGATGAGGTCGATGTTGTCCTGCAGCGTCTGCTCGGAGGCCTGCAGGATGGTGATCAGGTCGCCGCCCGCCGCGTCGACGGCGATGTCGACGAACTCGCGCATCTCCGCCGGCGTCGTCCCCGTCTCGGAGACGAGCAGGATGCCGGCGAAGCCGAGCTCCTTCTCGAGCCGCACGTCGTGGCGGATGGCCGCCTCGTTGAGTCCGCGCAGATCGTTGGTGAAGGTCGGCGACACGCAGCCCGCGACCCCCCGGAGGTTCTGCTTCGCCCAGTCCCGGCCTTCGCCCTGTCCGAACTTCGCCAATCTGACCACACCCTCTCTTGCACGTTCCATGCCGCGGCCCGGCGGTCGCGGTGGCATGAACGTACGAGCGGGCGCTCAGTGCGCCGGGCTATCGGTCTCGTCCCCGACCGAAACCGGCCCGGCCGCCGCGGTGCGGCACGACACTCCTGCCGTCCCCGCCATCCGGGATCGAAGCGAGAGGAGAGAACACGCATGTCACGACCTCGTCTGTTGTCGCAGCTCGGCCACATCGAGATCACCACGCCGAAGCTCGAGGAGTCGACGAGGTTCTTCGTCGACGTGCTCGGGCTCGAGGAGTCCGCACGAGAGGGCAACTCGGTGTACCTGCGCTGCTGGGGCGAGTGGTTCCACAACAGCGTCATCCTCACCGAGGGCCCCGAGCCGACGCTCGTCCACATCGGCTGGCGCACGGAGGGTCAGGCCGAGCTCGAGCAGGCCGCCAAGGTGCTGGAGGACTCCGGCGTCGGCGAGGGCTGGGTCGAGCAGTCCGTCGGCCACGGGCCCGCCTACCGCTTCCGGGTCCCCGGTGGCGGGATCAACGAGATCTACTGGGAGGCCGAGCGCTACAAGGCCCCCGAGCACATGCGGTCGACGTTCCCCAACCGGCCGCAGCGCTACACGGGCCGCGGCGTCGCCTGCCGGCAGCTCGACCACGTCACGATGCCGACGAAGGACCTCCGCCAGGACGTCAAGTTCTGGCGTGACGTCCTCGGGTTCCGCTTCATGGAGTACGCGGTGCTCGACGAGGACCGCGACCACATGTTCTTCGCCGAGATGTCGACGAACGAGCAGGCCCACGACCTGGGGCTGCTCAACGACAGCGGGTGGGTCCCGGGTCGCATCCACCACCTCGCGTTCTGGCTGGACCAGAACGTCGACGTGCTGCGCGCGACGGACACGCTGCTGGAGAACGGCGCCACGATCGAGTACGGCCCCGGCCGGCACGGCCATGGGGAGAACACGTACCTGTACTTCCGCGAGCCGGGCGGCATGCGCATCGAGCTGTTCTCGGGCGGCTACCGCAACTACCAGCCGGACTGGGAGCCGATCGAGTGGCGCCCGTCCCAGGGCTCGCTGGACATGACGCGCGCACAGATCGCACCCGACAGCATGCTCGACGCCTTCCCGCTCGCCAAGTCCGACGAGCGCATCAAGGTCGGCGACGAGTTCGAGAACCCCTGGGCGCTCGAGGGCGTCCGCTGAGCGACCCATCCCGCGCACGCGGTCCCCGCCACCGCTCCCCCGGCCACGGGCCGGGGGAGCCGGCGAGGCCCGCCCGCGGATCGAGGTGGTTGCCGTGAGCGAGGCCCAGCACGCCGCCGGCCGTGGAGTCATCCCGCCGGTCGCACACGACCGCGACCGCTTCAGGTTCGTGCTCTCGCACGTGCCGACTGGCGTGGTGATCATCACCGGCCACCATGCCGACGCGCCGGCGGGCCTGGCGATCGGATCGTTCACCTCGATCTCGCTCGCGCCGCCGCTCGTCGGCTTCTACCCGGACCGCGCCTCCACGAGCTGGCCCCCGATCCGCCGCGCGGGCGGCTTCTGCGTCAACGTGCTCGCCGCCGATCAGGCCGAGGTGTGCCGCCGGTTCTCGCGGTCCGGCGGTGACAAGTTCGCCGGCCTGCGCTGGCGCTCCGCACCGCACACCGGGGCGCCCATCCTCGACGGCGTGCTCGGCTGGATCGACTGCGACCTCGAGCGCGAGACGGAGATCGGCGACCACTCGCTGGTCGTCGGAGAGGTCCTCGAGCTCGCCGTCGAGCGTGACGTCCCCCCGCTGATCTTCCTCCGGGGCGGTCATCCCGTCCTCGGCACCTAGCCCCAAGCCACGGAGCCCCGAGCGGGCCCGGAAAGGACCACCGTGAGCACCACGACCGCCCCTGCGCGCGTCCTGAGCATCAACCCCGCCACCGGCGAGGTCGTCGCGGAGCATCCCGTCGACACGGCGTCGCGCGTGGAGGAGGCCCTGCACCGCGCGCACGCCGCACAGCGCTCATGGCGGACGGCCTCGCTGGAGACCCGTGCCGACGGGCTGCGCGCCATCGCGCGGGAGCTGCGCGCCTCCCGGCAGGAGGCCGCGACCCTGATGACCGTCGAGATGGGCAAGCCCATCCGCCAGGCGCTGGCGGAGGTCGACAAGTGCGTCTGGGTCTGCGAGCACTACGCCGACCACGGCGCGGCGACGCTCGCCGCCGAGCCCGTCGCGACGGAGTGGCAGGACAGCTACGTCCAGTTCGAGCCGCTCGGCGTCGTGTTGGCGATCATGCCCTGGAACTACCCGTTCTGGCAGGTGATGCGGGCGGCCGTGCCGGCGTTCCTGGCCGGCAACACCGTGGTCCTCAAGCACGCGTCCAACGTCACCGGGTCGGCGCTGCTGCTCGCCGGGATCGTGGCCCGGGCGGGCGTCCCCGAGGGCCTGCTGGAGACGGTCGTGCTCCCGTCGTCGGCCGTCGAGCCCCTGATCGGCGACGGGCGCATCGCCGCGGTCACGCTCACGGGCTCCGACGCCGTCGGCGTCCGCGTCGCGACGATCTGCGCGCAGCACCTCAAGCCCTCGGTGCTCGAGCTCGGCGGCAGCGACCCGTTCGTGGTCCTCGAGGACGCGGACGTCGCCGACGCGGCCGCGACGGCGGTGAACGCGCGCTTCCAGAACGTCGGGCAGAGCTGCATCGCGGGCAAGCGCTTCATCGTCGTCGACGCCGTGGCCGAGGAGTTCGAGGCGCGCTTCGCCGAGGGCGCGCGTGCCTTGCGCGTGGGCGACCCGCTCAACGAGGCCACCGACCTCGGGCCCATGGCCAGGACCGACCTGCGCGACGAGCTCGCCGACCAGGTCCGGCGGGCCGTCTCGGCCGGCGGGCGGCTCGTCTGCGGGGGGGAGGCCGGCGACGGGCCGGGAGCCTTCTACGCGGCGACGATCGTGGCCGACGTGCGCCCGGGGACGCCCCTGTGCGACGAGGAGACCTTCGGGCCCGCGGCCGCCCTGATCCGGGTGCCCGACGCCGACGAGGCGATCAGGGTCGCCAACGACTCGCCCTACGGGCTCAGCTCGAGCCTGTGGACGCGGGACCTGGACCGCGCCCGGCGGCTCGCGCACGGGATCCAGGCGGGGGCCGTGTTCGTCAACACGATGTCCGCGTCGGACCCGCGCATGCCCTTCGGCGGGATCAAGCGCTCCGGCTGGGGGCGCGAGCTCGGGACCTTCGGCCTGCGCGAGTTCGTGAACGTCCAGGCGGTCACGATCGCTCCGAAGGCCTGATCAGGGCCGCGCGGCCGCCGGTATCGGTCGGGTGGGCGACCAAAACGAGCAGGTGCATGGCGCCCACCGGTTAGTCATTGCACCTACCTGGTGGATCGGTCCCCGACCCGCCTCGCAGATGGGTCTCAAAGCAGGGTCAGCACGCTCCCGCCGTCGCGGCGGGGCGACGGCCTGCCGTCCAGTGTCGTCCGAACTCAGCCGTCGAAAGGATCACCGCATGCCCGTCCGATCAGGCAAGGAGTACATCGCGGGTCTCGCAGATGACCGTCGCGTGTACGTGAACGGTCAGGAGGTGCGCGATGTGACGAGCTACGAGCCGTTCCAGGGCGCCATCAACACCCTGGCCTCCCTGTACGACCTCCAGTCCGACCCGACGTACGCGCCGGCGATGACCTATGCGTCGCCGGCCGACGGGCAGCCCGTCAGCACGTCGTTCCTGATGGCCGACAACTGGGACGACATCCAGAAGCGCGTGCAGGGCGAGAGCATCCGCACGGACTTCACCTACGGGCTCATGGGCCGGCTGCCCGACTACATGAACGCCTTCCTGGCCGACACGGCGGCGATCCCCCACCTGCTCGGCCGCAACGACCCGGTGTTCGCCGAGCGCACTCAGGCCTACTACGAGCTGGTCCGCGACAAGGACCTCGCGCTGACCCACACGCTCGTCGACCCGCAGATCGACCGCTCCAAGGGCGTCGAGGAGCAGGACGCGATGCACGTCGTCGAGGAGACCTCCGAGGGCCTCGTCGTCGAGGGAGCCAAGCTGCTGTCGACGCTGGCGCCGATCAGCGACGAGATCTACGTCGGCCCCTACCTCCCGCGCAAGCCCGACCAGGCGCCGTACACGCTGCTGTGCTCGGTCCCCTGCAACACCGAGGGGCTGAAGTTCGTCTGCCGCGAGCCCTACGACTCCGGCCGCAGCAGCTTCGACCGGCCGCTGACCTCCCGCTACGACGAGGGCGACGCGCTGGCCATCTTCGATCGCGTGCTCGTGCCGTGGGACCGCGTCTTCGCCTACGGCGACGTGGACACCTACAACCTCGTCGCCCCGGCGTTCCCGGGCTACCTGCTGCTGCAGGCGTGCATCCGCGGGGCGGCCAAGCTGAAGTTCATGACCGGCGTCGCGAGCATGATGGCCGAGGCCAACGGCCGCGACAGCCTGCCGCGCTACCAGGAGATGATCGGCGAGCTCGTGCTCCAGCAGGAGATCGCCGACGGCATCGTCGCGGCGGTCGCCCAGGAGGTCGTGCGCAACGCCAACAACCCGTTCAACCCGGGCGCCGGGCCGGACGAGGACAGCGGCGACGGGGCGTTCATCCCCGGCGTCGGGATGCTCTTCGGGGCCCCCGGGCGGACCGCGCTCGGCATCACCGCGATCCGCATCTTCTTCCCCTACGTCAACACGCTGGCGGTCGACGTCATGCGCCTGGTCGGCTCGAGCAGCCTGATCATGACCCCGACCGAAGCGGACTTCGCCAACGAGGACATCTCCGAGACGCTGAACCGCTACCTGCGGGGCAAGGGCGGGATGCCGGCGGAGGACCGCGTCCGCCTGTTCAAGCTCGCGTGGGACCTCGTCGGCGAGCAGTTCGGCGGGCGCTCGCTGCTGTACGAGTGGTTCTTCGCGGGCGACCCGATCAACAACCGGCTCCTCGGCTTCAACATGCCGCGGCGCATGCAGTCCCACGGCATGGCGAAGCGCCTCTTCGACGAGCTGAAGGAGCAGGCCGGAGAGGCCAAGGCGCTGGCGGCGAGCGCCGCGAGCTAGCCGGACCCGCAGCAGGAGGCCGAGGCACCAAGCCCCCGTTCCGGGGGCGCGGTGGCGCATGCCTCCGACCGTCCAGAGATCGCTTCCCGAGCGGACGCGACGCATAGAGGAGAGAGCCTTGAAGATCCCTGATCGAAGCCGGACCCCGAGGACGCTGGCCGTCGCCCTGGCGGCGGCGAGTGCCCTCGCCGTCAGCGCATGCGGCAGCAGCAGCGACAGCGGCAAGGACTCGGCCGCGGCGGCGAAGCCGGCGTCGACCACGGCCGCCCAGCCGGCGGCGGAGTACACCGGGCGCGACGCCAAGCTGCCCAATGCCTATCCCGCCCCCGAGAAGAAGCCGGGGACGAAGTTCAAGGTCGGCTACCTGCAGATCTACTCCGCCGTCAACGTCCTGCGCGCCGAGCAGGAGGGTGCCGCGGCCGAGGTGAAGGCCCTCGGGGGCGAGATGATCGTCAAGGACGCGGCGCTGAACCTGCAGAAGCAGGCGGCCCAGTTCGACGAGCTGATCGCGGAGGGCGTCGACGCGATCGTCGTGTACCCCGTCGTGCCCGAGACGCTCGTGCCGTCGCTCAAGAAGGCCAAGGCCGCCGGCATCCCGGTCATCTCCACCAACGCGCGGCCCGACGTCAGCAAGCCGCTCATCCCGGGCTACCTCTCCGACGTCGAGCAGGCCATCGACTACGAGGCGTGGTCGCTCGCCCAGGCGATGTCGAAGGCCAAGCCGGGCGGCTCGTTCGCCGTCATCGGCCTGGCCGTCCCGGTGCAGGCGCTGCGCTTCCTGAGCACGCGCCAGGAGGTCTACGCCAAGCAGGCCGGCATGAAGTTCGCCGGACGCGTCGACGTCAAGGAGGACACCCCCGCGGGCTACGGCGCCGCCATGACCGCGCTGCTGGGCAAGTACCCGGACGTCGACACGGTGTTCACCTACAGCGACATCCTCGCGCTCTCCGCCGAACCGGTGGCACGCTCCTCCGGGCGGTCGGACGTCCTCATCGCCGGAGCCGCCGGCGGCACCAAGGCGATGCACGCGGCCATCAAGGCGGGCCGGATCAAGATGACCTACCAGATCCCCTGGCGGGAGACGGGGGCCCAGATGATCCGTGGCGCCTACCTGGCCGTCACCAAGCAGCACCTCCCGCTGCCCGAGACGATCACGCTCAAGGGCAACATCATCACCACGGACAACGTCGACGAGTTCACGCCCGTCGACTAGGGCCCGGAGCAGGTCCATCGAGTCCTCGGCCGCGCGGCCCAGCCGCGCG
>JAXDGY010000082.1:0-10820 GCA_034664785.1 Solirubrobacteraceae bacterium
CGCCCACGTGCAGATCGCCCGCGTGCTCCCGGGAACCGCGGTTCTCGCGGCGGACTACGGCAAGGACGCACCACACGATCCCGACGACCGGGAGTGGTACGTGGTCCGCGACCGCCCGGCGCTGACCGGCCAGGACGTCACCGACCCCCGCGTGCGCGTCGACAGGAGCACGGGCGCACCGGCGGTCGTCGTCGGATTCACGCCCGCAGGACAGCAGGCGTGGCGCGCCACCACGCGCCGCATCGCCGAGCGGGGGCGGGCTCGGTCAGGCCCGGGTCAGGCGGGCCCGGCTGCCTACCCGCACGTCGCGATCGCGCTCGACCACCGCCTGCTCGCCGTGCCCTACATCGACTTCCGACAGCACCCCCACGGCCTCGACCCGCGCGACGGCATGCAGATCGGGGGTGGCCTCACGCCCGCCGGCGCCCGCACGCTCGTGGCGCTGCTCAAGTCCGGGGCCCTCCCGGTCCGGCTGTCGCGCACGACCTCCCAGTAGGCCGAGGGGCACCAGCCGCCACTAGCGTGCGGCTATGTCCGACGCGATCACGGTCCGGCTGCGCGAGGTCATCGCCGCGGACCTCCCGATGCACTTCGCGCAGCAATGCGATCCGGAGTCGAGCCGGATGGCGGCTGTGGCCTCACGCGACCGCCCGGCGTTCGACGCGCACTGGGCGAAGATCCTGGTGGACCCGACGGTGGTCATCCGGACCGTCCTGGCGGACGGGGAGCCGGCCGGCAGCGTGCTGAGCTTCGTCCTCGACGGACAGCGGCAGGTGGGGTACTGGATCGCTCGCGAGCACTGGGGGAAGGGGATCGCGACGGCTGCCCTGGGCCAACTGCTCGAGGACCTGCCTGAGCGCCCGCTGTTCGCGCGGGTCGCCGCCGACAACCACGGCTCACGCCGCGTGCTCGAGCACTGCGGGTTCCAGCCGGTCGGCGAGGAGCGCGACGAGGATGTCCGCGTGCTGGTGCTGCGGCTCGGCTGACGTCGCCGGGCGACGCGGCTCGGGAACTCCATCCGCCGCATCGGCGAAGAAGGGAAGGATGGTCAGGGCAGGTCCGCCCGCGCCCAGCGAAACGTCTCGCGGTACAGCTCCGCGACCTCGTCGGGACGGTCGTCGCCGTGGAGGTCGGAGCTGACGGCGTATCCGCGACGGCTCAGGTGGTACGAGAGCAGGCGGTAGGAGGGGCGGAAGCCGGCCAGGTCCTCGCGGCGGATGTCGAGTCGCGTGCCCGGGATCGACGGGAACAGCGTGTCGCGCTGGTAGATCGCCTCCATGCCGGCGATGAGCCATCGACCGTCTTGTGACGCGGCCCGGTAGAGCAGGCGGCCCATCGACGCCAGGTCGGCCTCCACCTCGTCGATGACCGTCCGGAACTCGACCGTCATCGGCACCTCGACGACGGCCCGATCTCCCGTCACGTGCACGACCGGCGGCGAGAGCCGGTGGGATGCCTGGTCGCCGCGGGCCGCCATGTCCTGGGAGCGGGCGATGAAATCCTCGGCCGTTCCCTCGAACCAGCTGACCCGGATCGTGGCGCCGGGTGCGAAGCATGCGCGCATCTGCGCCCACCAGCCGCGATCACGGCCCTGGCGCTCATGCAGCACCAACTGCGTCAACTCGTCGACGTCGCTCATCTCCGCCTTCCTGTCGTGCGCGGATCGTCCGCGATCGACGGTGGAGCGGTGAGTGGCCCTCGGGCCAGCGCCGGCATCGCACGCGGCCAGTTCCTGGCCGGCCGGGCCGACCCTACCGTCGCGCACTCACGATGTCCGAGCCCACCACCGACAGGGGAGTGCAATGCCTGTCCTCATGATCGTCATCGCCAGCACTCGGCCCGGCAGAGCCGGGCTTCCCATCGGCCAGTGGTTCGAGCAGCGTGCCCGCGCTCACGGTGCGTTCGACGTCGACTTCGCCGACCTGCTCGAGATCGGCCTCCCCTTCGTCGACGAGCCGAACCATCCGCGGCTGCGGCAGTACACCCAGCCGCACACGCTCGCCTGGAGCGACCGGGTGGACCAGGCGGACGCCTTCGCGTTCGTCGCTCCCGAGTACAACCACGGCCTGGCGGCGCCGCTCAAGAACGCCATGGACTTCCTGCACGAGGAGTGGCGTCACAAGCCGGTCGGCTTCGTCAGCTACGGCGGGGTCTCGGCCGGCACGCGCGCCGTCCAGATGGCGGTACCGGTGGTGACCGTGCTGGGCATGGTGCCGGTCGTCGAGGCGGTGTCGATCCCGTTCTTCCCCCAGTTCATCGGCGAGGACGGCGGGGTCGAGGCCAACGAGATCATGGAAGCAGCCGCGACCGGCATGCTCGATGCGCTGGCCGCCACGGCGGCGGCCCTGCGGCCGCTGCGACTCGGCCTCCATGCTGGGTCGGAGGCGGGATGACGGTGAGCCCGAGGGGCCGGGCGTAGACTCGATCATGCCGATCGCGCTCGGAGGCTTCGCGTGCCGCACTCCCTCACCGACCTGGCCGGCCTGAAGGTCAGGACCGAGGACTTCCTCGCCACCGTCCTGGAGACAACTGCGCAGCCGATCTCGGTGGTGGATCCGGACGGCCGGATCCGGTTCGCCAACGCCGCCGCGATCACGGCGCTCGGGTATGCCAGCGCGGACGAGCTGGTCGGGCGCCACGGCCACGAGACGGTCGAGCGGATGCTCCTCCCGCCGGCCACGGGCGAGACCGTCGCCAGCGATCTGGACTGGTTCGCCCGGCGCGACGGGTCGCTGTTCCCGGTCTCCTACATGTCGGTGCCGATCGAGCTGCCGGACGGTCCCGGCGCCGTGGTGGCGTTCGCCGACGCCGCGGAGCGCGTCCGCGGGCAGCGATTGCGGCACGAGTACGAGGCGATCCTCGCGGCGCAGCGCCGGCTCGCGACCCTGGTGGCCGGTGGGGCGGCGTCGGCGGAGGTGTTCGCGGCGATCGCCAGGGAGGTCGGCGAGGTGATCGGCCTCCAGCTGGTCGCGGTGTGGCGCTACGAGCACGACGGGACGGCGACCGTGATGGGCGCCTGGAGCGAGCATCCGCATCGCTTCCGGGCGGGTACGCGCTGGCCGCTCGACGGCCCGGCGGTCGCAGCACGGGTCCTGCAGACCGGCCGCCCGGCGCGGATCGACGACTTCGCCGCGGTCACCGGCACGATCGCCGACGCCGCGCGCGAGACCGGGGTCCGCTCCGTCGCCGGCGCCCCGATCATCGTCGACGGCGCGGTCTGGGGCGCGATGTCGGCCAACTCGACCGATCCCGCGCCGCTGCCCGCCCGCATCGAGGATCGGCTCGCCGAGTTCACCGAGCTGGTCGCCACGGCGATCTCGAACACCGCGAGTCAAGCGGAGATGGCCCGGTTGGCGGATGAGCAGGCCGCGCTGCGGCGCGTGGCGACGCTGGTCGCCCTCGGGGTCCCGCCACCCGAAGTGTTCGCAGCGGTCGCGCGCGAGCTCGGGCTGCTGCTCGGCGTCGACGCGACGCACATGGCGCGCTACGAGGTCGACGGGACGGGGACGGGGGTCGCCGCCTGGAGTCCCGCGGGCGCTCAGATCCCGGTCGGCACCCGCGTCGACCTTGAAGGCGAGAGCGTCGCCGGGCTGGTGTTGCGGACCGGGCGGCCCGCGCGGTTGCATGGCTATGAGCATGCGTCCGGCGCCGGCGCCGAGCTGGGCCGACAGCTGGGCCTGCGCTCGTCGGTGGGCGCCCCGATCGTCGTCGACCAGGGCCTCTGGGGGGTGATGATCGCCTCGTCGAAGGGCGACCGGCCGCTGCCCGTGGACGCCGAGGCGAGGATCGCCGCGTTCACCGAGCTCGTCGCGACGGCGATCTCGAACACCGAGGCGCGATCACAGGCGCGGCGGCTCACCGATGAGCAGGCCGCACTGCGCCGCGTGGCGACGCTGGTCGCACAAGGTGCGCCTCCGGCCGCGCTCTTCGGCGCAGTCACCGAGGAGGTCGGCAGGCTGATCGGCGCGGATCTCGCGGGCATGATCCGCTACGAGACCGACGCCACGGTGACGCCCGTGGCCACCTGGGCCGCAGCCGGCGAGCACCCCGAGGTCCCGGACCGCTGGCAGACGGAGCAAGGTGATCCGGCGGAGCTGGTCGCGATGATCCGCGGCCCGGTCCGCATCGACGACTGGGCCGGCGTTCCCGGGCAGATCGCCGCCTTCGTGCGGGGGCTCGGGATCTGCTCCTCGGTTGGCAGCCCGATCGTCGTCGACGGGCTCCTCTGGGGCGCCCTGGCCGTCCATTCCAACGACGCGGAGCGGCTCCCGCCGGACACCGAATCGCGCCTGGAGAGCTTCACCGACCTGGTCGCGACGGCCATGTCGAACGCCCAGGCACGGGCCGAGGTGCATCGGCTCGCCGACGAGCAGGCGGCGCTGCGGCGGGTGGCGACGCTCGTCGCACGCGAGTCGCCGCCGGCCGAGGTCTTCGCGGCGGTGGCCGAAGAGGTCGAGCGGCTGCTGGGCGTCGAGGTCGCGGTGATGCTCCGCTACGAGGGCGACGGGACCGCGACCGTCATCGCGGACCGGGGCACGCGTGACGCCGCGATCATCGTCGGCGGGCGGATGAGCCTGGAAGGGGAGGGCGTGGCGGGGCAGGTGCTCCGCAGCGGCCGGCCCGTGCGCATCGGCGACTACGCGGACGCCACAGGCCCGCTCGCCACCTATGTCCGCGACGAGGGCGTTCGCTCGGCGGTCGGCTGCCCGATCCTCGTCGGAGGACGACGGTGGGGCGCCATGGTCGCCGGCACGCGCCGGGCGGAGTCGGTGCCGGTCGGCTTGGAGTCGCGCATCGAGGAGTTCACCGAGCTCGTCGCCGCCGCGATCTCCAACATCCAGGCGCGATCGGAGCTGGCGGCGTCGCGGGCGCGGATCGTGGCCGCGACCGACGATGAGCGCCGGCGGGTGGTCCGGGATCTGCACGACGGGGCGCAGCAGCGCCTCGTCCACACCGTGGTCACGCTCAAGCTCGCGGCCCGGGCGCTCCAGAACGAGGAGGACAGCGCCCCTGCGCTCGTGAGCGAGGCCCTCGAGCAGGCCGCACGCGCGACGGAGGAGCTGCGCGAGCTCGCGCACGGCATCCTCCCGTCGATCCTCACCCGCGGCGGGCTGCGCGCGGGCGTCGATGCGCTGGCCTCGCGGATGCCGGTGCCGGTCGAGATCGACATGTCCGTGGGGCCGCTTCCCCCCGCGGTCGAGGCGACCGCCTACTTCGTCGTCGCGGAGGCGCTCACCAACGTCGCCAAGCACGCTCAGGCCGACCGCGCCGGGGTGATGGCGCGGATCGAGGACGGCACGCTCATGGTCCAGGTGCGTGACGACGGCGCGGGAGGGGCCCGGCCCGGGGGGAGCGGGCTGGTCGGGCTCGCCGACCGGCTGGCCGTCCTCGACGGCCGGCTGCGGATCGAGAGCCCGGCCGACGGCGGCACGCTGGTCGCGGCCGCCATCCCGCTCGCCGGCTAGCTCGGCTGCGGCACGATCCGCAGGTACGGGCGCGGCGCGTCCCAGCCGTCGGGGTAGATCTCCTTCGCCGCGTCGTCGGACACCGATCCGGCGATGATCACGTCGTCACCCTGCTTCCAGTTCGCGGGCGTCGCGACCTTGTGCTGCGCGGTCAGCTGCAGCGAGTCGATCACCCGCAGCACCTCGTCGAAGTTGCGGCCCGTCGTCATCGGGTAGATCAACATCAGCTTGACCTTCTTGTCCGGGCCGATGACGACGACGTTGCGCACGGTCTGGTTGTCGGCCGGCGTGCGCGAGGTCGGGTCGCCCGAGGTCCCGGCCGGCAGCATCCCGTAGAGCTTGGAGACGGCGAAGTCGGCGTCGCCGATGATCGGGAAGTTCGGAGCCTGCCCCTGTGTGTCCGCGATGTCAGCCGCCCACTTCTCGTGGTTCTCGAGGGGGTCGACCGAGAGGCCCATGACCTTGACGTCGCGGCGGTCGAACTCGGGCTTGATCTTGGCCATGTAGCCGAGCTCGGTCGTGCAGACGGGGGTGAAGTCCCGCGGGTGCGAGAACAGCACGGCCCACGAGTCGCCGATCCAGTCGTGGAAGCGGACCGGGCCTTCCGTCGTCTGCGCCTCGAAGTCCGGCGCCGTGTCGCCGATCCGCGGAGCGGCGTTCTGAGTGTTGGTCTCGGTTCCCACGCTGCTCATCGTCGTCCTCCGTTCGATGACGCCTCCGCGTGTTCGGGCGGCGACGGGTACGGCTTGGTTGGGATAGCCCGAGGCTAGAGGCTGGGCGGCCCGGTGTCACCGGGAGTTTGCGTGCCCGATTCCTCCTGGTGGGCAGCCTGCCCCGGGGCCGTCCTCTGGCTCCGGGGCGGCTGTCCACAGCCTGTGCCGCGTTCAGCTGGCCAGTACGGGCGAGCCGGCGGGCTTGCCGGCCGGCGTCTCGTCCTTGCGGGCGAGGGGGCGCAGGAGGTTGAGGGTGACAAGGAGGAACCCGATGCCGGTCAGCAGCAGGGCCACGCCCATCACGACGGAGAACAGCGCGACGTTCTCCGCGAAGTAGCTGGTGTTCAGCGCGGTGCTGAGGGCCGTCTCGTTGACCCAGATGTTGCGTGCGCCGTTCGCCATCGGCTGCTTGGTGACGGGATCGATCGCCGCGGCCGCCTTGTCGCTGGTCGGCTTGCCGGCCTTGTCCAGGTACTGCCCCATCTCGGCGTAGACCTGGCCGCCCGTGGCCTCCAGCGCGTGGATGCGCATGTACTGGGCGAAGCAGCGGGCGTCCGTGCCGTTGTCGATGGCCTTGTCGGCCACCGAGCAGGTCGGCAGGGAGACGTTCTTCAGGCCGGCCGCGTCCGCCTCGGTCTTGATGGCTTTGGGCGTCATGTCGGGCGAGCCGACGATCTGCTCGGCCGCGAGATTGTCGCGGACGGTGTGACGGCCGGTGGCGCCGACGACGATCGATGCGATGCCGAAGACGATCAGGATCGCGCTGGCGGCGATCCCGGCGTAGCGAAGGTACTTGCTCATGGATTCGTTCCTCTGTTCGACCGGGTCGTCGCGGACGGTCCATCGACCGCGAGCGGGAGCCCGATTCGGGGATGACCCCAGGGTCCGGCGAGCCGGTCGGCTCGCCGGTGACTTCTGTCCGGCGTCTTCAGTCAGGGGAGCTCGCGTGTCAGCGCGTGCTCCGGCTCACGCAGGCACCGCAACGTCGGCCGCCCGGTGGTCGCGCCGCCGCTCGGCGAGGCCCGCGGCGGGGACGACGAGCACGGCGCGGTCGGCGTGCTCGACGACCCCATGGGACACGCTGCCGAGCAGGAACGACTTCACGCCGCTCAGCCCGCGGGTGCCCATCACCACGGCGTCGGCGTCGACGTCGGCGGCGGCGGCGAGGATCGTGGCGGCGACGCCGCCGTGCCGGGTCTCGGATCGCGGATGGGCGACGAGGCCGGCGGCGGCGGCGCGCTCGGTCCCTTCACGGGCGGTCGCGAGTGCCGCGTCGCGATTGATCGCGTCGATCGCGTCCGACTCGGTGTAGCTGCCGGCCATGCCCAGGCCCATGGCCATGGAGTTCGCGCCGGTCATCATGTCGATGAAGGGCTCCCAGACGGTGAGCACCGTCGCCTCCTCGCCGGGCATGAGCTGCGCCGCACGGTCGATCGCTGCCTGCGCGTCGGGGGATCCGTCGTAGGACACCAGGATCATCGGTCCGTCTCCTGTTCATTGTTTGACTGGCGTCAGACTCGCAACGGGCCGCCGGCCTGCCATCCGTAGCAACGGCGGCGCCGGCGGGGGAGGACTACCGACCGGCCGCGTCCGCGCGGTGGACTACGGATCGCCGAGCGTCCCCGGCCCGGATGGCGGCGGCGACCAGCGCCAGGACACTCGACCCATGCGACCGCTCCACCCTGCCGCGACAGACCTCCGCCCTTCTGGCCAGGAGCGTGACCTGATGCGGAGCCCTGGAGACGGAGCCTTCCGGGTGCTGATCGTGGGTGGCGGCGTGGCCGCGCTCGAGGCCGGGCTCGCCATCCGGGCACTGGCGGGCGACCGCGTCGCGCTGCGGCTCCTCGCGCCGGAGTCCGTCTTCACCTACCGGCCCCTGGAGGTGCGCGAGCCGTTCGCCGGTCCGTCCGCGCCACGGTACGACCTCGGTCAGCTCGCGGCCGGGATGGGCGCCGCCTTGATTCATGGCCGCCTGGGATGGGTCGACGCCGCCGCGCAAACGGCATGGCCGGAGGCCGGCGAGCCGCTGGACTACGACGCGCTGGTCCTGGCCATGGGCGCACGGCCGTACCTGCGCCATCGCCACGCCCGCACGATCGAGCCGGGCCGCCTCGACGAGCTCCTCCACGGCTTCGTGCAGGACATCGACGGCGGGTACGTCAGGAGCGCCGCCTTCGTCGTGCCCGATCGTGTGGGCTGGCCGTTGCCGATCTACGAGCTGCTCCTGATGACTGCCGAGCGCGCGACATCGATGTGGGCCGACGTCGCCCTCACGCTCGTCACCTCCGAAACGGCGCCGCTGGAGGTGTTCGGAAGCGAGGTCAGCGCGGAGGTCGCGCGACGGCTCGATGACGCCCAGGTAACCGTCCTGACATCGGCTCACGCCGAGGTCCCGACGAGCGGGCTCGTGGAGGTGACGCGGGCGCGCCGGCACACCAGACTCCAGGTCGACTCCGTCGTCGCGCTGCCGGAGTTGATGGGACCCGCGGTCAGGGGCCTGCCCGGCGGCGAGCACGGATTCATCCCCGTCGACCGCTTCGGCCGTGTCAGGGGCGCCGAGCGCGTGTTCGCGGCCGGCGACGCGACCGACTTCCCGGTCAAGCACGGCGGCGTCGCCGCCCAGCAGGCCGACGCGGTCGCGCTCGGCGTCGCAGCGTCAGCCGGAGCGCACGTCCAGCCGATGCCCTTCCGTCCCGACATCCGGGGGCTGCTGTTGACCGGCGGGCGCCCGCTGGCGCTCAGCGGCGTGGTGGCCGGCGCGCGCGGCGTGCTCTCCCGCGCCGAAGAGGGCGACGCATGCCGCCCGGAGAAGATCACCGCGCTGCACCTCGCGCCCTACCTCTCCCAGCAGCGACCGTTGCCCGCCCACGCCTAGCAGTCGCGGTCACGGGTCCGGGGGAACCACGGACGCGGTCGGGCAGCCTGCCCGGATGCCGGAGCGACTGAGCCGGCGTACGGTCGCTCGCATGACCCATCGCACCGTCGTCGGCGTCGAGCCCCCCGCGCGCTGGACGTCCCCGGTCCGGCCGCGCCGGGTCCTCATCGCCGGCGGAGGCATCGCGGGGGTCGAGGCCCTGATGGCGCTTGCGGATCTCGGCGACCGGCGCCTGGACGTCGCGCTCATCGCGCCTCGCGAGGTCTTCCTGCTGCGACCGCAGATGGTCGGGGAACCGTGGGGCGGCCCGGTGTTGCGCGTCGACCTCGCACGACTCTGCGCCTCCTTCGGGGCGACCTTCCGTCGCGCGTCGCTGACCGCGGTCGAGCCAGAAGGCCATGTCGCGATGACCTCGGCCGGGCCGCGCCACTTCGAGGAGCTCATCGTCGCCACCGGTGCCGTCGCCTCCGTCCCGTACAGCGGGGTGCACGTGCTCGGCTTCGGCCACCTGCCCGACCTGCTGGGCGAGGAAGGGGCCGGGGACGTCGCCATCATCGTCCCGCCCGCAACGACGTGGACGCTCCCGGCATACGAGCTCGCTGTGCTCGTCGCTTCGGGATCACATCGTCGCGTCCGCGTGCTGACCCCCGAGCACGCGCCTCTGGAGGTCTTCGGGCACGGGCCGGCTGCCGCCGTCGCGCACCTCCTCGCCGACCACGAGATCGAGGTCGAGCTGGGCCGGACACCGGCCGCCGACGGGGACGCGGCAGAGCTGGCCGCGGTCGTGGTCACGCTGCCACGCCTCGACGGTCCGCGTCTGGGCGGCCTGGCCCATGACGCCCAGGGGTTCCTGCGCGTCGACGACGGGCTGGCGGTGCTGGGCGCCGATGACGTCCATGCTGCGGGCGACGTGATCGCCGGACCCATCAAGCAGGGCGGGTTGGCCGCCCAACAGGCCGAGGCCGCGACGGTTGCGATCGTGCGTCGCGCCGGTGGACGGCCTCCACACGCGCCCTACGCCCCGGTCCTCCGCGGCAAGCTCACGGCCGCGGACGGGTCGGCGCTCTACCTGCGCCGCAAGCTCGACGGCCTGGACGCGGGCGAGCACCGCACGTCCGCGCTGTGGACGACTCCCGGCGTGGTCTGCGCCAAGCGCCTCGCGCGCTGGCTGGCGGCCCGGCACCCGGAGCTGGATGACGGCATGACCCTCGACCACGTGGCTCGCGCGGTCGTTCCCGGAGCAAGCTGACCGACCGCGCCGGGGCTCACCGCAGCCGCGTGAGCCCCGTCACCGCGAGGTCGCTCGCCGCCCGCCGGCCCAGCCGGCGGACCGAGGCGATCAGGCGGCCGGCTTCGGCCACGTCATCGTCGCGCGCCGAACGCTGGTCCGCTCGCAGCAGTGCGACCTTGGCGCGCACCTAGCAGGGCGACCCTGGCGCGCACCTAGCAGTGCGACCTTGGCGCGCACCTGCGCACGGTAGGCCGCGTAGAACGCCAGGAGCGCCGTCGGCTGTCCCGCGCCGCCCCCGCTCACGTGTCCGTCGACGATCAGGGCCCTCGCGCGCCCCCCGCCGCGAGCACGTCCTCGAAGCGCCGGAGCCGGCGGGATCTGCCGCGGTCCCGCACTGCGATGCGCCGAACGCCGGCACCTCACGTCGGTCGCGCAGCGTCCGTCGACCTCAGTCGATGGTCGCGTGCACCGGCATGACGACGTGGACGACGCCCTCCTCCGAGGCCGTCGCGCACGGGCCGTGCTCGCGGAAGACC
>JAXDGY010000083.1:0-4151 GCA_034664785.1 Solirubrobacteraceae bacterium
CCGCCCGGTGGTCGGCGCGCGCTTCGCGCTCGAGCAGGCGGCCGACGCGCTCGAGCTCATCGACGGGCGCGGCGCGGTCGGCAAGGTGGTCCTGGACGTGCGCGCCTGAGCGAGGGAGCCGCAGCGCCGAGCGCCGCGGCGACCTCGTCCTGGATCAGGGCGCCAGCTGGCGCAGCGGCCCCTGGTCGTCGTCGAAGTTCCGGGTGCTGAGCACCTGGATCCCGGCGGTGTGGTCGCCGTTGAACGGCGTGACGGTGCTCGGGCACCCGGCCGCGGCGGCGTCCGCCGGCGAGTTGAACCACAGCCCGAGGTGGAACGTGTGCACCGGCGGGGTGGCGGGGTTCGTGGTCGCGTCGGCGTCGTGCACCTTCGGGGCCGGTGCGCTGCCGGGGGCCACGATGAACGTCTCGACGTTGAAGCGGCCGACGAAGGAGCCGGTCCCTGTGCCGTGCCCGTTGGTCTCGATGTCGCCCTGGTACCAGGAGAGCCCGAACGGGGCGTTGGGCACCTGGATGACGAAGAAGTCGAAGTTGGTGTTCTTCGGCAGGCCCTTGACGCGGACGCGCATCTTCTCCACCGGGCCCTTGGACTGGATCTCGACGCTCGCGCGGGCGTCCGGGACGCAGCCCGCGTTCGCGGCCGCAGCGGAGCGGACCATCGTGAAGTCGATCCGCTTCTCGGGCTGGCTGCCCTGCGCGGCAAGCGACCCGCCGAGCCCTGCGAGGAGCAGACCGGCCGCTCCGGCCGCTCCCAGTGCCTTCGTGCGCCGCTGTACTGGTTGCATGGGGATCCTTTCGTCGACGTGGACGATCCGGAGCAGGCGCGCCCGTACGGCCGGGCGTGGAGCGCTCGCTCGCGCTCCAAGGCCGGACTCCCGAAGCCGTCCCTGTGCCGCCATCGCCCGCCGCCCTGCGGGCCTACCTGGCTCGAGCTCGAATCGTAAGAGCCGCCCCGACGGCGCTCAACGTGAACTTCGTGACGTTGTTCTCCGGTGAGGAACGCCAGACCCGGTTTCAGGTTCGTCCCGGTCGTCGCCGCGCTGACTGGAGATGAAGCACGCGATGGGCGGCATGGCGAAGGAGGCGTAGCCTCGTCAGGAGCGTCCCGTCCATCCACTCACTGCAACAGGAGGACACCCCATGTACGCGAACATGCGCCAGTACCGCGTGTCGCCCGACCAGCTCGATGCCACGATGCATCTCGCGGACACGGAGCTGGCCGACCGGCTGTCCGAGGAGCCGGGGTTCGTCGCCTACGAGCTCATCGCGTCGGAGGACGGCGAGGTGTGCTCGATGACGATCTTCCAGGACCGCGCCGGCGCCGAGCGCTCCCAGGAGCTCGCCGCCGAGTTCGTGCGCCGGCACCTCGCGGGCATCGAGATCGAGCGCACCGGCGGCATGACCGGGGAGGTCATGGTCAGCAGGGCGCGCGAGCAGGTGCTGGAGCCGGCCCACCACTGATGGGCCGCGGCCGGCGGCGGCCGTGCGGGTAGGTTGCCGCCATGCCTTCTGTGCTCGTGACCGGGGCGGCGCGCGGGATCGGCCGCGCCACGGCGTTGCGGCTGGCCGCCGCCGGGTGGGACGTCGTGGCCGGCGTGCGCCGGGCCGAGCAGGGCGAGGCGCTGGCCGCGGCCGGGGGCGGCCGGATCGCGCCGGTGCTGCTCGACGTCACCGACGCCGATCAGGTGCGTGCCCTCGACGACGCGCTGCCGGCGCGCCTGGACGCGGTCGTCAACAACGCCGGGATCGTGGTCTCCGGACCCGTCGAGGGCATCGGGCTGGGCGAGCTGCGACGGCAGCTCGAGGTCAACGTGGTCGGCCAGGTCGCGGTCACCCAGGCGGTGCTGCCGAGGCTGCGCGCGTCGCGCGGGCGCGTCGTGTTCGTCTCGTCGCTCAGCGGCAGGGTGTCCACGCCGATGACCGGCGCCTACAACGCGTCGAAGTTCGCCGTGGAGGGCCTCGCCGATGCGTTGCGGATAGAGCTGCGGCCGTGGGGGATGCGCGTCGTGCTCGTCGAGCCCGCGCAGACCGACACCGACATGTGGCGCCAGGCGGACCAGTCCCTGGACACGTCCGTCGCCGCGCTGTCACCAGCCCACCGCGAGCTCTACGCGCGGCACATCGACGGCTCGCGGCGGATGATCCCCCGATCACAGCGCATGGCGTCGCCCGTCGACGGCGTCGCGGCGACGATCGAACGGGCATTGACGGCGGGCCGCCCCAAGGCGCGCTATGTCGTCGGCGCCGGACCGCGGGCGCAGGCGAAGCTGATGCAGCTCACGCCGACCGCCGCGCGCGACGCCCTGCTGCGTGCCGCGACCGGCGTCCCGCGGCGGCTCTGACACCGGCTCAGGCTCCGCCGGGGGCGGCGTACCCTTCGCCCATGACACATGACGAAGCCGATGCTCGCGCCGCCGCGCTGAACGCCGACGCCTCCGCCGACGAGCACTGGCTTGTCACGGAAGCCTCACCCGGAGCGTGGGAGGTCGTCCGGCTGAAGGGGCCGCGCGTCGGGGCGGCGCGTCCCTCCGGCACCCACTCGGAGTCGCGACCGCGGCCCGAGGAGCCCGCCGATCCCCGCCCGGGGATCTTCCAGAACATCCCGCCCTTCGGCCCGGGCTGAGCGGCTCAGCGCGACTGCAGGCGAGCCCGCAGCGCGCCGCCCGCCGCGCCGAGCAGGGCTCCGGTCACGCACGTGACGACGGCGAGCAGGATCGCCGGGTCGGACTGGGAGACCTCCGCGCCGCCGCCGATGAGGTCGTGGGTGACGACGATCGCCGTCCCGAACAGCAGGCCGCCGATCGCGCCGCGCTGCGCGCCGGAGCGCGGGCCGAGGTGCTCGATGCCGGCCCCGAAGCCCCCGAGGATCGCGACGGGCACGGCGAGCACGAGGTAGAGCGCTGCGCTGACGCCGAGCGCCCACCCGCACAGCGCGCCGAACGCGAGCGGGACGACCCCCGCGAGCACGAGACGCAGCGCGGGCGGTCGTGAGCTCAGCAGCGGCGGGAGCAGGGGGGCGGCGGAGCGGGTGGTGGCCATGGCCCAACCTATCCCGGTCCGCAGCCGGCTGTCACGTGGGCGCGCCGGGGTCGTGCGGCTGCTTCGGCAGCAGGCGATGGCCGTCGACGACCGCGGCGGCGAGGTCGATCAGCTTGCGGTTGCCGACGCGCGAGTGCTCGCGCAGGAGGTCGAAGGCGCTCGCCTCGTCGATCGCGTGGCGCTCCATCAGGATGCCCTTGGCGCGCTCGGTCAGCGCGCGGCGCCCGAACGCGCCTTCGAGGTCGTGGTACTCGGCGAAGCGGCGCAGCGTGATGTCGATCGAGCTCTGCCACTCGTCGACGTCGGCGTCGCCGATGTGGGCGAAGACGCCGCGCTTGGACGCCTCCCGCACGAAGTCCTCGTCGCGCGCGTGGAGCAGGACGATCACCGGACACGCGGCCTCGCGCACGATCCGGTCAATCAGGTCGAGCGCGTGCTCCGAGCTCTCGCCGAGGCCGACGAGCGCCACGTCGGGTCGCTCCCTGGCGGTCACGGCGCCCACGTCCCCGACGTCGATCTCGCGCGCGATCACCTCGTGGCCCAAGGCGATCACGATCGGGGCGACGAGGGCGAGGCGATCCTTCCGCTCGTTGGCGATCAGCACGCGCAGATGCTCGGTCTCGCGGTAGCTCATCAGCGACTCAGAGGCCGAGTGTAGATCCTGCGCTCCGAGGTTCGAAGACGCACGCCGACCGTCTTCGCGCCGGGTGTATCCTAAGCGTTCGCTTCGCCTCAGAGCACGGCAGGCGACGTTGTTCCGGCTCCAACCTTCGGCCGGCGCATGGCCTCGATCCACAGCGGTCGACGGCCGACCAAGCGTCCGGAGCCGAGCATGTCCACATCCTCGTCGAAGCACTCGCCCAACGTCGCGGCACGCATGGCGCACTGGAGCAGCCGGCACCGCAAGAAGGCGTTCTGGGGCTGGCTCGCCTTCGTCCTCGTCGTGTTCATGGCCGGCAACGCGATCGGCACGACGCAGATCTCCGACGTCGATCAGTACTCCGGCGAGGCCCACAAGGCGGAGGTGGCGCTGGACCGCGCCGGCCTGCGGCCGGTCGAGGAGGTCGTCTTCGTCCAGAGCGACAAGCTCACCGTCACCGATCCGGAGTTCCG
>JAXDGY010000084.1:0-13848 GCA_034664785.1 Solirubrobacteraceae bacterium
CGTCGGCCGGCGCGGTCCCCGCCTGCCCCTCGTGATCTCCGGTGTCTGCTCGGTGACCGCATGCGCGATGCTCGCCGGGATCGACTCCGCCACCCCCTTGTCGCGGCTGATCGCGGCGTATGTCATCTTCGGGCTCGGCTTCGGGTTGGTGAACGCACCCATCACGAACGCAGCCGTGTCCGGGATGCCGCGAGCCCAGGCCGGCGTCGCCTCGGCGATCGCCACGACCTCACGGCAGTTCGGCCAGACGCTGGGTGTGGCGATCGTCGGGGCGATCGTCACCTCCCGCGTGGGCGAGTCGGTCCATGCAGACCTGTCGTCGGCGAGCGCCCCGGGCTGGTGGACGCTCACGGCCTGCGGTGGTGTCGTGCTTCTGCTCGGCTTCATGGGGACCACCAGTCGGGCCGACGCGTCGGCCAGACATACGGCGGCAGAGCTGAATCCAGAAGCCCTCGGGCCCAGGGTGGCGCCGGCATGAGCGCACGGCCTGGCGACGATGCCCCACACCGCGACGACGCATCGGTGACTTCACGCGAGGTATGGCTGCTCATCAGCGACCTCGTGCTCGACAACGACAGGCGGCGCGAGGTGTCCGAGGCGCTCGGCATCAGCTTCGGCCGCGCCCGGGCACTCCGTCGGGTGGCGCGCCGGCCGATGTCGATGAGCGAGCTCGCTGCGGCGTTGGGCATCGATCCTCCCAACGCGACCGTGGTGGTCGACGACCTCGAATCCCTGAGACTCGCGCGCCGCCGCCCGCATCCCTCCGACCGGCGGGCCAAGGTGGTCGAGGCGACGCGCAAGGGCAAGGACATGGCTCGACGAGCCGACGCGATCCTCGGCACGCCGCCCCCGGCGCTGAGCGCCCTGAGTCGAGATGACCTCGAAGCGCTCCGACGGATCTTCACGAGCGTCACGCCGCGGAAGTAGGTCGACGATGCCGGGCTGGCCGACAGGGAGGCTGCGGCGCAGATCAGCGCGTCGCGCGGGCTAGGCGCCGCCGGGCCGGTCCAGCTCGCGGGCCGTGCGGGCGAGGGCGCGGGCGTCCTCGAGCAGCTGCGCGCGGGTCGTCGTCGAGCGCAACGCGGCCGCCGGGTGGTAGAGCGGGAACAGGCGGCGCCCGTCGCGCTCGACGACCTGGCCGCGCACCTCGGAGATCTTGTCGCTGCGGTCGGCGAAGCGACCGAGGGCGTGACGGCCGAGCGGGACGATCAGCGCCGGCTGCAGCACGTCGAGCTGCGCCTCCAGCCACGGCCAGTGATGGGCGACCTCGGCCGGCGTCGGGTCGCGGTTGCCCGGCGGCCGGGCCTTGACGACGTTCGTGATGAAGACCGCTTCGCGGGGCAGGCCGGCGGCCTCGAGGACCTCGTCGAGCAGCTTCCCCGCGCGCCCCACGAACGGGCGCCCCGTGCGGTCCTCGGTGGCCCCGGGCGCCTCGCCGACGAGCAGGACGCGTGCGTCGGGGCTGCCCTCCCCCGGGACGAAGTTCGTGCACGTCTCGCACGGCTCGAAGCCGCAGGGCACGTGACCGCGGAGGTCGTCGGCGATCGCGGCCAGGCGCTCGGCGCGGTCGTCAGGCACCGGCGTGCGCGGCCTCGTCGCGGGCGGGGACCGGCGGACCCGGGTCCTGTCCCAGGAGCTCCTTCGTGCGACGCGCCGCCTCGGGCGCGTCGCGGCCGCGGTTGTTGTTGAACTGCAGGTGGACCTGGTCGGCCTGCTCGGCGAGGCGCTCCGCGCGGCCGGTCAGCTCGCGCAGCTCGCCGTCGTCGTAGTGGTGGGCGAAGCGCTCCGCGACGTCGCGGCCGGTCATCCAGCCCTTCGCGTTGCGCCCGTGAGCGCGCAGGTAGGCGAGCTCGGGGCGGGTGACGGCGTCGAGTGCGGGCAGCAGCGTGGGTGCCGAGCCCTCGGGGGCGTCGACGCCGACCCACACCGCGCCGTGGCGCTCGTACCAGCCGAGCGTCGCCTCGCGCCGCTCCTCGTCGAGCCACCCCCGGTGGCGCAGCTCGACCGCGACGCGGTGCGGCGCCAGCAGCTCGAGGAGGCCGTCGAGCTCCTCCAGGCGGTGCGCGCCGGGCTTGAACGACGGCGACAGCTGCAACAGCAGCGCGCCGAGACGGCCGGCCTGGACCAGCGGCTCGAGCCCCTCGAGCGTGCGGGCGACAACCGTGCGCTCCAGGCGCTCGTCGAGCACGATCCGCCCGCGCGGCGTCAGGTCGACGCCCTCGCGCAGGTCGCTCGGGAGGTCCTCGGGGTGGGCGGCGTGGCGGGTCAGCAGCCGGTGCAGCTTGACGTCGAACGTGAAGCCGTGCGGCGTCTGCTCGACCCAGCGCTGCGTCGCGGCCGGTGCCGGGAGGCCGTACCAGGTGGCGTTGACCTCGACGACGTCGAAGCGCTCGGCGTAGAAGCCCAGGCGCTCGGAGGCGGGGAGGCCGGGCGGGTACCACTCGGCGACGAAGCCGGGGTCCGCCCAGCTCGAGGTGCCCACCAGGATGCGCCCGGCCATGGCCTCAGCGCTACCCGCCGGACCGCCGGTCGACACGAGGGCTCACCTCACCGGACGAGGCGCACCTCCAGCCCGGCCGCCGCCGCCCCGGCCGGGTCCCCGGCCCCGTGCAGGAGGCCGAGGATCGCGGTGACGTAGGCCTGGGTCTCCGGGATCGGCGGCACGCACCCGCACGCGGCCACCCGCCGCGAGCCCGCGTTGTAGGCAGCGAGCGCCAGCGGGACGGCGCCGAACTCGCGCAGCAGGTCGCGCATGAGGTGAGCCTGCGCGTCGATCGCCCGCTCCGCGTCGAACGGGTCGCTCAGGCCGTACTGCTCCGCCGTGTCGGGCATGAACTGCGCGATGCCCTGCGCGCCGGCGGGAGAGCTCGCGAACGGGTTGAACCCCGACTCCTGGTGCAGCTGCGCGGCCAGCAGGTTGGCCGAGACGTTCCAGCGCTGCGCCGCGCGCGCGATCGCCGGCGCGTAGGCGGCGGGCACGAAGGACGGCACCGCGTGCTCCTCCCCCGCCAGATAGCCCAGCGAGGCGGACCCCGCGTTCAGCGTGAACCCGTAGTGCCAGGGCTCCCAGCTGTAGCGCTGCTTGAAGTGGAAGCGCGGGGCGTTGGCCGCCAGCCAGCGGTAGGCCGAGGGGGGACCGAGGTCGAGCTCGGTGCCGAGGCGGTGCAGCGACGTGCCGGGGCGGGCGACCCACTTCGGATCCGGATGCGCCGCGAACAGCACGGCCTGCTCGGCGTCGCCGCGGAAGGCGCTGCTCACGAGCAGCGCGTGCCCGTCGGCTCGCGCCGCGGCGGCGAGCCGGTCGAACGCGGCGGCGACGTCTGGGCGCATCCGCTTGCCCTGCCGCTCGGCGAACGGCCCGCGGTACTCGCCGGCGCCCGGGGCGCCGGGAGCCGGCGCGCCGCCCGGGGGCACGAGCTCGGCCTCCGCCGTCGCCGGCGCCCGCAGGCGGCGCCCGGCGACCGCGATCGGATCGCGGACGGTCACCGCGACGCGCACGGGCGCGATCTGCCCCGCCGCGCCCGGAAAGCCGACCAGGACGTCGCGTGCCCCGTTGCGGCGCGCCGTCTCCACCGCGGTGCGCCGGGCAAGCGCGAGGTACTGCGCGCGCTCGAGGTGCGCCGGGTCGGGGCGGCCACCGACGGACGTCGGGGTGAACAGGCGCTCCTGCGCGGCGCGCATCGCGCGTGCCGCCGCGAGCGCGGCGAGGTCTGCCGCGCGGCGATGGTCGCCGTGGATCGCCAGCCCGCGGGCCACGCCGCCGAGCACGAGCCCGCCGAGGAGCAGCGCGAGCAGCAGCCCGACCGCGAGCACGGTCGCCTGCCCCCGCTCCGCGGCCGCACGCTTCACGCGAGCGCCGCCAGCACGGTCGCGAGCGGACCGCCGCGGGCCGGGCGCACGCCGCGTCCCAGCGGCCCCGCCGCCACCTCCACCGCGCACACGCCGCCGGCGGGCAGCCGCGCGCACAACCCGGCCACGGCGAGAGCCGGGATCGTGGCGTCGGCCCCTGGGCGGCTCGTGACCACGCAGAGCTCCTGCTCGTCCAGCAGGGCCTCGAGCGCCGCACCGCGCGGCCCGCCGAGGGCCAGCACGACCGGCGCGTCACCCGCCGCGGCGCCCGCGCGCAGCGCGGCGGCGGCCGCGGCGGCGTCATCCTCGGGCAGGGCGACGATGGCTGACCGCCCCCGCACCTCCACGTCCAGGCCCTGGGCGGCCAGCCGCGCCGCGAGGCGCCGCGCGGCCGGCGACACGGGCAGCGGCAGCGCGGGCGGGGACGCAGCCCCGTGGCGGCACACGACCGCGGCCGGCGCGCGCGCCGCGCGCGCCAGCGCCACCGCCAGGTCGCCGGCGAACGCGCCGGCCCCGGCCGGGCCGAGTACCGCGACCGCGCGGGCGCGGATCGCGATCCGGCCACGCCCCGGCGCCTGCCGCGCCTCCGTCCGCGCGGGCGCGGCGTCGGGCCGCGCCCGCGGCATCGGGCCGGCCGGCGCGACGAAGAACGCCGTCAGGCGGGCGCCGAGGCCGCCAGCCCCCACCGCGCTCACGCTGCCGGCCCCGCGTCGGCCCGGGCCCGGGCCCGCAGCCACGCGGCCGGCACCGGCACGACGGCCGTGGCGCGCAGCTCGACCGTCACGCGACGCCCGTCGACCCGGATCCCGACGCGCTCGCGCGGCCAGCCGGGCACGGCCGCGCGCACCGCGACGCGGGCGTCGCCGCCCTGCACGAGCGCGACGGCGCCGGCCTCGGCGGCGTGACCCGCGAGCTCGTGCGCCCGCCCGAGCGCGAGGGCCTGCGCCGCCACCAGCGCGACGCCGACGACCAACGGCAGCAGCGCGAGCAGCTCGACCGTCGCCTGACCGCGGCAGCCGCGCGCCCCCGCCATCACGCCTGGGGCTCGAAGCGGGCGCGCGCCGACACGGTGGCCAGCCGGACGCCGCCGGTCACGAGCGGCACGGCGACGCGGACCCGCACCTCGCCGTCCGCGGCCGTGCGGACCCGCACGCCGTCACGCAGGTACCGCGGCACCGCGGCGCGCGCGGCGCCCTGGGCGTCCTGCCCGAGCGCAGCCGCGCGCGCGGCCGACCGGGCCGCGGTCCCCGCCAGCCAGGCGGCCTGTCCGGCCACGACGCCCTGCCACAACGCACAGGCGAGCACCGCCACGAGGGGCAACAGGGCGACGAGCTCGACGCTCGCCTGGCCGCGACAGGAGCGGAGGCGGGACATGCCGGCACCCTCGCGCGGAGCAGCGTGACGGGGCTAGGACGTGCAGGTCACGACATCGCGACGCGGGGCGCGCGGGCCTGTCACGGCGGGCAGACTCAGCCCGCCTTCTGGAACGACACGAGCTCCAGCCGCTCGTGATCGGGACCCTCGACCGAGGCCTCGACGACCGTCCCGACGCCGCGCACGTAGTACTTCGCGTCGATCACGCCGGGCTCCAGCGGCGTGGTCTCCGTCGTCCGCATGGCCTGCCGCGACGTGACGAACGGCGTGCGGACCGCGGCACGCACGCTGCGGATCGTGAAGTGGTCCTCCGCGTGGCCCTTGAAGTACTCCTGGCGGAAGCCCTGCCCCACCCGCGGCCGGCCGGGCATGAAGACCCCGGGCAGCGCCCCGTTCACGCCGGCCTCCCACGAGCCCTCCCGGCTGACGACCTGCCCGCGGCTGCCGAGCGCCGTCGTCGCCTCGCCGAAGTACCACACGTCACCCCGGCGGTCCTGGGCGTACCAGTCCGTCGTCGACTCGACGAGGCGCCCGCGCCGGTAGGCGCGGTCGTGGACCACCGTCGTCGCGACGCCCAGAATGCGCCGCGTCGCGTGCGTCACGGTCATCAGGTCGCTCACGGGCTGCCCGTTGCTGGTGCCCATCCAGCGGTACCTCGACCCCGGGACGAGCGGGTAGTAGGGGTTGTCGACCACGCGCACGAAGTCCGCGGGCGGGGGCAGGACGGGCTCCGCCGCGGCCGCGCCGCCGGCGCCCGGTCCGCCCGCTCCCGGAATCCCGGCGACGAGCGACGACACCAGGACTGCGGCCGCGATCACGGCGCTGCCGAACACGCGAGACCAAGCTCCTACCCGGCCGTCCCGGAGGGGACGCAGATCGCGTAGACCGTGAACGTGTGCGAGGCGGTATCGCCGTTCTCGACGCGCCCCGTCCACGTCGTGCTGCTGCTCGGGAAGTCGTCGCCGATCACCAGGCCCGAGTCCTCCTCGACCTGCACGCCTCCGCCCGTGACGTGCTGGCCCACGTCACAGCGCGCGGTCGCGGTCGCCGTCGTGCTGGTCCCGGCCACCGTGTCGGTCGCGGCGGCGGCCGACCCCACGGCGCCCACCGCGGTGCGGTAGTTGACCTGGTCGAGCCCGGCGCCCGTCGCCGCGTGGTCGGCGGCCGCCGCATGGTCGGCCTGCGCCGCGCGCAGCGCGTCGCCCGCGCGCAGCGCCGAGGGCACCGTGCCGAGCGAGCTCTCCGCGATGTCGGTTCCCCTGATCGCGTCACGGGCCACCTTGGCGCCGACGATCGCGTCGTCGTTGAGCTTGGCCCGCGTCACCGCCTTGGCCTTGAGCTGCTGGGGGCCCACGCTGGACGAGGGCAGCCGCGTCACGGCATACGACGTCCCGCCGAGCGCGACGGCGAGCGCGAGGCACGAGATGACCAGCGACGGCGACGGCAGGCGGAGCTTCATCGTGAGCGCCTCCAGGACCGCCGCCGCGGATGGCGTGGCGGTTCGAGCGGTGCGACGCCGGGCTTGGCGAACCGCAGGTACAGGACAGGGACGACGAACAGGTTCAGCAGCGTCGAGGTCAGCAGGCCGCCGAGGATGACCACCGCCATCGGATGCTCGATCTCCTGCCCCGGCTTGTCGCCGAAGACGACGAGCGGCAGCAGCGCCAGGCCGGTCGCCAGCGCCGTCATCAGGATCGGGGCCAGGCGCTCGCGCGCGCCGCGGAGGACCAGCCCGGGGCCGAAGGCCTCGCCCTCGAAGCGCTCGAGATGCTGGAAGTGGGAGATCATCATGATCCCGTTGCGCGCCGCGATGCCGAGCACGGTGAAGAACCCGATCAGCGCACCGAGCGAGATCACCCCGACGCCTGCGTAGGCCGCGAGGATACCGCCGACGAGGGCCATCGGCAGGGTCAACAGCAGCAGCCACGCGAGCCTCCAGCTCCCGAACGCGACCTGCAGGAGCAGCAGGATCGCCAGCGCGGCGCCACCGGCGAGCAGCAGCAGGTGCTTCTGCGCGGCCTTGCGCTCCGCCGCCTCCCCCAGCAGCTGCACGTGGTAGCCCAGCGGCAGCTGGACGGCCCGCAGCCGGGCCTCGACGTCATGGGTGACCGCGCCGAGGTTCCTCCCGCTGAAGTTGGCGGCGACGTCGATCCGCCGGGAGCCGTCCTCGCGCTTGATGACGTTCGGCGTCGGGCGGATGCGCACGTCGGCCAGGGTCGACAGCGCCACCTGCCCGTCCTTCGGCGTGTCGATCGGGAGGTTGCGGATCGCCGTGAGGCTGTTGCGCGTGCTCGGCGTGCTCCACACGTGGACGTCGTAGGCGTGGCCGCCGCGGAACAGGTCGCCGACCTCCTCGCTGGCCACCAGCGCGCCCGCCGCCCGCCGCACGTCGCCCGGCTTGACGCCGTAGCGGTCGGCCACGCCGAGGCGGACCTTGACGTCGATCTGCGGCACGTCCTGCTGGAGCTCGGTGTGCAGCTCGGTGAGGCCGGAGACGCCGGACAGCGAGGCGCGCACCCGCGCCGCGGTCCGCCGGAGCACCCGCAGGTCGTCGCCGAAGACCCGGATCACGATCGGGTCGCCCTGTCCGGACAGGACCTCTTCGATGCGCTCGCGCAGGTAGGTCTGCACGTTGCGGTACAGGCCCGGGTGCCCGTCGACGACGTCGTGGATCGAGGCGAGCGTCCGGTCGTAGTCGGCGTGCGGGTCGACGCTGACCCAGTTCTCGCCGAAGTTCGCGCCCGCGATCTCCTCCCCGAGGAAGGCCTGGCCGATGTGGGAGCCGAAGTCGCGGATGCCGGGCACCTGCCGCAGCTCCCTGCTCGCGCGGGTGACGATCCGCCGCTCCTCCGGGATCGAGGTCCCCGGCGGCGAGATCCAGTGCATGAGGAAGTCGCGCTCCTTGAACGACGGGAACAGCTCGTCGCCGAGCCGCGGGAACACCACGGCGCCCATCAGCCCGACGAGCAGCACCGCCAGGTAGGCGGCCTTCGGCTTGCGGACCACCCGGGCCAGCAGGCCGCCGTAGCCGCGCTTGAGCCAGCGGACGAGCGGTGGCTCGCTGTGCTTGAGCGGCGCCCGCGAGAGCAGGATGAGGCTCAGCGCGGGGGTGACGGTCATCGCCACGACCATCGAGGCCACCACCGCGAGCGCGTAGGACAGCGCCAAGGGCTGGAAGAACGAGCCGGACAGCCCCCCGACGAAGACCACGGGCAGCACGGCCACGACGTTGATCAGCGTCGCGTAGAGGATCGCCGTCCGCACCTCGAGCGAGGCGTGCAGGACGATCGACGCGATCGACTCGTCGCTGCCCGCGGCGCGGCGTATGCGCAGCCGCCGGACGATGTTCTCCATGTCGATGATCGCGTCGTCGACCACCACCCCGACGGCCACCGCGAAGCCGGCGAGGACCATCGTGTTCACGGTCGCGCCGCGCAGGTGGATCACCACCCCGGCGGCGACGAGCGACAGGGGGATGGCGATCAGGCTGATGAACGCGGCGCGCCACTCGAACAGGAAGGCGGCGAGCACGAGGACGACGAGCAGGCAGCCGAGCAGCAGCGCCACGGTGAGGTTGTGGATCGCCAGCTCGATGAAGCTCGCGGGCCGGAAGATGTTCGAGTCGACCTCGATCCCCGGCAGGCCCGGGCGCAGGTCGCGCAGCGCGTCCTCCACCCCCTTGGTGACCTCGAGCGTGTTGGCCCCCTGGAACTTCTCCACGACCAGCAGCAGGCCGGGGCCGTCGTTGACCACGGCGTCGCCGATCGCCGGCTGCGGTCCGTAGGCGACCTTCGCGACGTCGCCGATCCGCAGCCGGCGCCCGTCGCGCTCGGCCACCGGCACCTGCGCGAGGTCGCTCGGGGAGACGATCGGCTGCGAGTGGCGGACCGACAGCCGCTGGTTGGGCGTCTCGACGAAGCCGCCGGTGCCGATCACCGCGCCGTTGGAGAACCGCAGCAGCCCCGCGTCCAGCGCGTCGGAGGTGACCTGCATGACGCGATCGAGCGACACGCGCTCGGACCGCAGCCGGTCGGGCTCGACGTCGACCTGCATCTGCTTGAGCCGCTCGCCCCAGATCGCGACGTTCGCGACCCCGTCGACCCGCAGCAGGCGCGCCCGGATCTTCCAGTAGGCCGTCAGCGACAGGTCCATGAGCCCGATCCGCTGCGACGACAGGCCGATCTTCATGATCCGGCTCGTCGCCGAGACGGGCTGCATCAGGAACGGCGGCGCGGCCCAGGTCGGCAGCGTCGGCTCCACGGTCTGCAGGCGCTCCTGGACCAGCTGGCGCGCCTTCAGCACGTCGGTCCCCCGCTTGAACAGCAGCGTGATGTTCGAGAGCTGGGGAACCGACTCCGACCGCACCACGTCCACGCCGCTGACGCCGCCGAGGGCGTCCTCCAGCGGCACGCTGACGAGCTCCTCGACCTCCTCGGCCGACAGCCCGAGGCACGCGGTCTGGATCTCCACGCGCGTCGGGGCGAACTCGGGGAAGACGTCGACCTTCTCGTCGCGCAGCTCCTGGACGCCGAAGAACACCAGCGCGGCCGCGACCGCGGTCACCAGGTACCGGAACCTCAGGCTCGACGCGACGATCCAGCGCATGGTGTGCGGGACGCCCCTCCCCGCTCACTCTTCGACGCCGTACTCGGTCCCGAGCAGCTCGGGCGCGCCGACGGTCACGACCATCGTCCCCGGCGGTGGGCCCGCGCGCAGCGTCGCCACCCGGCCGGAGATGGAGGCGATGCGGATCGGGCGCCGCACGAACACCAGGTGCTTGGGGCTCGTGTACGTGAACGCGCCGCCGTGGGCGTCGTAGAGCACGGCCGAGAACGGGACCACCTCGCGCTTGCGGCCACCGCGCTGCTCGGTGACGATCGCCGTCGTGCGGATCCCGAGCCGCCGTGCGGCCTGGGCCGACAGGACCAGACGCGGCGCGTCGGAGCCCTTGACCGCCTCGACCCTGGCAGGCCCCGCGTCCGCCGCCGGGGCGTCGTCGAAGGTCGAGGACCCGGCGCAGGACGCGAGGGCGGGCGCCGCCAGGACCAGGATCGCTGTGCACCATCGCTTGTCGGGCGGCATCGGGCTCCTCCTCATGCGGTGGTTCCGACCGGCGGGACGGGGACCCGCGGCGGCTCCGCGGTCGCGGGCTGCGCCGCGCGCTCGCGGGACCCGTGCTGCAGGTGCAGGTACAGCGCCGGCAGGATCCAGAGGGTCAGCACCGTCGAGGTGACCAGCCCCCCGAGGATCACCAGCGCCATGGGGTGGGTGATCTCGTTGCCGGCGACGTCGCCCATCAGCGCGAGCGGCGCCATGATCAGGGCGGTCACCGTGGCCGTGGCCAGGACGGGCACGAGCCGCTCGCCCGCCACGCGCAGCACCAGGCCCGGGCCGCGCGGCGTCCCGTCGTCCTCCAGGCGCTGCAGCCGCGAGATCAGGACGATCGCGTTCCGGACGGCGATGGCGAAGACCGCGAGCAGCCCCACCGCCTCGCCGAGGGAGAGAGCTTCTCCGTGGACGAAGGCCACCAGCAGGCCGTCCACCAGCGCGAGCGGCAGCACCGCGGCCAGCAGCGCGGCCAGGCGCCAGCTCCGGAAGGCCGCCTGTAGCAGCAGGAAGATCCCGATCGCGGCGGCGATCGCGAAGCTCGCAAACCGCCCGGCCGGGGCCCGGACGTCGTCGGCGGCCGCGAGGACCTCGGCGTGGTACTCGTACGGGAAGGCCATCGCGCGGATGCGCCGGCCGGCCTCGGCCCGCACGTCGTCGGCGCTGCGCCCGGCCACGGCCGCGCGCACGTCGACGTAGCGCGAGACCGCCTCGTGGCGGATGTCGACGGGGTTGGGGGTGATCGCGACCCGCGCCACGTCGCCGACGCGGACGTGGCCGCCGGTCGGCGTGTCGATCAGCAGCCGGCGGATGCTGTCGATGCTGTGGTGCGTCGTGGCGACCCCGCGCACGACGACCTGGAAGACCTTCTGGCGCTCGAAGAAGCTCCCGACCTCGATGCCCGCGACGAGCGCGGCGGCCGCGCGACGCACGTCCCCCGGCTTGATCCCGTGGCGGCGCGCCCGCTCGAGGTCGACCTGCACCTGCAGGGTCGGCTGCACCGCGGGCAGCACGGCGCGCGGGGCGCGCACGCCGTCGATCCCGCCGAGCACCCGTCGCAGCTCCTGGGCCTTGCGCTCGAGGATCCCGAGGTCCTGCCCGTAGATCCGCACGTCGAGCCCGTCGTCGGCGTGCGTGAGCACCCCGGCGCTGCGGTCGTCCTCGTAGGTCAGCACCCGGCCGCGGAGGCCGGGGTACCCGGCGACGACGCGGCGGATCGAGCGCAGGGTGGCGTCGTAGTCCGCGGCCGGGCGGATGCTCACCCACATCTCGCCCGAGCCCGTGCCGACCGGCTGGTCCGACGTCACCGCGCGGCCGACGTGGGCCCCGACGCCGCCGACCCCCGGCAGCGACCGCAACTCGGCGCTCGCGCGGGCGGTGATCCGCTCCATCTCGGGCAGCGACGTGCTGGGGGTCGCCGACCACTTGACGAGCAGGTCGCGGTCCTTGAACGACGGGCGCAGCGCCGTGCCGGTCAGCGGCAGGATGGCCAGGCCGATCAGGGCGAGGCCGCCGACCGCCACGAGCACGGGCCGGCGCGTGCGGATGAACGACGCGAGCCCCGCGCCGTAGGCGCGCCGCAGGCCCCGCACCGGCGGCGACGCGTCGGGGGCGCGCGGGGCGCCGGAGAAGAGGACGACGCAGAGGGCCGGGACGACGGTCAGCGCGACCGCCATCGAGGCGAGCACCGCCAGCACGTAGGCGAGGGCCAGCGGGTGGACGAAGGCGCCGGTGAGCCCGCCGGCCAGCAGCACGGGCGCCATCGCCAGCAGCACGATCAGCGTGGCCGGTCCCAGGACGCCGCGCTCGCGCAGCGAGGTCTCCGCGACGAGGTCGGCGACCACCGGGTCGCGCCCGGCCCGGCGCTCCTGCTCCAGGCTCCGCGTGACGGCGTGGACGTCACCGACCGCATCGTCGACGAGGATCCCGAGGGCGACGACGATCCCCGCGAGCCCGACCGCGTTGAGCGTCGACCCCGTGAGATCGAGCACGAGCAGCGCCGTCACCACCGAGAGCGGGACCGCGACCAGGCAGACGAGCACGGCGCGCCACGCGAACAGGAAGGCGACGAGCGCCAGGAGCGCGAGGGCGCCCGCGATCAGCGCCGCGAGGGCGAGGTGGTCGATCGCGTCCTCGATGTACGTCGCGGGCCGGAAGACGGAGCTGTCGACGGTGACGCCCGCCAGACCCGGCCGCAGGTCGTCGAGGGCCCGCTCGACCTCCCGCGTGACCGCGAGCGTGTTGGCCCCCGGGAGCTTCTCCACGACCAGCATCAGCCCCGGGCCGCCGTCGACCACGGCGTCGCCGATGAGCGGCTGGTGGTCCTCCACGACCGTCGCAACCTCCCCGAGGCGCAGCGGCGGGCCGTGGCGGCGGTCGATCGGGACGCGGCCGAGGTCGGCCGGGGCGCCGAAGGGCAGCACGTGACGCACGCCGAGGCGCTGGTTGGGCCCGTCGATGAACCCGCCGGTCCCTGGGGTCGAGGCGTCGAGGAAGGTGAGCGGCGAGACGAGCTGCGCGTTGCCGGTGGTCTTGATGACCTGGAAGAGCGAGACGTCGTGGCGCCGGAGGCGCTCGGGGTCGACCTGCACCTGCAGCTGACGCTCGCGCTGGCCCCAGATGGCGACGTTGGCCACGCCGGACAGGCCCACGAGCCTGGGCCGGATCGTCCAGCGCGCCAGGACGGAGAGGTCGATCGGCGACAGCCGCCGCGAGGACAGCCCGATCATCATCACCCGGCTCGTCGAGGAGACGGGCTGGATCATCTGCGGGGGCTGGGACACGTTCGGCAGCGCGTGCGCCTGGGTCAGCCGCTCCTGCACGAGCTGGCGGGCGCGCAGGATGTTCGTGCCGCGCTCGAAGACGAGGACCACCGACGACAGCCCGGGCACGGAGTCCGAGCGGATCTGGTCGACGCCCTGCACGCCGTTGAGCAGGACCTGCTCGAGCGGCACGGTGATGAGCTGCTCGACCTCGGCGGCGGACAGCCCGAGGCTCTCGGTCTGGACCTCGACGTAGGGCTTCGTGTACTCGGGCAGGACGTCCACGGGCGCCGTGCCGAGGCGGACGATGCCGAAGATCAGCAGCGCCGCGGCGGCGGGCAGCACCAGCAGGCGGAACCGCAGGCTGCCCCGGACGATCCACGCGAACATGGCAGCTACCGCCCGCCCGCCGGCACGGCACGCCGCGCGCGCTCGGTGCGGCCGTAGACGCGGGGACTGACCACGTAGGCGCGGGCGTCGAGCGCGAGCACCTTGCGGCGGACGGTGACCATCGCGCCGGCGCTCAGGGGCTCGACGCGCTGGAGCACCAGGCCCTCCTGCTCCTTGCCGCCGGCCGGCCCCACGCGGACGTTGCCAACGCCGGCCGCGTAGAACTTGCGCTCGTGGGCGCCGTGCTCGGTCGGGTTCCACTCGTCCGTCTCGAGGACGTCGTCGAAGCAGCGCAGCGGCACGCAGGTGCGCGCGCCCCTCGCGAACACCCGCGCGCGGTCGGAGAACTCGACCGCGGGCGCCCAGC
>JAXDGY010000085.1:0-18337 GCA_034664785.1 Solirubrobacteraceae bacterium
GCCAGGCTCCAGCGCAGTGCCCCCAGCGGGTCATCGGCCTCCGAGAACAGCAGCGAGGCGACGCGGCTGCGCGGAGGAGGCCGCTCGCAGAGCACCAGGTAGGCCAGCAGCGCCCAGGTCTTACGGCCGCGAGGCGGCTGGACGGGGACCCCGTCGCGCTCGATCTGCGGCTTGCCGAGCAGGCGGATGGCGAGGCTCACGGGGACCGGCGATCCTACTCCGCGCCCACGCCGGCATGCGAGACTCGGCCCATGCCCAGGTACCTGCTCGAGCGGACCATCGGCGACGTCACCCGCGAGGACCTCGACCGCATCGCCGCCCACTCGACGGAGATCAGGCTCGCGCGCTACCCGGAGGTCGAGTGGGAGCACACGCACGTCGTCCGCACCGACGGCGGCCTGAAGGCCTTCTGCGTCTACGAGTCACCCGACCGCGAGAGCGTGCTGGCCCACGCCCGGGAGCTCGGGCTGCCCGTGGAGCGCTGCCTCGAGGTGGAGACGGACCTCGCGCCCTAGCGCTCCGCCGGGAAGCCGAGGTCCACGCCGCGGTGGCTCGGGTCCGGCCAGCGCCGCGTGACGACCTTGCCGCGCGTGTAGAAGCGCACCCCGTCGGGGCCGTGCACGTGCAGGTCGCCGAACAGAGAGTCCTTCCAGCCGCCGAAGGAGTGGTAGGCCATCGGGACCGGGATCGGCACGTTGATCCCGACCATGCCCGCAGGCACCTCCTGCTCGAAGGCGCGCGCCGCGCCACCGTCGTTGGTGAAGATCGCCGCGCCGTTGCCGTAGGCGTTGGCGGCGATGAGCTCCATCGCCTCGCGGTAGGTCTCGCGGCGGACGAGCACGAGCACGGGCCCGAAGACCTCCTCGTCGTAGATCGCCATCCCCGGCTCGACGTGGTCGAACAGCGTCGGCCCGATGAAGTGGCCGCGGTCGCCCGCCTCGAGCGCGCGCCCGTCCACCAGCAGCGTCGCGCCCTCCGCGACCCCGCGATCCACGTAGCCCGTGACCCGCCGCAGGTGCGCATCGCTGATCAGCGGCCCCATGTCGGCGTCGGCCTGCGTCCCGTCCGCCACGACGAGGCGGCCGATCCGCTCGCGGACCCTGGCGACCAGCGGCTCGGCGACGTCGCCGACCAGCACGCCGACCGACACCGCCATGCAGCGCTGGCCGGCGGAGCCGTAGCCCGCGGAGACCAGCGCGTCGGCGGCCAGGTCCAGGTCGGCGTCGGGCAGGACCACGGCGTGGTTCTTCGCGCCACCCAGGGCCTGCACGCGCTTGCCGTGGCGCGTGCCGGCCTCGTGGACGTGGCGGGCGACCGCGGTCGAACCGACGAACGACACCGCGGCGATCCCGGGGTGCTCGAGGATGGCGTCCACCGCCTCGCGGTCGCCGTGGACCACGCTGAAGACGCCGTCCGGCAGGCCGGCCCGGCGCAGCAGGTCCGCGATCAGCAGCGAGGGGGACGGGTCCTGCTCTGACGGCTTGAGGATGAACGCGTTGCCGCAGGCGAGCGCGATCGGGACCATCCACATGGGGACCATCACCGGGAAGTTGAACGGCGTGATGCCGGCGACCACCCCGAGCGGCTGCCGCAGCGAGTAGGAGTCGACGCCGCTGGAGACCCCGGCCGACATCTCGCCCTTGAGCAGCTGGCCCAGGCCGCAGGCGAACTCCGCGACCTCGATGCCGCGCTGGACCTCGCCCAGCGCGTCGGCGTGGACCTTGCCGTGCTCGCGGACCACGAGGCCGGCGAGCTCCTCGCGGTGCTCGTCGAGCAGCGCGCGGAACGCGAACATCACCTTGGCGCGCTGCCCGAGCGAGGCTCGGCCCCAGCCCTCCGCGGCCGCGGCGGCCAGCGCGACGGCACGATCGACCAGCGCCGCGTCGGCGAACGGCACGCGGGCCACCACGTCGCCCGAGGCCGACTCGGTGATCGCCCCCGTCCGGCCGGCCGGCGTGTCGTCCGGCGCGCCGCCGATCCAGTGGTGCAGGGTGCGGGTGCCGGTGGTGCTCGCCATGAGAGCGAGCGTACGGCCTCGCCGCGCTCCGCGTACCCGGACGAACGGCCCGCCCGGCGCGGGCCAGGGCGCAGCCTGGCCGACGGCGGTCCCGCGCCACGGGACCTACGAGCGGATCGAGCGCTGGTACTGCGCGACCGCGAGCGGCGCGCAGACCACGACGATGCCCACCGCCCAGAGCAGCGTGTAGGCGACCGGGTGCTCCAGCGGCCACGGCGAGCCCGGCGGCGCCACGCCGCCCGGGTTCTCGAACAGCTGGCGCAGGGCGTTGGCCAGCGACGAGGTCGGGTTCCACTCGGCGATCGTCCTGAGCACCGAGGGCAGCGTGCTCGTCGGCACGAACGTGCTCGCGATGAACGTGATCGGGAAGATCGCGATGAACGCCACGCCCTGCACCGCCTCGGGCGTCCCGACCAGGCTGCCCATCAGCACGCCGATCCAGATCACGGCGAACGAGAAGACGATCATCAGGCCGTAGGCCGCGAGGATGTCGAGCACGCCGGAGTGGATGCGCCACCCGACGACGAAGCCGGTGATCGACATGAAGGCGATCGGCAGCAGCGCGCGGATCAGGTTGGCCACGGCGTGGCCGGCGAGCACGCTCGAGCGCGCGATGGGTAGCGAGTGGAAGCGGTCGATCGCGCCGTTGTTGCGGTCGTGCGAGAGCGCGATCGCCACCCCGAAGGCGCCGAAGACGATGGTCTGGGCGAAGATCCCGCCCATCAGGAACTCCTTGTAGCTGCCGCCACCCGGGACCTTGATCGCGCCGCCGAACACGAAGGCGAAGAGCAGCACGAACATGACGGGCTGGATCGTCGCGTCCGAGAGCGCCTCGGGCTGGCGCTTCATGTGCTGCAGCCCGCGGCGGGCGATGACCCAGGTGTCGCCGAGGAAGGTCGAGCGGGCGGGGCTGTGGGCGTGGGCGCTCATCGGGCATCCTCGGTGATCGAGACGGGAACGGGCTCTTCGGCACCGGCGGCCGGGGGCAGGCCGGTGAGGGTCAGGAACGCGTCGTCGAGGGTCGGCTGGCGCAGCCCGAGGTCCTCGACGGCGATGCCGGCGTCGCCCAAGGCGTCGGCCAGCGCGCCGACCGCCGCCACGCCGTCCTCGACCGGGGCGGTCACCGCGCGCGCCGCCGCGTCGACGGTCGGCACGTGCCCGGCCACGCGCTCGACGAGGGCCGCGACCGCGTCGACGTCGGCGCGCTCGACGCAGACGACGTGCAGCTGGTCGCCGCCCACCTGGCGCTTGAGGCTGCGCGAGTCGCCGCGCGCGATGATGCGCCCGTGATCGACGACGATGATGTCGTCGGCGAGGCGGTCGGCCTCCTCGAGGTACTGGGTGGTGAGCAGGATCGTCGCACCGCCCTCGACGAGGCCGTCGAGGACGTCCCACAGGTCGTTGCGGGCCCGCGGGTCCAGGCCCGTGGTGGGCTCGTCGAGGAACAGGACCTCGGGCTCGGCCACGAGCGTCGCGGCGAGATCGAGCCTGCGGCGCATGCCCCCCGAGTAGTCCCGGGCGAGCTTGCCCGCGGCGTCCGTCAGGGCGAACTGCTCCAGCAGCTCCCTCGCGCGGGTCTTCGCGCGGGCGCGGCCGAGGTGGTGCAGCTCGCCGATCATCGTGAGGTTCTCGTGGCCGGTCAGCAGGCCGTCGACGGTCGCGTCCTGGGCCGCGAGCCCGATGCTGCGGCGCACGGCGTTCGGGTCCGCGAGGACGTCGGCGCCGGCCACCCACGCGGTGCCGGCGTCCGGCTTGGTGAGGGTGGTGAGCACGCGGACCGCCGTGGTCTTGCCCGCGCCGTTGGGCCCGAGCAGCGCGCAGACCTGGCCGCGGTCGACGTCCAGGTCCACGCCGTCGAGGGCCCGCTTGTCCCCGTAGAGCTTGACCAGCCCCTGAGCTTCGATCGCCTTCTGCATGCGGGCCACCCTGGCAAACCCGGCAGGATTTTTCAATGGATGTAAAGTTCGTGTTGTGGAAGGCATGCCGTTGCCGAGCGCTTCGGGACTGCGGGAGTGGAAGAAGGCGCGCACGCGCCTCGCGATCTCCGACGTGGCCACGCGGCTGTTCGTCGAGCGCGGCTTCGAGGCGGTGACGGTCTCGGACATCGCCGCGGCGGCGGAGGTCTCCGTCAAGACGGTGTTCAACTACTTCGCCAGCAAGGAGGAGCTGTTCTTCGACCGCGCCGACGACGTGATCGGGGCCATCGCCGACGCGGTGCTCGAGCGCCCGGCGGGGACCACCGTCGTCGCGGCGCTGCACGCCGTGCTGGCCGGCCGCTGCGTCCCCTTCGACGCGAGGGGCTGGCGGGCGCTGCGCGATCCCGAGGGCTACGAGCGGTTCCGCGGCTTCATCGCCACCGAGCACGCCTCCCCCGCGCTGCGTGCGCGCCGGCTCGTCATCGCCGAGGGCTGGACCGACCGGCTGGCCTCGGTGATCGCGGTCGAGTGGGGCGTGGCCGAGCACGACCCGCGGCCACGCGCGCTCGCGTCGATGGTGCTCGCCGTCATGGGCCTGCGGGAGCGGGTGCTGTCGGGCGCGATCCTCGAGCGCCGCGCGCCGCGCACCGTCGAGGCGCGCGTGCGCGCGGTGGTCGACGAGGCGTTCGCGCGCCTGGCGCTCGGCTTCGCCGACGTGGACGTCCCGGCCGGCGCCGGCTGAGGACAGCCGGGGCTACGTCGGCTCTAGGGCCACCTGCAGCCGCACGGTGGTGCCGGCTTCGTCGCTTCGGACGTCGAGCTCGGCGTCGAGCAGCGCCGCGCGCTCGTGCATGCCCCGGAGACCCTGACCGTGCAGCGCCGACGGCTCCCGCTCGGGGTCGAAGCCGCGCCCGTCGTCGGTCACCTGGACGGACAATCGCGTCTCGGAGCCTGTGACCCGGACGACGATGCGCTCGGCGGCGGCGTGGCGGCACGCGTTGCTCAGCGCTTCGCCGATGATGCGCAGCACTTCGGTCGCGCGGTGCCCGAACGAGCCGCCGGGCAGGTCATCCTCGGTCTCGAGGGTCACGTCGCAGCCCGGTGCCATCTCGCGTTTGACGTCGACGAGCTCGCGGAGGGCGTGGGAGAACGGGCGTTCGCCGTCCGGTTCGCGGCGCAGGTCGTAGATAGCCGTGCGGAGCTGGCGGGCGACGTTCTGCAGGATGGCGAAGACCTCGTCGTCGCGGCTCGACGCGTTCAGGCCGGTGACGGCGAGGGCGTGGGTCAGGCCCTGGAGCGCCTCGTCGTGGAGGTCGCGGGCGATGCGGCTGCGTTCGGCTTCGCGGGCGTCCTCCAGGCGACGATCGGCGGTCGCGCGCTGCTCCTGCGCCTCGCGCAACGCCTCCTCGGCCCGCCGACGCGCGCTGATGTTGCGGTAGTAGATCGCCAGGCCCGACGCCGACGGGTAGGCGTGCACCTCGACCCACTCGTCGGTCGGCGGGAAGTACAGCTCGAACTCGACCGCGTCCGGCGCCCCCATCGCGTCACGGAGCCGACGCTCGACCTCCGTGCCGACCACGTCGGGGAAGACCTCCCACATGCTCCTGCCGAGGATCTCCTCACGTGTCACGGCCCTCTCGCACCACGCTTCGAGGCGACGCAGCGCCCGGTCGTTGACGTAGGTGTAGCGCCAGTCCCCGTCCACCGCGACGAAGGAGTCGGTGATGCTCTCCAGGATGGTCTTCACGCGCCCTTGGGACTCCCTCAGCTCCTGCATCGCGCGACGGCGCTCGCTGACGTCGCGGTGGATGCCGAGGTAGCCGGTGATCGCGCCCTGCGCACCGCGCAGCGCCACCGTGATCAGCTCGACCCACACGGGTGCGCCGTCCTTGCGATAGGCCATCACCTCCCCGCGCCACCGTCCGCGCTGCGCAACCGCCAGGCGCACCTCGCTGCGTTCCGCCTGACTCATCTCCAGGCGCGCGACCTCGAGGGTATGACGACCCAGCACCTCATCCGCCGTCCAGCCGTACATGCGCTCGGCACCCGCGCTCCACACGGTGACGAACCACTCCGCGTCCAGGGCGACGACGGCGTCCTCGGTGGTGTCCAGCAGCCCGGCGAGGTACGTCAGGCGCGCCTCCTCGCGCTTGCGCTCGGTGACGTCGGTCATCACCAGCACCGCGGCGACGATCTCGCCGCCCCTGTCACGCACCGGGGAGCAACTGCAACGGATGAACAGGCGCGCGCCCTCCGGCAGGGCGTAGAAGAACTCCTCGTCGACAATCTCCTCGCCCGATTCGAGCGAGCGGACCGCGGGCCACTCGGCGCGCTCGTAGCGCCGGCCGTCCATGTGGAAGATCTCGATCGCGCTGTCGAGGTCTGCCGGCATCTCGCGGCCGAGCCGCGCCGTGAGCTCCCGCGCGCGTGCGTTGGTGTCGATCACCAGCCCGGACGCGTCGACGACCGAGATCGCCACCGGCGCTGTCCGGACCACCTGCTCGAAGCCGAGCCCTGCGATCTGCTCGGAACCAAGCGGGCACATCACAGCGTTCGAAACCCCCGGAGCGACCGCATGCGCCGAGTATCCCCCGTCCCGGCACGACAGGCGCGCGGACGCCGTCGCCTGCGCCTCGCCCGCGCGTGCTGCCGGCCGCTGCTAGGTCGCCGCGCGGGACCGCACGCCGTCGCGTTCGCCGAGGGCGGCGTTGGCGACGATCGCGTCGGTGATCCGGCCCCATGCCCCGCGCGGCAGGTCGTGCCCCATCCCGTCGATCATCAGCAGCCGCGCGCCGCGGATCGCGTTCGCCGTCGCCTTGCCTCCCGACGGGCGCACGAGACGGTCCTTGGTGCCGTGGATCACGAGCGTCGGGGCGGTGATCCGCGAGAGGTCCGGCGTGCGGTCGCCGGAGGCGAGGATCGCCGCGAGCTGGCGGCCCGTCCCCGCCGCCGACGGGCCGCGGTCCCAGGCCAGCGCGCCCTGGCGGCGCAGCTCGTCCTCGTCGCGCTCGAAGCCGGGCGAGCCCACCACGGCGAACAGCTTGACCAGCCGCTCCACCGACTCCTCCTTCGTGCGCGGCGGCTTGGCCAGCAGGAACGGGTAGACGCGCACGGCGGGCTGGCCCTTCCAGCGGTGCCCGGTCGTCGACATGATCGACACGAGCGTGCGCACCCGGTCGGGGTGCCGGGCCGCGATGCACTGCGCGATCATCCCGCCCATCGATGCGCCCACGACGTGCGCGCGGTCGATGTCCAGCGCGTCGAGGAGCCCGACGGCGTCATCGGCCATGTCGTTCAGCGTGTAGGCCACGTTGCGGATCCGGCGGGTGGCCAGCTCGAGCGGCCGGGGTGGCGCGACGGCGTCGAAGCGCGTCGAGCGCCCGATGTCCCGGTTGTCGAACCGGATCACGAAGAAGCCGCGGTCGGCCAGGCCGGCGCAGAGCTCCTCGTGCCAGGCGATCATCTGCGTCCCCAGCCCCATCACGAGCAGGACGGCTTGATCGGCCGGGTCCCCGAACGTCTCGTAGCAGAGGGTGACGTCTCCGACGGTGGCGAAGCGCTCGTCCATCCCGCGCACGCTACACCGCCGCGCGCGGCGCCCGGCGGTCAGGCGCAGCCGGCGACGGTGATCGTGCCGCGCCGCAGCGTCGCGGTGACCTGCAGCACGCGGCTCGCCCGCCCGTAGCTCCAGGCGCTGCGGGGCAGCGGACGGCCGTCGACCGTCACGCGGCAGGGCACGAGGCGGTGACGCAGGGCGCCGAGCCCCGCCTGCACGCGGTACTGCCGGGTGCGCGACCCGTCGATGGTCAGCGTCCAGCGCCCCGGGGCCTCGTGGGAGAGCGCGCGGTCGCCCCCGTCCCCCAGCGCGGCGCTCGTGCGCCCGCGCGGGAAGGCGAGCAGACGCAGGCGGTCGCTGCGGTCGGCGAGGTGGACGACGTCCTTGCCGCCGTACGGGCTCAGCGTCTGGACGTCCGGCGCCAGGAGCGGGATCACCGCGCCGGCCCGCGCCAGCATCGGCAGCTCGTCGGCGGGCGCGGGCAGCGTGACGGCGTGCCCGCCGGCGAGCGTCCTGGTCCCGGTCACGTCGAACGACCCGTCGCCCGGACGGTAGGCGACGGACCTCCAGACGTCGATCCAGCGGCCGGCGGGCAGGTACAGCCGGCGCGTCGTCGCCCCGGGCTCGAGCACCGGGGCGACGAGCAGGTCGGGGCCGAGCAGGTACTCGTCGTCGCGGGCCGTGGCGGCGGCGTCTGCGGGGTAGGCCAGCGCCAGCTGGCGCATGAGCGGCAGGCCGCTGCGGTCGTACTCGCGCTGGGCCGCGGCGAGGTACGGGTAGAGCTGGGTGCGCAGCTTGGCGTAGCGGCGCCACACGGGCAGCACGTCGGGGTCGAGGATCTGCGCCCGCGGCGCCTTGGCCCCGATCGCGGTGCCGTCGGCCTGCGTGCGCATCACCCCGGACGCGGCGCCGAACTCGATCCAGCGCCGCAGCAGCTCCGGTGTCGTCTGTGGGGCGCTGATCGCGAAGTAGCCGCCGATGTCCGAGCCCCACAGCGAGACGCCGGACAGCCCCATCGTCAGGCCGTTGCGGACGGACGAGGCGAGCCCGTCGTAGCCCCAGTCCACCGTGGGATCACCGCCCCACACGACCTGGGAGGACCGCGCGGCGCCCGTCCACCCCGACCGGCTGAAGCGCACCAGCGGGCGCGCCCGGCGCCGCGCGAACGACCACGCCGCGGCGTGGTAGAGCACGGGGTAGCGGTTGTGCATAGCCGTCCCGGGGGTGCCGTCGGCCGATCGCAGGTCGGCGGGCGTGTACTCGCCGAAGTCCTCCATCCAGCCGTCGTGACCGTCCTGGTATGCCTGGTCCAGCAGCGTCCCGTAGAACGCGACGCCGGCCGGGGCGGAGAAGTCGAACTGCCCGACACCGAAGAACCGGCTCGTGAAGTACCGGTACTCGTACGGCGCGCCCGTCGCCGTCTTCCCGAGCGCTCCCGCCGCGACCGCGCTGTCGTAGGCCGGCTGCGTGGTGCAGATCATCGGGTTCACGTACGTCGTGGAGGCCAGGCCCGCGGCGTGCAGGGCCGCCGTCGTCTCGCGCTGCGCCACCCGCTCGGCGTCGCTGAGCCCGCAGGGCAGGTAGTGCCCGTAGGTCATCGCCAGCGAGGCGGGGGCGTCTGCGGCCCGGAGCGCGGCCGCGTCGCGCACCGCGTCGGTGGGCGGCTGGAACCACGGGCCGAAGGTGAACGGGGCGGCGGCGGGCGGCTGCCGGCCGACCCGGGCGCTCATGCGGCGCAGCGCGTCGGCGGGCCGCGGCCCGGCGAAGACCCGCAGGTCGAGGTGCGCAGCGGCGACCTCGACGCTCCAGGTGCCCCCGCCGTCGAGGTGGTGGGTGACGCGCTCGTCGTCGTCGACCAGGACGCCGTAGCCGCTGGTGGAGAGCAGCCACGGGATCGGGAAGTACGAGGCGTCGTCCCGCGGGACCCAGCCGGCGGGCGGGACGACCGCGCCGACGATCGGACGGTCGGCCGCGACGTAGGGCCCGTCGGACACCTGGCTGTCGACCGTGCCGCCGCGCTGGTCGACCGCGTTGGAGCGCTCCCCGAAGCCGAGGTATCGCTCGCCCGGGCGGGCGGCGAACGCCGCGCCCGTCGCGGTGACGGCGGCGAGGTCGGCGCCGGTCACCGCCATGCGGATCGTGATGACGCCGCCGGCGTCGCGGGCCACGCGGACCTGCAGGCTCCGGCCGGCGGGATCGTCGGTCGCGAGGGTGGCCACCACGGTCCCGCCGCGGACGCGCAGCGCGGTCGCCCGCGTCGCGTGGTACCAGCGTCCGGCGGCCTGGAAGCCGAGCGCGCCGTCCGGCGCCGCGGCGGTGCCGCCCGTCCGCAGCGCGAGCACCGTCCGGTGCGCGCGGTCGGTCAGCGTGATGCGCCACGGCGACGCGTCGACGGCGGCCTCCAGCGGCCCGGCGCCGACCACCCGCGGCCCGGCCGCCGGCGCCGCCGTGGGGGCGCCGAGCAGGCAGCCCGCGCCGAACGCGCACGCGATCCAGGCGCTCGCCGTGATCCTCCGCCCGGAGGCGCATCGCTCCTCCACGCCGCCGACGCTACACCAGGTCGCAGATCGCCCCGCGAAGGTGCGGTCTGCCCCCACCGGAGACGGGTGGTGGCACGGGTGGCGGAGGGCGTCACGTCCGCGAGCCTGCACGTGCACTTCGAACCGCTGAGAGGACGACCCGCCATGCACCCGCACCTCCACACCGCGTACGCCCAGGCCGTCGCCCCGCGTCCGCGTCTCCACGCCCACCACCGGGCCGACGCCCGGCCGGTCCGCTCGTCCCTCCGCCGGCTCACGTCGCGTCAGCGGACCGCCCCGGCCGGCGCCACCTCGAGCGCGCGGGCCGGCGCGGCCCGCGCGATCCCGAGCTAGGCGCCGTCCGCCGCGCCGGCGGCCTCGAACATCGCGACGAGCCTGGCCCGGCAGAACGACCACTGCTTGCGCGCGCGCCTGCCCTCGGGGTGCAGCGTGTCGAGCACGACGAGGCCGCGGATGGTCGCGAGCGACAGCTCCACGAGGCGCTCGAAGTCCGGGCGGCCGGCAGCGCCGGGGAAGAGCCGCCGGGCGAGCTCCACGGTCTGGCGGTCGAACGCGCGCTCGACGGGCACGAGGCGCCGGCGCAGCTCGGGATCCGTGCGCGCGTGGGTCCAGAGGTCCAGCGCCGCCTGGTACAGCGGGTTGGCGTAGCTGCTGAACAGCAGGTCCAGCCCGCGCCCCACGCGGTCCTGGCCGGCGGGCAGCGCGTCGGCCGCGGCCAGCAGCTCCTCGCTGCGGCGGCGGGTCAGGTGGTCCGCCGCGGCGGCGAGCAGCGCGTCGCGCGTCTGGAAGTGATGCAGGTGCGCGCCGCGCGACAGGCCGGCGCGCTCGGCGACGCGCGACGTCGTCGTGTTGGCGTAGCCGTCCTCCACGAGGCACTCCAGCGCGGCGTCGAGCAGCGCCACGCGCGTCGCTGCGCTGCGCTGCGCCTGGTTGCGGCGCGGGCGGTTGTCGGAGACGGAGGCCATCGGGGCGGGCATCGTAGCCGAGATCGAGAACTTGCGTTCACGAATGAATGTTTCCATGGTACGGTCCCGGGCCCCCTTCTTCCGATACGAGGAGCACGAGGAATGCCAGCCACCGAGGCGTTGGTCTTCGACGCCATCCGCACGCCGCGCGGCAAGGGCAAGAGCAACGGGTCCCTGCACGCGACGAAGCCGGTCGACCTGGTCGTCGAGCTGATGCACGAGCTGCTCGTCCGCAACGAGCGGCTCGATCCCAATCGCGTGGACGACGTCGTCCTCGGCTGCGTGTCGCCCGTCGGCGACCAGGGCGCCGACATCGCCAAGACCGCCGCGATCAAGGCCGGCCTGCCGGACACCGTCGCCGGCGTCCAGCTCAACCGCTTCTGCGCCTCCGGCCTGGAGGCCGTGAACGTCGCCGCCCAGAAGGTCGCATCGGGCTGGGAGGACCTCGTGTTCGCCGGCGGCGTGGAGTCGATGTCGCGCGTGCCGATGGGGTCCGACGGCGGCGCCTGGGCGATGGACCCGGAGACCAACTACGACACCTCGTTCGTCCCGCAGGGCGTCAGCGCGGACCTCATCGCGACGGTCGAGGAGTTCAGCCGCGAGGACGTCGACGCCTACGCCGTCCGCTCGCAGGAGCGCGCCGCCCGCGCGCAGGCCGAGGGCCGGTTCTCCGACTCGGTCATCCCGGTCAAGGACCTCAACGACCACGTCGTGCTCGATCGTGACGAGTTCATCCGCCCCGGGACCACCGTCGAGACCCTGGGCAACCTCAAGCCGTCGTTCCAGGTGATCGGCGAGATGGGCGGCTTCGACGCCGTCGCGCTGCAGAAGTACCACTGGATCGAGAAGATCGAGCACGTCCACACGCCCGGCAACTCGTCGGGGATCGTGGACGGCGCGTCGCTGCTGGCGATCGGCAACGAGGACACCGGCCGCGCCCTCGGGCTGCAGCCGCGCGCGCGGATCCTGGCGACCGCGGTGTCGGGCGCCGACCCCACGATCATGCTCACGGGCCCCGCCCCGGCCTCGCGCAAGGCGCTGGCCAAGGCCGGGATCGCGGCGGAGGACCTCGACCTCGTGGAGATCAACGAGGCGTTCGCCGCCGTCGTCCTGCGCTTCGTCAAGGACATGGAGCTGGACCTGGAGAAGGTCAACGTCAACGGCGGCGCGATCGCGATGGGCCACCCGCTCGGCGCGACCGGCGGGATGATCCTCGGGACGCTGATCGACGAGCTGCACCGCACCGGCGGCAAGTACGGCCTCGCGACGCTCTGCGTCGGCGGGGGCATGGGCATCGCGACCGTCGTGGAGGCCCTCTAGCCATGAGCGAGAGCACGATCCGCTACGAGCGCGGCGACGACGACATCGTCGTCCTGACCCTGGACGACCCGAGCCAGTCGGCCAACACGATGAACGCCGCCTACCGGGCGTCGATGGCGGCGGCCGTCGACCGCCTCGAGGCCGAGCGCGACGGGATCGCGGGCGTCGTGATCACCTCGGCGAAGAAGACCTTCTTCGCCGGCGGCGACCTCAACGACCTCCGGCAGGCGACCAAGGACCAGGCCGAGGAGCTCGCGACCATGGTGCGCGAGGGCAAGGCGATGCTGCGCCGCCTCGAGACGCTGGGCAAGCCCGTCGTCGCCGCGATCAACGGCGCGGCGCTGGGCGGCGGCCTGGAGATCTGCCTGGCCACCCACCACCGCGTGATCGTCGACGACCCCAAGGCGGTCCTCGGCTTCCCCGAGGTCCAGCTCGGCCTGCTGCCCGGCGCCGGCGGTGTCGTGCGGTCGGTGCGCCTGCTGGGCATCGTCGCCGCGCTGACGCAGCTGCTGCTCCAGGGCCAGCGGCTGCGCCCGGCCCAGGCCAAGGAGCTCGGCCTCGTCGACGAGGTCGTCGCCACGCGCGAGGAGCTCGTCCCGGCCGCGAAGGCGTGGATCGCCGCGCAGGCGGGCGGGGACCCCGTCGTCCAGCCCTGGGACGTCAAGGGCCACAAGATCCCGGGCGGCGCGCCGTCCAACCCGAAGCTCGCGCAGAACCTGCCGGCCTTCCCGGCCAACCTCCGCAAGCAGCTCAAGGGCGCCAACTACCCGGCGCCGCACCACATCATGGCCGCCGCGGTGGAGGGCGCGCAGGTCGACTTCGACACGGCGATCGAGATCGAGGGCCGCTACTTCGTCGATCTGCTGACGGGCCAGGTCGCCAAGAACATGATCCAGGCGTTCTTCTTCGACCTGCAGCGCGTCAACGGCGACCGCGACCGCCCGGAGGGCATCGAGCCGTTCCGCGCGACCAAGGTGGTCGTGCTGGGCGCCGGCATGATGGGCGCCGCGATCGCGTACGTGTGCGCGAAGGCGGGCGTCGAGGTCGTCCTCAAGGACGTCTCGCAGGAGGCGGCCGACCGCGGCAAGGCGTACTCGGAGAAGCTCGTGGCCAAGGGCGTCGAGCGCGGGAAGGTGACGCAGGAGAAGGGCGAGGCGCTGCTGGCGCGGATCACCGCGACGACCGAGGCGGCGGCGGCCGCGGGCGCCGACCTCGTCATCGAGGCGGTCTTCGAGGACCCGGGCGTCAAGGCGCAGGTCTTCGCCGAGATCGAGCCGCACCTCGCCGACGGCGCGCTGCTGGGCTCGAACACCTCGACGCTGCCGATCAGCCAGCTGGCCGACGGCGTGTCGCGCCCCGCCGACTTCATCGGGCTGCACTTCTTCAGCCCGGTGGACAAGATGCCGCTGCTGGAGATCATCAAGGGCGAGCAGACCACCGACGAGACGCTCTACCGCGCGCTCGACGTCGCCAAGCAGATCGGCAAGACGCCGATCGTCGTCAACGACTCGCGCGGGTTCTTCACCTCGCGCGTGATCGGGACGTTCATCAACGAGGGCATCGCGATGCTGCTGGAGGGCGTGCCCGCGCCGACGATCGAGCAGGCGTCCTCGCAGGCCGGCTACCCGGCGCCGGTGCTCCAGCTCTCCGACGAGCTGAACCTGAAGCTCATGCGCAAGATCCGCGACGCGGCCAAGGCGGCCGGCGAGCAGGGCTCCAGCGGCTGGGACGGCCACCCCGCCGAGCAGGTCATCGACCGGATGCTCGACGACTTCGGGCGCCCGGGCAAGCTCGAGGGCGCCGGGTTCTACGAGTACGAGGACGGCCGGCGCACCCGGCTGTGGCCGGGCCTGCGCGAGGGCTTCCCGCCCGTCGCCGATCCCTCGGGGATCTCGCTGAAGGACCTCGAGGAGCGGATGCTGTTCGCCGAGGCGCTGGAGAGCGTGAAGTGCGTCGACGAGGGCGTCATCGAGTCGGTCGCGGACGCCAACATCGGCTCGATCATGGGGATCGGCTTCCCCGGCTGGACCGGCGGCGTCCTGCAGTACGTCAACGGATACGCCGGGGGCCTGGCCGGCTTCGTCGCCCGCGCCCGCGAGCTCGCCGCCGCCTACGGCGAGCGCTTCGAGCCCCCGGCCTCCCTGGTCGAGAAGGCCGAGCGCGGCGAGACGTACAGCGACGAGTCGGCGCCGGTCGGCGTCGCCTGAGCGTCCGGCACCGCGCCGGCGCCGCGCGGCTCAGGGCCGCGCGGGCGCCGGCCGGGCGCGCTCCTCGTCGTAGAGCCGCTCCGCGAACACCCCCGCCGGGTGGGCGCGCAGCCGCCGCACCTCGCGGGCCGGTCCCTCCGGCATCGCCTCCGCCGGCGGCAGCGGCGAGCCGTAGCGCGGCGGCAGCAGCATCGGCGCGGCGAGCGCCGCGAAGGCGAGGTCGGCGGCGGTGAAGCGGTCGCCGAGCAGGAAGCGGCGGCCGTCAGACAGTCGTGCGGCGATGGCGTCGAACACCCCCTCGACGCGCTCGCGCGCCGCGACCGCCGCCGCCGCGTCGATCCGGAGGTAGCGGCGGATGACCCGGTCCATCACCGGGCGGGAGACGCGGAAGACAGGCCGCTCCCAGCGCGGGACGCCGGCCAGGGCCCACTGCCCCATCTCCCCCACCACCGGCAACGTCTCGTGGTACATCCACAGCCGGCCGTCGGGGCCGAAGCCGTCGTCCAGCCACGCCTCGAGCGCGGCTGCCTCGTCGCCGGCCTCACCCTCCGGGTACAGCCGGCGACCCGGCGGGACGAGGGTGTCGGCCCAGCGCAGGATGTCCGTGGAGTCGGCGAGCACCTCGCCCGTCGCGGTGACGAGGACCGGCACCGTCCGCCCTCCCCCGGCCAGGCGCGCCGCGGCGATGTGGAGGACCTGCACGTGCGGCTGCTCGACGTACTCGACGCCGACGCGGTCCAGCGCCCAGCGCGCCTTCTCGCAGAAGTGACTGATCGGGATGGTGACCAGGCGCGCCCCCATCCGATCAGCCTCGCAGCTACCGCGGGTCCCGGCGTAGACTCACGCGGTGGACCCACTGAGCGTCGGCGTCGTCGCGACGTCCCGCAAGCAGGACGAGCGCCGCCTGGCGATCCATCCGGCCCACGTCGAGCGGATCGACGCCGACCTGCGCCGCCGCGTGTTCCTCGAGCACGGCTACGGCGAGCGCTTCGGCTACGCCGACGAGCACCTCGCCGAGCTGGTCGGCGGCCTGCGCTCGCGCGAGGAGCTCCTGGCGCAGTGCGACGTGATCCTGCTCCCCAAGCCGCTGGCGGAGGACCTCGAGACGTTGCGCCGCGGGCAGATCGTCTGGGGCTGGCCGCACTGCGTGCAGGACCCGCGGCTGACCCAGCTGGCCATCGACCGCGAGCTGACCCTCATCGCCTGGGAGGCGATGAACCACTGGACGAAGGAGGGCAACTTCAGCGTGCACGTCTTCCACAAGAACAACGAGCTCGCGGGGTACTGCTCGGTCCTGCACGCGCTGGAGCTGCTGGGATCGACCGGGGACTACGGCCGCCGGCTGCGCGCCGCCGTCATCAGCTTCGGCGCCACCGCGCGCGGCGCCGTCCGGGGCCTGTCGGCGCTCGGGATCAGCGACGTCACCGTGCTGACGCAGCGCAGCGTCTCCGCGGTCGCCTCGCCGTTCGCGTCGGTGCGCATGCTGCACTTCGGCCGCGATCCCGCGAACCCGAGCCGCACGCTCAACCTCGCCGGAAGCGAGCCCGGTCCGCTCGCCGACGTCCTGGCGCAGTACGACGTCGTCGTCAACTGCATCCTGCAGGACACCGACGAGCCGCTCATGTTCGTGATGGACGAGGACCTGGGGCGCTTCAAGCCAGGGACGCTGTTCGTCGACGTCTCCTGCGACGAGGGCATGGGCTTCGAGTGGGCCCGCCCGACGTCGTTCGCGGACCCGATGTTCACCGTCGGGCGTGGCCTGCACTACTACGCCGTCGACCACAGCCCGTCGTTCCTGTGGAACTCCGCGACGTGGGAGAACAGCGAGGCGCTGCTCGAGTACCTGCCGATCGTCATGGCGGGGCCGTCGGCGTGGGACGCGAGCGAGACGATCCGCCGCGCGATCGAGATCCGGGAGGGCGTGGTCGAGAACCCGCGGATCCTGTCCTTCCAGGGCCGCTCCGCCGACCCCCCGTACGCCCTCGCAGTCACATGACCCCCGCCACGGCCGGGAGCAGAGGAGCAACCCCATGGACTTGAAGCTCGCCGGCAAGGTCGCCGTCGTCACCGGCGCAGGCAAGGGGATCGGCCTCGCGGTGACCCGCACGCTGGCGGACGAAGGCGCCCACGTCGTCGCCGGCTCGCGGCACACCGACACCCTCGACGGCATCGACCGGGTCATCGGCGTGCCCGTGGACCTCGCCGCGCCGGACGGACCGGCCCTGCTCGTCGAGCGCGCGGTCGCCCACCACGGCCGCCTCGACGTGCTGGTCAACAACGTCGGAGCGGTCCGCCTGCGCGTCGAGGGATTCCTGGGCACGAGCGACGACGAGTTCGAGTGGGCGATGCGCATGAACTTCTTCACCGCCCTGCGGGCCACCCGCGCCGCGCTGGGCCCGATGGTCGCGCAGGGCGGCGGCTCCATCGTCAACGTCGCCTCGGTCAACGCCTTCTTCCAGCCGGACGCCGGCACCATCGACTACGGCGCGGCGAAGGCCGCGCTGGTCAACCTCAGCAAGTCCCTCGCGCAGGAGTTCGGAGGAAAGGGGATCCGCGTCAACTGCGTCTCGCCGGGACCGGTCGGCACCGACCTCTGGCTCGGGGAGCACGGCGTCGCCGAGACGGTGGCGCAGGCCACGGGCGTCGATGCCGACACCGCCCGGGCGACGATCATCGCCGGCATCGGGGGCTTCGCGACCGGCCGCTTCACCACGCCCGAGGAGGTCGCCACCCTCGTCACGCTGCTGGCCTCCGAGCGTACCGGCAACGTCACCGGCGCCAACTACGTCATCGACGGCGGCTTGATCAAGACGACCTGAGGCCGGCGCGACGGCGCCGCGGGCTCACGGCACCGCGATGACGTTGCCTGCCGAGGTGACCGAGGTCCCGATGACGGCCGGGCCGATGATGGTGGGGCCGATGACCGTGGCGATCTGGCCGATGGCGGGCCCCACGAACACCAGGCCGGCGCCCACGCAGACGTGGGTGTCGACCCCCCCCGTCGCGCCCTGCCCCTCCCCCGCGACGGTCCCGCAGGCACCCGGGCTGAACGGCGCTCCGCCGAACGCCGGCAGGCCGCCGGCCGCGAGGCCGGACGACGCCGGCAGGCCACCGCTCAGCAGGCCGGACGACATCGGCAGGCCGCCTGGCACCGGGAGGCCGGCGCCGGTCGCGGCGCTCGCGCCGGCCGTGGGGCAGCCGATGGCCATCGCAGCGGCGGCGGCGATGGCTGTGGCAACGCGCTGTCGGGTTGCAAGGATGCGGTTCAGCTCCTTCTCGGAGTCGGGCGGGAGGCCCGCCGGTCGGCGAGCGTGTTCGAGCACGTGTCTCGGGTGCCCTCGCGCCGGCGGCCACATGCTCGTGCTGCCCATGGTGCCGGGCACCTGTCCGCCCGACCCGTCCTCAGCTGGACCGTGGCCGCGGAGGCTAGGCCGGCGCGGAGGCGTCGGCCGGCCCGGAGGCGGTCCGGAACGACGGCTGCGGGGCCGGCGCGCCGGCCTGGACCACGGCACCGGCACGCTGGACCTCGGTCACGACCGGGTAGGCGAACCCGGACCACTCCGTCTGCCGCCAGGGATTCCTTGCCCGCCGCGCGATCAGCGGCGGGCGCTTCACGTCGTTCATGACACCACGCTCCCACCCCTGCGAGCCCAGGGGAATTGGGGACTGAACAGAATGCGACGGGCTGGAGTTGTCGTGTTCGACGAACCGCCCTCGCCCTGCAGGCCGCCCGCGCAGCGCCCCGTCCGCCCCGGTGCGGGCTGCTCCCCGGGGCTCATCCGCACGCACGACTGCCTCGTGACGCGTACGCGAGAG
>JAXDGY010000086.1:0-7276 GCA_034664785.1 Solirubrobacteraceae bacterium
GCCTCGCGCGGCTCGCCGAGGAGGTTGGCCGCGACGATGTCGCCCTGGTACTTGCCGACGTGGGTGAAGGCCAGCAGGCCGGTGACGTCGCCGATCGCCCACAGCCGCTCGCCCGCGCGCAGGGACGCGTCAACCGGTATCCCGCGCGCCCCGTGCCCGTCGGGCTCGATGCCGACGGTCTCGAGCCCGATCCCCGCGGTGCGCGGGCGCCGGCCGGTGGCGACGAGCAGGCGATCCCCGCGCAGCTCGCGGCCGTCGGCGAGCGCCACGACGTAGTCCTCGCCGTCGCGCCGCACGGCGCTCGCCGTCGCCCGGAGGACGACCTCGACACCGTCGGCGCGCAGGATCTCCCCGAGCGCGTCACCCAGCGCCGCCGGCTCGCGGCTCAGCACGCGCTCGCCCATCTCGACGAGGACGACCTCACCGCCCAGGCGACGCACGGCCTGGGCCATCTCGACGCCGACCGCCCCGCCGCCGAGCACGAGCAGGCGGTTCGGCACCGACCGCATGCCCGTCGCCTCGCGGTTCGTCCAGATCCCCTCGAGCTCGCGCAGGCCGGGGACGGGCGGCACGATCGGCTCCGACCCCGTCGCGACGACGACGTGCTCGGCAGTGTGCGCAACGCCGTCGACCTCGACCACGCCCGTTCCCGCGAGCCGGCCGGTCCCGCGCAGCAACGCGATGCCCTGTTCCGCCAGCCAGCGCTCCTGGCCGGCATCCGAGTACTTGGAGACCATGAAGTCGCGCCACGCCAGCGCCGCCTCGACATCGACCTGCGCCGTCGCTGCGGCGTCACGCGCGGCGTGCACGGCCTCGCCCGGTCGCAGGAGCGTCTTGGACGGGATGCACGCCCAGTAGGAGCATTCCCCGCCGACCAGCTCGCGCTCCACCAGCGCGACGCGTAGGCCGCCCTCCGCCAGTGCGCCGGCGCAGTGCTCGCCGGGCGAGCCGCCGCCGAGCACGATGACGTCGTAGTCGCTCATGACGGCAGCTCCTCGCCGGCCCGCTCGCGGACCATGTACTCCGCGTGCCAATCGGGCCAGGCGGGGTCCTCCTGGCCGGTCCGCGCCTCGTGCTCACCGAGCTTGAAGTCCAGACCCTGGCCCTCGCGCGCCTGAGCCGGGGCCATCTCGGTGTGGCTCATCGTGCTGCTCCTTTCGATCCGAGGCGGCTGGACCGGGGGGCTTGGAACCCTACGCCTCGCGGCGCGTGCCGACCACCCGTCTGCCGGCCGCCAGGGGTGCGCGGTCAGCGGCGGAGGTACGCTCGTGGCGATGAGCCGCGCGGTCGAAGACTCCAACCGCCGCCTCCTCCGGGCGCGGGACGCGATGGATCGTGACTACGCGCAGCCGCTCGACATCCGGAGCCTCGCCCGAGTCGCCCACGTGTCCGAAGCCCACTTCATCCGGTCGTTCCGCGACACCTTCGGCGAGACCCCGCACCGGTACCTGCAGCGCCGCCGCGTCGAGCGGGCGATGGCCCTGCTCCGGCAGACCGACCGCAGCGTCACCGAGATCTGCTTCGACGTCGGCTTCATGAGCCTCGGGACGTTCAGCCGCACGTTCAGCGAGATCGTCGGCGAGCCCCCGAGCGCCTACCGCGACCGGGCCCGTGTCAGGGACGTACCGACCTGCTTCACCATGGCATGGACGCGACCGAGCAGTTTCGGAGAAGCCGACGGGCGCAAGCGGCGTTAGCGTCGCGGCCATGTTCAACACCATCGGAATCTCCACACTCTTCGTCCTCGACCAGGACGAGGCGCTCGACTTCTACGTCGGCAAGCTCGGCTTCGAGGTCCACACCGATGCCGACCTCGGCTTCATGCGCTGGCTGACGATCAACGTCCCCGGCGACGACGGTCGCCAGATCCTGCTCGAGCGTCCCGGCCCGCCGTCGATGGACGACGCGACCGCCGCGGAGGTCCGCGAGCACGTCACGAAGGGCGTCGCCGGCGGCACGGTGATCCTCATGACGGACGACTGCCGCAAGACCTACGAGGAGCTCGCCGCCAAGGACGTCGAGATCACCCAGGAGCCGATGGAGCGCCCGTACGGGGTCGACATGGGCATCCGCGACCCCTTCGGCAACCACCTGCGGATCACCCAGCCCTCGGCGGCACGGCCGACGGAGGCCGAGCTGCGCGACGCCTTCACGACGTAGGAGCGCCGGCGTCGGCAGGCAGCGGTGCGACCTCGGCGGCTAGCCGCGGAGGGGGATCGCGGCGGCGACGAGGGTGCCGCCGTCAGCCGGGCTCTCGACCCGGAGCTCGCCGTCGAGGGCGGCGACACGATCCGCCAGCCCGATGAGGCCGCTGCCGCCGCGCCGGGCGCCTCCGACGCCGTCGTCGCGCACCCGGACCCCGAGCGTGCCGTCCTCGATGTGCGCCGTCACCTCGGCGTGTCCGGCGGCAGCGTGCTTGGCGACGTTGGTTAGCGCCTCGGCGACGACGAAGTACGCGGTCGCCTCGACCGGGGCCGGCAGCCGGTCCGCGGGCACGTCGATCGCCACGGGCACGGGCATCCGCGACGCCAGCGCGTCGACTCCGGCGCGCAGCCCGCCGCGGCTGAGGGCCTCCGGGAGGATGCCGTGGGCGAGCTCGCGCAGCTCCGCCGTCGCCCGCTCGGCGTGCTCGAGCGCCTCGCGCACGAGCACGGGCGCGCCGTCATCGCCCTTCTGGAGCGCGTCGTTCGCCAGCTTGAGCGTGATGATGGTGTGGACCAGCCGCTGCTGCGCGCCGTCGTGCAGATCGCGCACCACGCGCCGGCGCTCCTCGTCGGTGGCCACCACGATCCGCGCACGGGATGCCGCCAGCTCCCTGCGTGCTTCCGTGTTCGAGATGGCCGTCGCGACAAGCTCCGTGAACGAGGCGAGGCGCGCCTCGGTGTCCGCGGGCAAGGGCGCGTCCTGGCTCGAGCAGGCGGCCATCAGGCCCCAGAGGCGGCCCTCGACGATGATCGGCGTCCCGACCGCCGAGCGCACGCCCGCCGCGCGGAGGTCGTCCGCGAGCGGGCCGGTGGCATCGGCGTAGTCGTCGATCCGGGCCGAACGGCCCGTCTCGAACACGAGCGTGGCGAGGTTCGTCTGCCCCTCGATCGGCCACCGGCTGCCGATGAAGAAGCGCCCCCCGGCGCTGGCGACGAAGGTCAGCGTGCCGTCGGGCTCGTAGCGGCACATGTTCGCCAGATCGACCGACAGCAGCCGTCCGACCTCGTTCGCGACCGCCGCGAACACCTCCTCGGGCCTCGTCCCACGCGCCACCAGCGTGGCGACCCGTCGCAGCGCGGCCTGCTCATCCGCCAACCGGGCCAGGCCCGCGCGGCTCTCGGCGTTCGCGACCGCGGTCCCCAGCAGCTCCGTGAACTGGGTCAGGCGCGCCTCGGTGTCCGCCGCCATGGGCTCCTCCCGCCGCGAGCCGGCCGCCATCACGCCCCAGAGCCGGCCCTCGACGACGATCGGAGCCCCGACGGACGAGCGGATGCCTCCCGCGCGGACGGCGACGTCGATCGGGCCGGAGGCATCCGCGTAGCTCTCGATCCGCGCCGGACGACCGGTGGCGGCGACCATCGAGCAGAGGTTCTTGCCTTCGGGCATCCACCGGCTGCCGACGGGGAAGACCGCGGCGGTGCTGCCCCAGGCCGCGACGAACGTCACCGAGCCGTCGGGCTCGCAGCGGCTCATGTCCGCGAAGTCGACGGGGAGCAGCCGCCCGACCTCCTTCGTGATCGCCGCGAACACCTCCTCCGGCGCCACGCCGCGCGCCACCATCGTCGCGACGCGCCGCAACGCCGCCTGCTCCGCGGCCAGCGCACTCAGATCCTGACCCGTCAAGCGCTCTCATCCCCCCAGGTCCACCGTGACGACCACGCCCGGCGCCGGCCGGCACCTCGACGCTGCGACCACCGGCCACGACACGACGCCTGCGGACTTCGGGCGCCTCGGCAGCAACGGCACGCGCGTGGGCATCGACTTGCAAGCGTACCTCCGCCCCGCCACCACATGAACCCGCTCGCCCTGACGCCTCCGTGCCGCTCAGCGCCGGCCCTACTCGATCACGCCCACGCTGCGAGGGATCGATGGCTCGTCCTGCGGGGCGTCGGGCATCACCCCTCGCTCGGGGAAGATCCTGACGAGCGCGTAATACAGAACACCGCCCACCACCGCCGCGCTGGTGAAGCTCAGGTCGATTCCGCTCACGTGACGGGTCAGCGGCCCGGTGACGATGCTCGTCGACGTGAAGAGCATGCCGACGGCTACCGCGGCGCCCCAGGCCGCGAACGCCTTGATGTTGAAGCCGCCGGTGAACCAGTAGACGCCCGTGTTCGCCCGGTCCGCGAACGCCTGCAGATCCAAGGGCTCGTACCACCCATGTCGCATCAGGTGGCCGATGGTCATGATCACCATCCACGGCGTGCACGTGACGAGCATCAGCGTCGCGAACGCCTCGATCGACGTGATCGCGCTGAACGCGATCAGCGCGATGTACGCAGCGGCGAGGCCGATCGCGCTCATCACGAACGTGAGCTGCGCGCGCGTGGGGCGCCAGAACGCGGCGTTGGCGTCGAGCGCGGCGTTGTAGACGCACATCGCGGCGCTCTCGATGTTCGCCAGCCCACCAGGAGCGAGCATCAGGAGGATCGCGAACCAGAGCGGCGAGGCGGCCGGGAAGCCGGTCGCGAAGTCCGTCGTCGGATCCGTGAACGTCGTGGTCGCGAAGGCGGCGACGATCTCGGCCAGCCAGCAGCCCGCGAAGATGCCGAGCCCTGCGGCAAGCGCGCACGTGCTCGCCTTCGCCTTGGAGGGGATGTAGCGGCCGTAGTCCCCGATGAACGGCCCCCACGTCACGGGCAGCAACGCGGCCAGGACCATCGTCAGCGCCCAGGTCGGCCAGTACTCGCCGAGCCGGTAGTTCCCGCCGGGGACGGCGCGGAACTTGCCGGCCAGGACGACCAGCGCCAGGAGCGAGACCCCCGCGCTCGCGATCCCGATGAAGCGGAAGCTCGCCACCAGCGTCGCGTGCCCATAGAGCGCGAGGACGAACGAGATCAGCGACACGACCAGCATCGCGATCGACAGAGCGACGGTCCCGGTGCCGCTGCCGACGATCCGGTGGAGGACGTCGACGATGGTCTGGCCTGAGGTCCAGACCAGGATGGCGAAGAACGCCAGCCCGATGACGAGACTGATCAGCGAGCCGAGGTAGCGCCCCGTCAGGCCGAAGAACGCGCCGCTGGAGACGGCGTTGTTCGTCCCGGTCTTGGGCGACTGGATCGCCACCCCGGCGAAGATCAGCGAGCCGAGCGCGACGCCCACCGTGATCGCCGTGAAGGTGCTCCACCAGCTCAGGCCGAAGACGATGCCGAGCGACCCGAACACCATGTTGCCGAACCCGAACTGCGGCCCGAACATGGCCCAGGCCAGGTCGCGCGGGTGCGAGTGCCGATCGCCCTCCGGGACGTAGTGGATCCCGCGTGCCTCCACCCGTCCGATCTCGTCGGCCGACGCTTGTCCGGATGGCGCGGGTCCGTGTCCTGGCGCCGGGGTGTCCATTCGGTGCTCCCTTGTCCAGGAGGCATTCGCGGGGCGCGCATCTCCACGGTATGCCCTGGGTCAAGCACCCGCCGCCTGCGCTCCGCCGGCCTCCTCGGCCGGGGCGGGAGCGACGAGGCCGATTCTCGGGGAACTCCTACGCCGGGCTTCACGTGCACCGGTAGACAGGCCGGCATGTCCGTCGACGCCCCCGCCGCTCCGCCCCCGTCCAGCCCGAGCCGGCGAACCGCTGCGCCGCCGTGGGAGCTGATCCTCCTGGCGCTCACGGTGCTCTCGCTCGCGCTGATCCCGGTCGAGATCCACCGTGCCTTCGGGCTGCCGGCGCACCCGCTGATCATCCACATCCCGGTCATCCTCGTGCCGCTGGTCGGCGTGGCGGCGCTGGCGCTGATGGCCCGTCCGGCGTGGATCGAACGCCATGGGCTGCTGGTCGGCGGCTTCGCGGTCGCCGCCACCGCCGCGACGATCCTGGCCGTCGGCGCGGGCGAGGCGCTCCGGGCGGACCGTGGCGGCGGGCGCCCCGACGAGGTCGCGGCCATCGACGCGCATGCGTCCGCGGGCGAGACGCTGCGGATCCTGGTCGTGCTGTTCACGCTCGCGCTGCTCGGGACGCTGTATGCGCGGCGCCGGGCGCTGGCCGGCCCGGCGATGATCGGCCTGCGCGTGCTGGTCGCGGCGTTGGCGATCGCCGCGGTCTTCTTCGTGATCCGCACGGGCCACCTCGGCGCGAAGCTGACCTGGGGCGACCGCGGACCGGGCGGCGGCGGTCCGCCGCCGGGGTTCCGGTTCGGCGGTTGAGAGCCTCGCGCTCGCGTGCTCAGGTGTCGGACGCGTCAGGCCACGCGACCGCGCCGGCCACACCGTCGCCGCCCTCGGGCTTGGGGCCGCCGACGGCGATCAGGTCGAGTCCTTCCGGGCCCGCCTCGAAGGCCCGCACGACTTCGGGCGCGACGCGCACGACGTCCCACTGGCGAAGCTCGATCACCTCGTCGTCCAGGAGCACCCGCCCTCCTCCGCCGACCACGACGTATGCCTCCTCCTGCTCGCGGTGGCTGTGCGCGAACGGGCTCCGCAGGTTCGGTTCGTAGCGAAAGCGGCTGATGCCCAGGTCGCGGGATTCCAGATGGCTCCGGCCGAACCGACCATCGATACCGGGTGCCCGATCGCCCACGGAGTCCTCGACGTCCAACAGGTTCACCTTGGCAAAGCGCGACATCCATGCTCCTCTGGCGGGTGGGGTGCGTGCTGTTCGCCACCCTACGTTGCGCCGACGGGACGCTGCGGCATGCGGGCCCAGGCCCGTCTCGGCTCTGGACGCCCCGACAAGCGCGGCGTATGGTCGACGCCGCTGTTCACGCAGCGTGCGTCGGGACGCCCTTGGAGCGCGGAGGGGGGCGCGACGCTGATGACCGGGGCAGCATGCCGAACAGCCCGGAGCATCGAGCGCTGCAGCGCCACATGACCATGAAGGAGGTGGCCCGGATGAGGCCATCGGTTCTCTGGAGGGGCCCCGTCTAGTGCGGGGCCCCTTCCTCGTCCGGACGCTGTGATGCCCGCCTGGGTCAGCGCAGGCGCCCGGGCGACGGCGACGACCTCGATGAGCATTTCGCTTGACCGTCGCTCAAATACCTGCTTGAGTACCGCTCAAGCGAATGTCACGGTCGACGACCCGCACCTACGCCATGACTGCTCGCGCGGAGGGCACCGAGGCGACCCGTGAGCGCATCGC
>JAXDGY010000087.1:0-10335 GCA_034664785.1 Solirubrobacteraceae bacterium
GGCGCGGTCACCACGGTGCGCGGCTGGCGCAACGACGCCCAGGTCAAGCCGGGCGCCTTCCTGCAGGCCCGCATCAACGCCGCGGGCTACGAGGAGACCGCCGGGCTCGTGGCGCGGCTGGCCCGCCTGGAGCTGTCGGCCAATGGCGGCGACCCCGCCGCGACGGTCGCCGTGCCCGGCGGGACGGTGGAGGTCCTCGCGTCGGGTGACTTCGACCCGGCCGAGGCCGAGCAACGCCTCGAGCGCCAGCGGGAGGGCCTGCGGGCGGAGATCGCCCGCGCGGAGGGCAAGCTGGGCAACCAGGGCTTCGTGGCCATGGCGCCGCCGGTGGTGGTGGCCGCCGAACGCGAGAAGCTCGAGCGCCTGCGGGCGGAGCTCGAGGCGCTGTGAGCCGGCCGGCCCGCACCACCCGCCCGATGTCCGCGCGCGAGGCCGAGGACTACCTGCTCGGCCTGGAGCTCTTCGGCATGCGCTTCGGCCTGGACCGGATGCGCCGCCTGACCACGGCACTCGGCTCGCCCCAGGAGCGCTTCGGCTCCGTCCACGTCGTCGGGTCCAACGGGAAGTCGTCGACCGCGCGGCTGACGGCGGCGCTGCTGCAGCGCCACGGCCTGCGGACCGGCACCTACCTCTCGCCGCACCTCGTGGCCTTCACCGAGCGCGTCCGCGTCGACGACGCCGACGTCGGCGCCGAGGCGTTCGCGGCCGCCGTCGAACGGGCCGCCCGCGCGGCGGCCAAGGTCGATCGGACGCTGGCCGAGGACGACCACGTCACCCAGTTCGAGGCCCTCACCGCCGCGGCCTACGACCTCCTGGCCCGCGCCGGCGTCGACGTCGCCGTCGTGGAGGCCGGCCTCGGCGGCCGCTTCGACGCGACCAACGTCATCCCCAGCGCCGTGACCGTCCTGACCAACGTCGGCCTGGAGCACACGCGGTGGCTGGGCCCCACGATCACCGACATCGCGCGCGAGAAGGTGGACGTCCTGCGCCCCGGCTCGACGCTCGTCGTCGGCCCCGGGCTGCACCCCGAGGCCCGCGCGGTCGCCGACGCGGTCGCCGCCGAGCGCGGCGCCCGGGTGATCGCGGCCGCGCCCGCCGACGACATGCCGCTGCTGGCCCGCGGCACGTTCCAGCGCGAGAACTTCGCGCTGGCCCGCGCGGCGGCCGCCGCGTACCTGCGGCGGGCGCTCGATCCGGTGGCCGTGCGCGCCGCCGCGGCCGGCACGCTGGTCCCCGGCCGCTTCGAGCGGATCGACGCGGGCCCCGGCGCCGAGGTCATCCTCGACGGCGCCCACAACCCCGCGGGGATGGCCGCGCTCGCCGACACGCTGCGCGCCGAGCTCGGCGGGCGGCCGCTGGTCGCGGTCGTGTCCATCCTCGACGACAAGGACGCCGCGGCCATGCTCCGGGAGCTGCTGCCGCTGTGCGCCGCGGTGGTCTGCACGGGCAACGCCAGCCCGCGCTCGCTGTCGCCGGGCACGCTGCGCTCGCTGGCCGGCCAGGTCGGCCCGCTGCCCGAGGAGCGCGTCCTCGTGGAGCGCGATCCGCGCCGGGCGCTCGAGCTCGCCCGCCAGCTCGCCGGCCCGGACGGCATGGCGCTGGCGACCGGCTCGCTCTACCTCCTCGCCGACCTCCTGCGCCCGGCCGGGGCCCGGCGCGCCTCCGCGCTGTGAACGAGGACGGCCCCTCCGTCGCCTCGATGATCGCGCTCGTCGCGGTCGTCGTCGCGATCGTGATCCTCGTCTTCTTCGGCCTCGGCTACGGCTTCGGGCGCCTCTTCCTCTAAGCGATCACCCAGGCAGGGACGCACCGAAGCGCGGCGAAGAGGGACTAGGCTTTCGACCACGACATGTCCGTCCCCTTCGCGATCTTCGGGATCAACAGCTCCGGCCTGAACACGGCCGTCAAGCTGGTTGTCCTCTTCCTCGTCGTCATCTGGCTGGCGCTCGTCTACTACAGCTTCGCCGACGGGCGCCGCCGCATGAGCGATCCGATCCTCGTCGGCTGCGCGACCGCGGCGAGCTTCTTCTTCCCGTTCGTCGGGACGGTCGTCTACACGATCGTGCGTCCCCCCGAGTTCCTCGAGGACCAGCGCGAGCGCGAGCTCGAGATCCGCGCGGCGGAGGCCCGGATCAACACCCTCGAGTACCACCTGTGCCCGCATTGCGACTACGTGGTCGAGAAGGACTTCGTCCGCTGCCCGTCGTGCCTGCGCAAGCTGCGCGACCCGTGCGGGAACTGCGCGCGGCCGCTGGATCCGGAGTGGAAGATCTGCCCGTACTGCGAGCACGAGATCCCGGGCATGACGCCGCAGCCCCGGCGCCGGCGGCGCCCGCGGGCCGCCGACGAGGAGCCGGTCGCCTCCGAGTAGCACCCTCTAGGGTGCCGCCGCATGGAACGCACCCTCATCCTCGTCAAGCCCGACGCCTTCGGCCGGGGCCTCACCGGCGAGATCCTCGCCCGCTTCGAGCGCAAGGGCCTGAAGATCACCGCGCTGAAGCACCTCGTGACCCCGCGGGACACCGCCGAGACCCACTACGCCGAGCATGCCGAGCGGCCGTTCTTCGGCGAGCTCGTCGAGTTCATCACCGGCGGCCCGCTCGTCGCCGTCGTCCTCGAAGGCCAGGACGCCATCAAGGCCGCCCGCCAGCTCATCGGCGCCACGAACCCGCTCGAGGCCGCGCCCGGCTCGATCCGCGGCGACTTCGCCATCGAGGTGGGCCAGAACATGGTGCACGGCTCGGACTCCGTCGAGTCCGCCGAGCGTGAGATCGGGATCTGGTTCGGAGCGCTCTGAGCCCGCAGCTCGTCCTCGCGAGCGCGTCGCCGCAGCGGCGCGCGATCCTCGAGCAGCTCGGCGTGCCGTTCACCGTGCGGCCCGCCGATGTCGAGGAGCTGGTGGCCGGCGACCCGGTCGAGGTCGCCCGCCGCAACGCGATCCTGAAGGTCGGGGCCGTGCCCGGGCCGCTCGTCCTCGGCGTGGACACGCTCGTGGAGGTCGACGGCGAGGTCCTGGGCAAGCCGCGGGATGCCGCCGCGGCGTTGGCCATGCTCGGCCGCCTGGCCGGTCGCACGCATCAGGTCCACTCGGGGTTGGCGCTGCGCCGGGACGGCGATCTGCGCGTGGCCGTCGCGTCGACCGGGGTGAGGTTCGCGTCTGCGGACGCCGACGAGCTGGAGGCCTACGTGGCCACCGGGGAGTGGCAGGGGCGCGCCGGCGGCTACGCCATCCAGGGGCGCGGCGCGCTGCTCGTGGACGGCATCTCCGGGGATTACCTGAACGTGGTCGGGCTGCCCGTCGCGGCGCTCCGCCGGGCCTGGCCGGAGCTCGCGCAGGACGTCGTGCGACAGCGAGTCGCTGACTGACCCTCCGCTACACTGGCGCCCCGGCCCCCGCCCCGCACACGTCTCATCCCGTGCGGGTGGGCGGGTTTCTCTTCATGGGCTTCTTCAGCTACCTCACCGGCTTCGGCGGCCGCGACATGGCCGTCGACCTCGGCACGGCGAACACCCTCGTCTACGTGCGCGGGCGGGGCATCGTGCTGTCCGAGCCGTCGGTGGTGGCGATCGACTCCCGCACGGGCGAGGTCCACGCCGTCGGGATCGAGGCCAAGCGCATGCTGGGCCGCACGCCCGGCACGATCTCCGCCATCCGCCCGCTGAAGGACGGCGTCATCGCCGACTTCGACGTGACGGAGGAGATGCTGCGCCACTTCATCCAGAAGGTGCACCAGAACCGCTGGGCGCACCCGCGCGTCGTCGTCTGCCTCCCGTCGGGCGTCACGGGCGTCGAGAAGCGCGCCGTCGAGGAGGCGTGCCTCAGCGCCGGCGCCAGGACGGCCTACCTCATCGAGGAGCCGATGGCCGCCGCGATCGGGGCGGGGCTGCCCGTCGGCGAGCCGACCGGCTCGATGGTCGTCGACATCGGCGGCGGCACGAGCGAGGTCGCCGTGATCTCGCTCGGCGGCATCGTCGTCTCGCAGTCGATCCGCGTGGGCGGGGACGAGCTCGACGAGTCGATCATCAACTACGCCAAGCGGGAGTACAAGCTCCTCATCGGGCAGCAGACGGCCGAGGAGCTCAAGCTCGAGATCGGCTCCGCCTACCCCATGGAGGAGGAGGTGCAGGCCGAGATCCGCGGGCGCGACATGGTCTCCGGGCTGCCCAAGACGGTGGTCCTCACCAGCGAGGAGATCCGGCAGGCGCTCGAGGAGCCCTTGTCGCAGATCATCGACGCGGTCAAGGAGACCCTCGACCGCACGCCGCCCGAGCTCGCCTCGGACATCATGGATCGCGGGATCATGCTGGCCGGCGGCGGCTCCCTGCTGCAGGGCCTCGACGAGCGCCTGCGGGAGGAGACGCAGATGCCCGCGCACCTCGCCGAGTCGCCCCTGACCTGCGTGGCGGTGGGCTCCGGGCGCTCCCTCGAGGAGTTCGAGGTGATCCACCGCACGAACAAGACCTCCCGCAACCGGCGGCGCCGCTACCAGTGAGGCGCGCCGTGACCTGCGACACCACTTCGGGGTACCCCACGACGTGTACGACAAGACGGTCCGCAGAAGACGGGCGGTGCTCGCACTGCTCGTCGTCAGCTCCATCGTCCTCCTGACCGCCTCCTTCGGCGGGTCGGGCGGTGTGAGCTCGGTCCAGCGGGGCGTCTTCGAGGTCATCTCCCCGATCCAGGACGGGGCCAGCCGCGCGCTGAAGCCCTTCCGCGACCTCTTCGGGTGGGTCGGCGACACCCTTGACGCCAAGGGCCAGAACGCCGACCTGCGCACCGAGCGCGACCGCTTGCGCCGCCAGGTCGTCGACGAGCAGCTCGTCCTGGGCGAGAACGCGCAGCTGCGCAGCCAGCTCAACCTCAACAAGCGCCTCTCGCTCGACCGGCTCGACCCGATCCAGGCGCGCGTGCAGGGCACGTCCACGAGCCTGTTCAGCCAGACGATCAACATCGACAAGGGGTCCTCGGACGGCCTGCGGACCGGGCAGCCCGTGATGACAGGCGCCGGCCTGGTGGGCAAGGTGTCCTTCGTGGCCTCCGGCGCGGGCAAGGTGACGCTGCTCACCGACTCGACCTTCCGCGCCTCGGCCCGCACGAGCGGCGGCGTGACCGGCGTGATCAAGCCCGCGGCGGGCAGCCCCAACGACCTCGTCATGAACCAGCTCGCCGCCAGCGACCAGGTCACCAAGGGCGACCTCGTGGCCACGCGCGGGACCGACCCGACGGCCACCCGCTTCCCGTCGCTGTTCCCGCCCGGCATCCCGATCGGGACCGTCACCGGGGTCGACGACCCGGGGACGGACACCCAGCAGGTCCACATCAAGCCGTTCGTCGACGTCCGGCGGCTGGACTTCGTGCAGATCCTGCGCCGCACGATCGGGGGCAGCGGGACATGAACGCCCAGACCGGCCCGCTGATCCTCCGCCTGACCATCCTCGGCCTCGTGCTGAGCGTGATGCAGGTCGCGGCCGTGTCGCAGCTGACCATCTTCGGCACCAACGTCGACCTGCTCCCGCTCGTCGTCGCCGCCGTCGGGCTGCTGTGCGGCTCGCTCACCGGCGCGGTCTTCGGGTTCGCGGTCGGCCTGTTCATCGACACCGCGCTGGTGCAGACCCTCGGGCTGTCCTCGCTGGTCTACGTCGTCGCCGGCTACGGCGCGGGGCGCCTGCGTGAGCTGCGCGATCCGCAGGCCGCGCTCGTCCCGATGGCGGTCGGGGCCGGCGCGACCGCCATCGCGACGATCGGCTATAGCGTGTTGCAGTTCCTCCTCGGGGTCGACGCCCCGATCAGCCTGCTGCTCCTGCGCCAGGTGCTCGTCACGATCATCGTCAACACGCTCGTCGCCTATCCCGTGTACGCCCTCACGCGCCGGGTGCTGCTCCCGGCGCTGCCGGAGGACCCCAGGCGCCGGCGCCGGCGCGCGTACGCGACGGGCGGCCTGTCCCCGCTGAGCCGCTCATGATCGAGCCCTCCGGCGATCGCCGCGTCCCGATCTCGCCGGGCCTCGCCGTGCGCGTGGCCGTCCTCGGCGTGGTCGGCTTCGCGCTGTTCGCGGTGATCTTCTTCCGGCTCTGGTACCTCCAGGTGCTCAGCGGCGACCAGTACCTCAAGCAGGCCCAGACCAACCAGGTCCGCCGCGAGCGCATCGAGGCCCCCCGCGGATCGATCGTCGACCGCAACGGCAACGTGCTGGTGGACAACCGGCTGTCCAACGTCGTCAAGCTCGACCCGGCGAAGCTGCCGCCGAGCGAGAAGACGGTCGTGGCCGAATACGGCCAGCAGGTCATCGCGCGCTCCAAGCGCCCGAAGGGCAAGAAGGGCAACCCCATCGCCATCCCGCCCGTCCCGGCCGACCTGCGGGTCCGCTTCGCGCGCCTGGCGAACGTGCTGGGGATGTCGACGCGCACGATCCAGGACCGCGTCGTCCGCTCGCTCTACCTCGCGAGCTTCTCGCCCGCGACGATCCGCGTCGGCGTCGCCGACGCCGTGCGCGACTACGTCGAGGAGCGCAACGACCAGTTCCCCGGCGTCAACGTCGACCGGGTCTACCTGCGCCGCTACCCCAACGGATCGCTCGCCGCGCAGCTCGTGGGCAGCGTGAGCGAGATCTCCGACCAGCAGCTCAAGCTCAAGGCCTACCGGGGCATCACCTCGGGGACGCGGATCGGGCAGAGCGGCCTGGAGTCCGAGTACGACCGCTACCTGCGCGGCCGCGACGGGATCCAGCGCCTGATCGTCGACGCGCAGGGCAACCTCAAGGGCAAGGGCTCCACGCGGCGACCGGTGACCGGGCGGACCGTCAAGCTGTCGCTCGACCTCGGCCTGCAGCGCTCCGCCCAGAGCGCCTACCAGAAGATCGCGGGCAGCCAGCCCGGCGCGTTCGTCGCGATGGACCCCCGCACCGGGGAGATCCTGGCGATGGGGTCCTTCCCGAGCTTCGACCCCTCCGTGCTCTCCAAGCCCATCTCCCAGAAGCGCTACGAGCAGATGTTCGGCGCCCAGGCGGGCAGCCCGCTGTTCAACCGGGCCACGGGCGTCTATCCGACGGGGTCGACCTTCAAGCCGATCACGGCGCTGGCGTCCCTGCAGGCCGGCGTCACCTCGCCGTCGCGGATCGTCGACGACCACGCGTGCATCGACGTGGGCACCGCCGGGCAGAAGGCGTGCAACGCGAAGAACACGTCGTTCGGGCCGATCGACCTCGTGCAGGCGCTCAAGGTCTCCTCGGACGTCTACTTCTACACCATGGGCCTCGAGGCCGGGACGCGTCCCGGGCAGATCATCCAGACCACCGCGCGCAAGCTCGGGCTCGGCCGCTACACGGGCATCGACCTGCCCGGCGGCGCCAAGGGCGTGGTCCCCGACCGGGCGTGGCGCACGCGGATCAACGAGCAGGAGATCAGCTGCCGCAAGAAGAAGGGCGGCCTCTCGCTCGCGGAGGGCGTCGCGGCGGCCAACGCCGCCGCGAGCAAGGGCTGCGGCGCGTCGGACCTGCGGCCCTGGACCCTCGGCGACAACGTCAACACCGCGGTCGGCCAGGGCGACCTGCAGGCCTCGCCGCTGCAGATGGCCGACGCCTACGCGGCGATCGCCAACGGCGGCAAGGTCCCGCGCCCGCACCTCGGCACCGAGGTCGAGGACGACCAGGGCCGCCAGCTGCAGCGGCTCCAGCGGCCCGCGGCGCGCCAGGTCAAGGTCGACCCGGCCTACCGCCAGGTCATCCTCGACGGGCTGCACGCGGCGGCCAGTGCCAAGGGCGGCACGTCCGCCGACGTCTTCACGGGCTGGCCGCAGAGCCGCCTCCCGATCTTCGGCAAGACGGGCACGGCCGAGAAGGGCCTCGGGCGCGCCGACCAGAGCTGGTACGTCGCCTACGCCTACGACGGCAGCCCGGACCGCAAGCCGATCGTGGTCGCCGTCACCGCCGAGCGCGGCGGCTTCGGCGCCGCCACGGCCGCGCCGATCGCCTGCCGGATCTTCTCGAAGTGGTTCAGCCAGAAGGCGTCCTGCACCCCCGGCAGGAACACGACGTTTTGAACACCGTCCCGATCACCGACGCCCAGGACCGGCCGGCGACCGCCGCGCGCCGGCGGTCGCTCGCGCTGGCGCTCCCGTTCGATCCCGTGCTGGCCGTAGCCGTCATCGGCCTGTGCGTGTGCTCGCTGCTGACGATCCGCGGCGCCACCGTCGACGACGTCCCCGGGCAGCCGAGCTTCTTCGTCAACCGCCAGGCGGTCTACTTCGTGATCGGGGCGCTCATCGCGATCGGGCTGTCCCGCATCGACTACTCGCGGCTGCGCGAGCTGAAGTACGGCATCTACGGCTTCCTCATCGCCTCGATCATCGCGGTGAGCATGCTCGGGTCCGTCGCACGGGGGTCCCGCCGCGCCATCCAGCTGCCGTTCTTCTCCTTCCAGGCCTCCGAGCTGGGCAAGGTCCTGCTCATCGTCGCCCTCGCGGCCTTCCTGGTCGACCGCGTGCGCCGCCTCCACGACCGCGACACGACCGCGCGCACGCTGCTCGTCGCGCTGGTCCCGGCCGCCCTGGTCATGCTGCAGCCCGATCTGGGCTCCAGCCTCGTCTTCATCGCCATCGTGCTCGCCGTGCTGTTCACGGCGGGCACGCCCATGCGCCATTTCGCCGCGCTCGCGGCGCTTGGCGCGGTGGCCATCACCTTGGCCCTCGTCGCCCTGCCGGCGGCGGGGGTCTCCGTGCTCCACGGCTACCAGAAGGACCGCCTGACGGCGTTCCTCAACCCGACGAACACCTCCAACAAGGAGGGCTATCAGCAGAACCAGTCGCGCATCGCCATCGGATCCGGTGAGAAGACCGGCCGCGGCGACCGCGCCACGCAGACGAAGTACGACTTCCTGCCCGAGCACCACACTGACTTCGTCTTCGCGGTCGTGGGTGAGCGGTGGGGCTTCGCCGGCGCCGCACTGGTCCTCTCGCTGTACGCCCTGCTGATCTGGCGCGGCCTGCGCATCTTGACCATCGCCAAGAACCTGTTCGGTGCGCTGATCGCGGCCGGCGTGGTGGCGATGCTCCTGTTCCAGGTCTTCGTCAACGTCGGCATGACCGTCGGGATCATGCCCATCACCGGGATCCCGCTGCCCCTCATGAGCTACGGCGGATCCTCGGTCATCACCACCTTCCTGGCCGTCGGCCTGTTGCAGTCGATCTACGCGCAAGGGCGCGCATCGTCTGCCACCAAGGGCCGCGTGCTGGGCTTCTAAGGAGAAGAGACCTCACCATGAAGAAGCAAGTGCTCGTCAGCGTCGACCGCGGGGAGACCCGGGTCGCGCTGCTCGAGGCGACCGGCCAGCCCGACGCGCCCAGGCGCCGCGGGCGTGGCGGCGCCGCCAAGAAGCCGCCCGAGCCCTCCGAGGGCTACCGCGTCGCCGAGTTGTACTTCGAGCGCCGGGGCAACCGCTCCATCGTCGGCAACATCTACAAGGGCAAGGTCGACAACGTCCTGCCCGGCCTCGAGGCCGCGTTCGTCGACATCGGCCTCGACAAGAACGGGTTCCTGCACGTCGACGAGATCGTGCTGCCCGGCGTGGAGACCGTCCGCCGCGGCCGCGGCACGGACAAGGGCGGCAAGAAGATCACCGACCTGCTCAAGCCGGGCCAGGAGATCGTCGTCCAGGTCGTCAAGGACCCCCTGAAGACCAAGGGCGCGCGCCTGAGCATGGAGCTCACGGTCGCCGGGCGCTACATGGTCTACACGCCCACCGGGGAGGGCGTCGGCGTCTCCAAGCGCCTCGACGACAAGGAGCGCGAGCGGCTGCGCAAGGAGGCCAAGTCGCTGGACCTGCAGGGGGGCGGCGCGATCATCCGCACGGCGGCCCACGGCGCCAAGCGCGCGGACTTCGAGCGGGAGCTGCAGTACCTCTTCAAGCTGCACGAGGTCCTCGACCAGCGCGTGGAGTCCACGCAGGCCCCGGGCCTCGTCTTCCAGGAGGCCGACCTCTCCGTCCGCGTCGTGCGCGACATCTTCGCGTCGGACTTCGAGCGCGCCGTGGTCGACGATCCCAAGCAGCACCAGCGGCTGATCTCGTTCTTCACGCGCACCGCGCCCGAGCTCGTCGACCGCGTCGAGCTGTGGGAGGAGTCCACGCCGCTGTTCGAGCGCTACGGCGTCGAGCAGGTCATCGACGGCCTGATGTCCAAGCGCGTCGACCTGCCCTCCGGCGGCTACCTGCTCATCGACTACGCCGAGGCGCTGACCGTCATCGACGTCAACTCCGGCTCGTTCGTCGGGCGCGGCAAGCAGGCGCGCCTGGAGGACACGATCACCCGGACGAACCTCGAGGCCGCCGAGGAGGTCGTCA
>JAXDGY010000088.1:0-12306 GCA_034664785.1 Solirubrobacteraceae bacterium
TCCCTCGCCGCGCCGCCGAGCCCGCTGCCCGGCGGCGCCCGCCGGCGAGCGCCGCCCAGCCATCGGGGCCCGATGGACGGCGGAGACGGTTCGGCCGGGCAGTTGGCCGCGACCGTCGTCGGCCGCAGCGTTGAAGGCATGCAGCAAGACCGTGAGCTGAAGGCGCGTCACCGCGAGATGTGGTCGCTCGGCGACTACCACGCGTTCGCGACCGCATCGCTGTGGGACTTCGGGCCGCTGCTGGTCGCCGCGTGCGGCATCTCGCCCGGGCAGCGCGTACTCGACGTGGCCGCCGGCACGGGCAACGTCGCGATCCGCGCCGCCGAGGCAGGCGCCGACGTCGTCGCGTCCGACCTGACGCCGGAGAACTTCGCCGCCGGGCGCCGCGAGGCGAGCGCCCACGGCGTGCAGCTCGAATGGGTCGAGGCCGACGCCGAGGCGCTCCCGTTCGGCGACGACGAGTTCGACGTCGTGACCTCGTCCGTCGGCGTCATCTTCGCGCCCGATCAACAACGGGTGGCCGATGAGCTGCTGCGGGTGTGCCGGCCGGGCGGCACGATCGGCTTGATCGCACTCGTGCCCGCCGGGGCGGCGCTCGACCTGTTCGAGCTTCTCACCCGCTATGAGCAGGTGCCGCTGATCGCCGCGGAGTCGGCGCTGTCCTGGGGCCGCGAGGAGCACGTGCGCGAGCTGTTCGGGGACAGGGTGGCGTCGCTCTCGCTGGAGCACCGCTTCGTCAAGCCGAACCCGCTCGCGGACGCCGCGCGCCTCAAGACCACCCATCCGGTGCTCGTGACCCTCTACCGCGACCTCGCCGGCCAGCCCGATCGCGTGGCGGCGCTCGACCGCGACCTTGCCGCGCTGGCGCGACACGGGCACGGCGAGGGCCAGGAGCTGCTCGTGATCACGGCCCGGAAGCACGTCGTCTAGCGCCGCGCCTGTGCTCGTGCACGCCTGAAGCGCGCGCCGTCCACCGATCCGCCGCATCGCCGCCGTGCGCCATAGTGCTTCGCATGGCCCTGCCCGCCGACGTGCGCGACATCGAGGACCGCGCCGACTGCGAGCGCCTGGTGCGCGCGTTCTACGGTCGGGCCATGGCCGACCCGATGATCGGCTGGATCTTCGTCGACGTCGCCGAGCTCGACCTCGAGGAGCACGTCCCGGTCATCGCGTCCTTCTGGGAGACGATCCTGCTCGGGGCCCAGTCCTACCGCGGCGGCGCGTTCGCCCCGCACGCCGCGCTGCACGCCAAGGTCAGGCTGCGGGGCGGGCACTTCGAGCGGTGGCTGACGCTGTGGCGCGCGACGGTCGACGAGCGCTTCGCGGGTGAGCGCTCCGAGCTCGCCAAGGCGCACGCGCTCCGCGTCGCGCAGGCGTTCCACAGCCGCCTGCAGGCGCTGCCCTCCCCCGCGCCCCCGGCCTCCCCCGCGAAGCTGCTGTCCGTGACGCGGCATGGGCCCGCGTCCGCGACGGGCCCCCGGGGACGCGCTCCGCGTTAGGGCGGAGCCGTGCTTCGCCGCCTTCGCCCGTGAGAAGGGCCCGAAGAGCCGGGTGCCCCTGACCCACAGGGCGATGACAGACGCCCGGTGCCACGCCAGCATGGCCGGGGACGCGACGCATGCAACGAGACACGCCCGACCACGACGCCGACCTCACGCCTCACCAGCGCGGCGTGCGCAAGCTGCAGGAGTACACGCTGCGCGACAGCGGCGACGGTGCGACCCACATGGGCATCGCCGAGGACCTTGCGGACATCGCGCCGGACGTCGGCAGGTACATCGTCGACTTCGGCTACGGCGAGATCTACTCGAGGCCCGGCCTCACCAACCAGCAGCGGTCCCTCGTCACGATCGCCTCGCTGGTGACCCAGGGGACCGAGCGGGAGATCGAGCTGCACGTCAACACCGGCCTGACCGCCGGGCTGACGGGCACCGAGATCGTCGAGAGCGTCATCCACCTGATTCCGTACACCGGCTTCCCGCGCGTCCTCAACGCGCTGTACGTGGTCAAGCGGGTCTTCGCGCAACGGCAGGTCGACGTCGCGCGACCCGACGCCGCCTAGCGCGCGCCGCGGGCACGAATCCCCCCTGTCCCCCGTCGCGGCGTCGACGTACGATCGCCGTCGGCCGATCACGCGAGCACGGCGGCCATGCGCCGGAAGGAGCGTCCCCATGACGGATCCAGGGCCGCAGGTCACCGAGATCGCGCCCGACATCTACCGCATCTCGGGCTTCGTCCCGGAGTTCGGCCTCCAGTTCAATCACTTCCTGGTGAAGGACGAGGAGCCGCTCCTGTTCCACACGGGACTGAAGGCGATGTTCCCTCTGGTGCTCGAGGGGGTGCGCCAGGTCATCGATCCGGCGGAGCTCCGGTGGATCAGCTTCAGCCACCTCGAGGCCGACGAGTGCGGCGCGCTTCCCGAGTGGCTCGAGGTGGCCGGACGCGCCACGCCGGTCTGCAGCGCGCTCGGGGCGCTGGTGAACCGCGACTTCACCGGCGACGTGCGGGAGGCGCGGGGCATGCAGGACGGCGAGGTCCTCTCCACGGGGAACCATCGCTTCAGGTTCCTCCGGACCGCGCAGCTCCCGCACGGGTGGGATGCGGGACTGCTCTACGAGGAGGCCACCGCCACGCTGCTGTGCTCGGACCTGTTCCACCAGAACGGGGCGTGCGAGCCCGTCACCGAGTCGGACATCGTCGAGCGCGCCCGGGCGTCCCTGACCGAGTACGAAGCCGGGATCCTCGCCGACTACGTCCCGTACTCGGGCCGCACGGACCGGGCGATGCGACGGCTGGCCGAGCTCAGGCCCCGCACGCTCGCGGCCATGCACGGCTCGACGTTCGTCGGCGACGGGGAGCAGGCGCTGCTCGATCTCAACGAGGTGCTCAGGGAGATCTTCGGGGAGCCTGAGCTCAGGACGCCGGCCCGGTGAGACGGCGGACGCCGGTCGGCGTGCGCACGAAGACCTGCCACGCGTAGTAGGCCAGGAACACCCGCTCGTCGGCACGCATGCGGCCGGCGAAGCGGCGGATCGCCCGCACGTACGCGGTCGAGTGGTTGTAGGCGAACAGCGCCCCGTCGAGGTCGCGGGCCGCGCCCGCCCGCCGCAGGTAGTTCGCGGCCGCCAGGATCGCGTCGCGCGGGTCGTCGATGTCGCCTCCCATGCCGTACGTGCGCCACGTCGACGGGAGGAACTGCATGGGGCCACGGGCACCCGCCTCGCTGGCGCTGCGCACCCGCCCGAACGCCGACTCCACGAAGTTGACGGACGCGAGGATCGACCAGTCGACGCCGAAGCGGGCCTGCGCGGCGGCGTAGTCGCGGCGTAGCTCGCCCGCCGGCGCCGCGTCGGCGACGCGGACGCGGGGCAGGCGCCCCGGCGAGCGCCGGATGGCGGCCAGGTCGCGGCGGCCCAGCACCGTGTCGCGCGCCTCCCCGAGGACGTCGGGCGGGAGGCGTGCGAGGGTCTCGTCGCCGAGCGCGCGCCGCGCCGCCATGAGGCGCAGCATCCGCTGGTGGTGCAGCGCCAGGTACGTGACGTCGCGGGGGACTGCGCCGGCCCCGTTCCAGCGCCGCACGGCGTCGTGCAGCCGTCGTGTCGTGTCGGTCAGCGTCGTGGCGAGGGCGATCGGCGTGCTGGGGAGCGCGCCGTCCGGCGCGGGCAGGGCCTGCTCCGCCTGGCCTTGCGCCGCGGGCGACGGCGACGGATCGTCGTGGCCCTCCGTCGCGACCCGCACCGTCAGCCCCGCAGCGGCGCCGGTGACCAGCAGGACGGCGAGCAAGCCTCGCACCCGCCGCAGGCTAGCGCCGGGGCGATGAGGCCTTCGAGAGCGCGTTCATGGCCCTGGGCGACGGGACGCACAAGCTCCCGGTCAAGACCGACGTCCGGAAGGCTATCGGCAAGGCCGCCGGCGACACGGTCCGCGTGCGCCTGGACGAGCGGATCGGCTAGCGAACCACCGCCGGCGGCGCGGGGCGGGGGCCCGGCCGCGCGGGCCCCGGCGCCGATCAGGTCGCGGGGACGCGCTCCGCGGCCCTGCGCAGGGCCGCGATGTCGAGCTTGCCCATCCCGAACATCGCCTGCATCGCGCGCTGGGCCTTCTCCTGGTCCGGATCGGCGAAGAGCTCGTCCATGCCGGTCGGCACGACCTGCCAGGACAGGCCGTACCTGTCGGTCAGCCAGCCGCACGGTCCTTCCTTCCCGCCCTCGGACAGCCGCTGCCAGTAGTAGTCGACCTCGTCCTGGGTCTCGCAGTCGATCTGGAACGAGACGGCCTCGTCGAACGTGAACTCCGGGCCGCCGTTGATGCCGACGAACCGCTGGCCGTCCAGCTCGAACTCCACCGTCATGACCATGCCGGCCGGCCTCGGCCCGGCGTCGGTGTAGCGGGTGACGTTCACGATGCGCGAGTTGTCGAACACGGAGGTGTAGAAGCCCGCGGCCTCCTCGGCCTCGGTGTCGAACCACAGGTTCGGGGTGATCTTCGGTCGCATGGCACGCGTCCTCTCGTTCGGCGGCAGCGGGCGTCCCGCGTCGGATGGTGCACCTGTAGACCGCCGTACGAGGGACAACTCATCGCGCTTCGACGGAGCTGTCGGTTCGAGGAGGCGGCAGCAGGCCGGCCTGCATGGCGAGCCCGAGGTCGTCGCGGACAGCCCAGTGCTCGAGGGCCCGCCCATCGCCCGCGAAGCGGACGAGGTGGACGTGCTTGACGGCGAAGGGCTTGTGCGTGGCCGGCGCACCGGGCGGGAGACCGCCCTCGTGGGTCCCGCTCATCGTCACGAACGCCGCGGCCATGTCGCCGTCGACGAGCACCCGGTCGATCTCGTAGGACAGCCCCCCGAAGCACGAGCGCAGCCACCTGCCCGTGGCGACCACGCCTGCCGGCCCGTCGCGTCGCTGCGGGTCCGCTTCGTGATTGACGAAGTCGGGGTGGATGAGATATCGGCGGCCAGCTCCTCTTCGCCTCCGGCGAGCAGCCGGACGATCATGTCCGTGATGGTGCGTCGCAGGGTCGCCGCGTCGGCCATCGCGCCAGCGTATCCGGCAGGCCATCACGGCCCACAGGTACCGGAACGGGCACGGTGACTCGCCGGTCTGCCCCACCCCACCGCACAGCCCGCGCGCGAATGCTGGGACGACGATGCGTCCCCGCCGTGCCACCGGCCTCCTCGCCGCCGCGCTGATCGCACCGGCCGCGGCGCTCATCTCCGCCTGCGGCGCCTCCGACCGCCCCGCCGCCGGCCGAGCCCGCGCGACCGGCACGCTCGACGGCCGGCGCGTCCGCCTCACCTTTTCAGTTCGGGGCCTAGCGGTCTGCGGCTTGCTTGCCTCCAGGTGGAGCTGATGCGAACATATGTTCGTGTCGAGTCCAGCGTCGATCCTCCACGCCGACCTCGACGCCTTCTTCGCCTCGGTGGAGCAGCGCGACGATCCGGGCCTGCGGGGGCGCCCCGTCATCGTCGGGCCGGGGGTCGTGCTCGCGGCCAGCTACGAGGCCCGCGCCTACGGCGTGCGGTCGGCGATGGGCGCCGCGCGTGCCCGCCGCCTGTGCCCCCAGGCGATCGTGGTCGCGCCGCGGTTCCCGGCCTACGTGCAGGCCAGCCGCGCGGTCTTCGAGATCTTCGACCGGACGACGCCGATCGTCGAGCGCCTGTCGATCGACGAGGCCTTCCTCGACGTACGCGGGCTCGAGCACATCAGCGGGACGTCGAGCCAGATCGCGCAGCGCCTGCGCCAGGAGGTCCGCGACGAGGTCGGGCTGCCGATCAGCGTCGGCGTGGCGACGACCAAGCATCTCGCCAAGGTCGCCAGCAATGCGGCCAAGCCGGACGGCCTGCTCGTCATCCCGGCAGGCCAGGAGCCGGCGTTCCTGCGTCCGCTGCCGGTGCAGCGCCTCTGGGGCGTCGGCCCGGCCACCACACGCAGGCTCCGCGAGCAGGGGATCATCACCGTCGGCCAGCTCGCGATCCTCCCCGAGCCGGCCCTGATGGCGATCGTCGGCCGGGCGGCGGGGCGCAAGCTGCACGCGATGGCCCACAACCGCGATCCACGACGGGTGCAGTCGCGGCGCGGGCGACGCTCGTTCGGCGCCCAGAGCGCCCTCGGCGCCCGCAGGCGCTCACCCGAGGCGCTGGACGCGGTGGCGGTCGCGCTGGTCGACCGCGTCACGCGCCGCATGCGCACAGCCGGCCGAGCGGGCCGGACCGTCGTGCTCCGCCTGCGCTTCGCCGACTTCTCCCGCGCGTCGCGCTCCCGGACGCTTGCCCGCCCCACCGCCGCGACGTCGCCGATCCTCACGACCCTGCGCGACCTGCTCGCCGTGGAGCGCAGGACGATCGAACGTCGCGGCCTCACGCTGCTCGGCGTGACGGTCACCAACCTCGAACGCGACGACGCCGGGACCCAGCTCGCGCTGCCGGTCGACGCCTCCCACCGTGACGTGGACGCCGCCGTCGACGCCGTCCGCGATCGCTACGGCAACCGCGCCCTGCAGCGCGCCACCCTGCTCGATGCCGGCGAAGGCGTTCCCTAGCCGAGCGGGGGCACGCCGGGGAAGGTGATCGGCGGGACCGGCAAGGTCGTCGGCGGGACCGGCTCGGTCGTCGGCGGGGCGGGGGCGGCGGGCGGCGGCACGGGCGGCGCGGGCGCGGCCGGCGGCGGCGGAGCCGGAGCGGTCGCCGGCGGGGTCGGCGCGGGCGCCGGGGCCGGCGCGACCGACGGCGGGGCCGGGACGGTCGGCGGCGGCGCCGGGGCGGTGGCCGGCGAGGGCTGGTAGGTCACCGTGAAGCCGTCGCCGCCGGCGGACAGCTCGCTCGGCGTCGCCCCGGCCAGAGAGGCGTCGGACGCGACGGCCGACGGGAAGGAGCCGAGGTCGCCGGGCGCGAGGAGCAACGCCGTGGGCGACCAGGTCGGGCTCGCGATCGGGCCGGCGTGCCCGGCGGTGTCGGTTGCCGTGGCGCCGGTGAAGCTCGCCGTGCCGAAGTCGGCCAGCGGCAGGGGGGTGCATCCGTCGCTGGTGCACGCCGAGGGCGCCTCGACGATCCACTCCGCCGCGCTCACGTCGATCCGGGGGGCCCGGAGCTTCGTCGCGAAGCGCGTCCCGCGCGTCCGGTTGGCGATGTAGACCTTGACCGTCTTGCCCACCACGGTCACGCTCGCCGACATGCGGTCGCCCGGGCGCACCGCGAGACGGATGGGCACCGGGGCGGCGGGCACGAGCTCGTACCACGCCGCATACACCGGCTTGGCCTTCGAGCTGCAGTCGACCTGCGTCCCGATCTGCTCCAGCGCACGCGAGTCGGAGTGAAAGCCGCCGAGGCCGACCCAGTAGGCGGAGTACCGGCGCTCGCCGGCCAGGCAGCTCGCCGCCGGCTGCACCCACGTGCCGGAGACGCGCCGGAACTTGACTCCCGGCTTGCTGACCGCGTACCCGGCCCAGTTGGCGCTGACCGCCTGATGCGTCGCGGCATCCGCCGCGGACGGCACCGCCAAGGCGCCGAGCGCGGCGAGCGAGATGAGAAGCGTGGTGGCTCGGCTGATCATGGTGTGCAGCGCCGCTCCCGGGGATGGGAGCTCGCTCGCAACATCCTGAGACGCATGCCCTCCCGGCGAGACTGCACCCGGGGCCAGCGTCCCGCGCCCATCCGGCCAAACCGGCCCGACGCCTCAGCGCGGGGTCGACGGCCCGCCGTCCGCCCGTGTGGCGATCCCGGGGTAGTCGAGGACCAGACCGGACGGGTCGTAGACGAGCTCGCACCGGAAGTCGAAGGCGGGGGACGTGTAGTCGTAGCGCTGGAGGCCGGTCCCGTCATCGATCCGGAGGTAGCGCTGCTCGAGGCGGTCGACGTGCAGGTCCAGCGCGCGCACGTACGCCGCGGGCGCCTCTGCCTCGTCGCCCGGCGCGAGGCACAGCCGGCGGACCGGGAAGGCGTTGGTCAGCGACGAGGACTCGAGGTCCACGTCGAGGCACCCGTCGAGGTGCGGCGCCGGACGCCCGTCGACGACCCAGCTGCCGTCGCCGTCCGCGTGCAGCGTCACCGTCCGCCTCCCCCCCGACGACTGTCCCCACACCTGCGCCGAGCGGGTGCGCCCGCGGTCGTCGAGCTCGATCGCATAGCGGACGGCGAACGGCTCGCCCTCCTCCACTGCGACCGTGTGTCCCTCGATCCGCCGGCCGCCGTCGCCGGCATCGAAGAACACGACCTCGAAGCCGTCGCGCGCGTCGCGATGCCGCCAGGCAGCGAACGGCGGGAGACCGGGCTCGGGCGGCATGGCGGGCAACGATACGGACGAGCACCTATCCCAGGCCGTAGGTCACGCGCAGCGCGACGGTCGCCGTCCGTGAGAAGAAGCAGCGTCGCTGTGCGACGCGACGTACGACCCGGCGGCGGCCGGTCGCCGGATCGCGCCGGAACACCGGCCGGCGGACGGTGCCGCAGAACCGGCCCGGCCCGAACGCGCCGATGGCCGGATCGTCGTAGGGCCGGTGGATCTCGGCGATCGCGAGCAGCCCGCCGAGCGGCAGACCGGCGCCCGCCCCCATGCTCTGCGCGTCGCGGCCGGCCTCCTCAAGCGCCGCGGGCGCCGCGGCCAGGCGGGCGGCGAGCAGCGCCCGGCGGATCGACGCGCTGCTGCGCCGATGGCGTGGCGCGACCGGCGCCTGGGCCGTGCCGGCCGCCACGATCGCGCCCCCCGCGGACGCCGCAGCCGAGGTCTCGACGGTGGCGAACGTCACCGTGACCGTCGCCGCGCTGAACAGCGGGACGCGACAGCCAGGGCTCGCCCGCCGGCTGCAGGACGACACCTCCTCGACGAACCCCTGCTCGGCCTGCTGATCGCGCTCGGTGACCGCGACGGCGTCGCCCAGCGTCAGCCCGGCCGCCGTCGCCAGCGCCCGCGCGCGGGTCCGCGCCTGGGCGATCGCGCGCGCCATCGCCTGTGGCTTGGCCGACGCGACCGCCTGGCGGATCGACGCCGCGCTCGGCCGCACCGGTGGCGTGACGTAGGCCACACCGCTCCCGGAGACGGAGAGCCCGCGCGGATCGGGGCCCTCGTCGGGATCGGCGAGCGGCCCCTTCGCCGCCGCCACGCCGGGCGCGGCGAGCAGCGTGGCGGCGCAGAGCAGGCAAGGCAGGATGCGGGGCATGGACCTCTCCGGTGGCAGGTGTCCTCCCCCACTACGACCCGCCGGCCGAGGGAGGTCCGCCGTCCGCCGCGCACCCGAGCAGAAGTAGTTGCGTACGCAAACGAGCGCTAGCATGGGTGACGTCCGCGGCCCTGGTTGAACCGCGCCGCGGAGGCAGGCGTGGGCAAGCGCCGACGTCTGCAGCTCTGCACCGCGACATGCCGGTCGCGCCATCGTGCGCGCAGACCCGGCCCACTCAGAACATGCTCAAGCTGCTCACCCCCATCCTGGGGTGGCGCGCCGCCGCGCGCCGCGACCCGTCCCCCGATCCGACCTCCCAAGCCCAATCACCACAGTCAGCCGTGCGCCGGCTGGCCGTGTCGCGCTTCATCTCGATGGCGGGGACCGACGCGACCGGCGTCGCACTCGGGTTCGCGCTGTACGAGCAGACGCACTCGACCACGTGGCTGTCGCTCTCCCTGATGCTGACCGTCGGGGCCGGCGCGCTGCTCGCGCCGTTCGGCGGCCGGCTCGGCGACCTGCTCGACCGTCGCAAGCTGATGATCGGCGCCGAGCTGGCCGCCTGCGCCGTCTTCGTCACGCTCGCCATCGTCCACACGCCGGCGGCGCTGCTCGCGCTCGCGCTCATGGCCACCGCGATCGGCACGGTCTTCGGTCCGGCGTCCGGCGCGGCGATCGGCCATGTCGCCGGCGAGCGGCACCTCACGTGGGCCAGCAGCCTCATCGCGACCGGCTCCAACGTCGGCAAGATGGCGGGCCGTCTGGCCGCCGGCGTGATCATCGCGGTCCTGGGGGTCGGCGGCGTCTTCCTGCTGGACGCGCTGACCTTCCTCGTCTCCGCCTGGATCATCGCCTCGGTGCGCCGCGCGTTCTCCGCGCCGCTCACCGCCTCCGCCCCGGGCGAGCAGCCGCTCGAGCCCAAGGCGCAGGGTGGCGTGCGGTTCCTCATGGGGCATCGGACGTTGCGTGCCCTGGTCGCCACCGCGTGCGTCTCGACCTTCGCCACCGCGTTCTCCATGACGGCCGAGGTGCCGCTGGTGTTCGACGTGGGCGGGGGCGCCGTCGCCCTCGGCGCGCTGACCGCGTGCTGGGGAGCGGGCATGGTCGCCGGGTCCTGGTACGCGGGGCGCGCCCTGCACCGCGGCAACGAGGTGACAGGCGTGCTCGCCGGGCGGCTGGCGATGGCGGCCGGCGTCGGCCTGATCGCCGCTGCGCCGTCGATCGGCCCGATGCTCGCCTGCTACCTGCTCGGCGGGGCGGGCGGGGGCTTCATGGGCGTCGCCGCGCAGTCGGTGATCCTGCGCAGCGTCCCCGACCAGCTGCGCGCGCGGACGCTGGGCGCCATCGAGTCCTGCCGCAACGTCACGTTCGGCCTCGGGGTCCTCGGCGCCGGCGCGCTCGTGGGCCTCCTCGGCGCCCGTCCCGTCTACGCGGCGGTGGGCCTGACCATGGCGCTGGGGACGATCCCCGTGGCCGCGCTCGTCGTCCGCCTCGGCGGGCCGCGCCCCCTGCGGGCCGAGCCCCCCGCGGCGGCCTGATCGCACCGCCGCGGTGGAAAGCGGCCCAGGCCCGGCCTAGCCTTCCCCGCATGAGCACGAGCGAACAGGGCCACCAGCACGGCCCGGGCTGCGGGCACGTCGCCGTCCAGCACGAGGGCCACACCGACTACCTGCAGGATGGGCACCTGCAGCATCCGCACGGCGACCACGTCGACGATCACGTCATCACGGTCAGCGACGCGAATCCCGACCAGCACACCGCGCCCGCCGGCGGTCACGACACCACGCACCAGCACGGTCCGGGCTGCGGGCACGAGCTCGTGCCGCACGGCAACCACAGCGACTACCTCGTCGACGGCCGGCTGGATCACCAGGCCGCCGGCCACTGCGACGACCACGGAGTGCTGCAGACGGCCTGACGCCGCCGGCGGTTGGTAGACCGTACGGCGGGCGCGCATCGGATCTCGTAGGTCCTCGCGTATCCGGCGCCGTGGGCGGCGCATACGGTCGGCCGATGCCCGCATCTCACGCGCGCCGCCTCGGCGCCGCCCTCTCACTGACCGCGCTCACGCTGCTGCTCGGCGCCCTCCCGCAGGCCGAGGCTGCGGCGCCGGCGCCGGCCTCGACGCCGGTACCGTTCGCGGCGCCGGCGCCCAGCACGCCGGACGCGATCGCGCCGTTCCTCGACGACGTGCTCGCGAGCGTCGACACCTACTGGCAGCAGACGGACGCCGCCGCGGGGCGCCCGGCGCCGTCGATCGGCCACGACTGGGTCGCGCCCGGGACGAAGGTCAACACCGCCTGCGGCGCCGCGGCGGACGACAACGCGGCCTTCTACTGCCCCACCGACGACACGATCTACATCGGCCAGACGTTCGCGGGCAATCTCTTCAACGGCGTCGCGCAAGGGCTGCCCGGTGAGAAGGCGGGCTACGGGCACGCGGTCGGCGACTTCGCGGTCGCGTATGTCGTCGCCCACGAGTTCGGGCACAACGCGCAACAGGAGGCCGGCCAGCTCACCGGCCGCAGGTCCGCACTGCCGACCGAGCTCAACGCGGACTGCCTGGCGGGCACCTGGGGCCATTGGGCGTACGGACAGGGCGAGCTGGACCCCGGCGACACGCAAGAGGCGCTCAACGCCGCCCTCGCCGTCGGCGACTTCGACTACCTCAGCCCCCAGCACCACGGGACGCCCCAGCAGCGCCACGACGCCCTGCAGACCGGTCTGAACAGCGCCACCACGGCGGCCTGCGACAAGTACCTGAGCATGTAGGCGCCGGGCCGCCGGCGCGGCTCTTCAGCGTTCGTTCAGCTTCGGGCTCGACCATCCACCGCCGTGAGGGTCCTCGTGGTGGATGACGAGCCCGCCGTGCGCGAGTCGCTCGAGCGGGTCCTGCGGCATGACGGCTTCGACGTCGACCTCGCGGCGGACGGCCGCGAGGCGATCCGGCGGCTGGCCACCCTGCGGCCGGACGCCGTGCTGCTCGACGTGCTCATGCCGCAGATCGACGGCCTGGAGGTGTGCCGGCGGATGCGCGACACCGGCGACCGCACCCCGGTGCTGATGCTTACCGCGCGGGACGGGGTGACCGACCGCGTCGCCGGCCTGGAGGCCGGGGCGGACGATTACCTGCCCAAGCCGTTCGCGCTCGAGGAG
>JAXDGY010000089.1:0-17477 GCA_034664785.1 Solirubrobacteraceae bacterium
GTCTCGGTCATCTCGAGGATGCGGTCGGCCAGCGTCGACTTGCCATGGTCGATGTGGGCGATGATGGAGAAGTTGCGGATGTGCGCCTGGTCGGCCATGCGTCCGCAGGAGGATAGGGGCCGCCTCGTCATCGGCCGGCCTTGCAGACGGTGGGGCTCTTCTGGAAACTGGCGCGGTGCGTGGCGGCCGCTCATGGACGCGCCTGGCCGTCCCGGCGCTCCTCGCCGTCTGGCTGGTCGGGCTGCCCCTCTTCTACTTCCAGCCGGGCTGGGGCGCTCCCTTGAACCCGCTCGACGGCCCGAACGTGTGGGCCGGCCTCCCGCACCGCGCGACGATCGGGCAACTGCTCGCCGGCGCCGCGGTCCTGCTCGCGGGCTACGCGCTCGGGCGCCCCCTCGTCGCCCGGCTCCTCGGCCGGCCGAGGACGCTCGGCGGCGTGCTTGCGGCGTTCGGTCTCGGACTCGGCCTTCTGAGCGTCATCGATCTGCTCCTGGCCGCGGTCGGCCTGCTGCGCCCGACGCTGCTCACGGTGCTCACCGTGGCGCTCGCCGTACCGGGCGTGGCGCTGCTGGCGCGGGACTCGCGCCCGCGTCTTCCCCGCGCGGTGCCGCGGCCCGCTCTGCTCCTGGCGGCGGCCCTGCTGCTGGTCGCGCTCGGCTTCGCCGCGGTCGGGGCCGTCGCGCCGGAGACGGAATACGACGCCATCTGGTACCACCTCGGCTTCCCGGCGGCGTGGTTGCGCACCGGCGCTCTGACCGACTTCCCGTGCCAGTACGTGACGGCGTACCCGTTCGGGACGGAGCTCCTCTACGCCAACGCGATCGCCATCGCGGGCCCCATCGCCGCCAAAGTCGTCAACCTCGGCTTCGGGCTGCTGCTCGTCGGCGCGACGGCCGATCTGGGCCGCCGTTTGTTCTCCCCGCGCGCCGGGCTCGCGGGCGCGGTGGTCCTGGCGACGGCGCCCACGGTCCTGTGGGAGGCCGCCACAGCCAACGTCGACCTCGCAGCCGCCGCCTACCTCGTGCTGGCCGTCGATGTCGCCGTCGCCCACGCGACGCGCCAGCAGCGCCGCACCGCCATCGCCTGTGGCCTCCTCGCGGGCTTCGCGGTGGCCACGAAGCTCCTCGCCGGGCTGGCGGTCCCCGGGCTGCTCCTGCTCGTGCTCCTCGGCCCCCATGCCAGGCGGCGCGGCATGCGCGTGGCCGACGCGGCCATCGTCGCGGTCCTCAGCATCCTCCCGGTCGTGCCCTACCTCGTCCGGGCGGAGGTGCTGACCGGCAACCCCGTGTTCCCCTCCTTCTACGGCGTCTTCGGGGCGGACGCCTCGCGCTGGAACGCGAGCACCGACGCCGGCCTGAACCGGTATCTCGACGCGTTCGGCCTGGGTCACGGTCCCCTTCGGCTGTTGACGCTGCCGTGGGACGTCACGATGCACCCGGCGGCCTTCAGCGGGTCCTTCGGCCTGCTGCTGCTGCTCGGCGTGCCGCTGGCGATCCGGTGGCGCCCGCGGCGGGTGCCGGCGCTGGTGGCCCTGATCGCGGGGACGTACGCAGCTCTGTGGTTCTGGCCGGCCGGGACGCTGCAGGCCCGCTTCCTGGTGCCGGCGATGGCGCTGCTCGCCCCGTTCGCCGGCGCGGGGATCGAGCGGGCCGCCGAGGCGGCGGGTCAAGTCTGGCGACCACTGGCGGGCGGCGTCGTGGTCGCCGTCGGAGTCGTGGCGGTGCTGCTGCTGCCGCCCTTCACACAACGCCAGGAGCGTGATCCGGGCCGGTACCTCGTCAACGTGCCGCGGGCCACGCCGCTGGCCTATGCCCTGGGGGGCGAGAGCCGTGACGCCTACCTCACGAGGCACCTGCCCACCTATGGGGCCGAGCGGCGGCTGCGCGAACTCGCTGCTCCCGGAGATCGCGCCGTGGTGATCGCGAACTCGGCCCTGGACCAGGTCGACACACCCGTGGAGCACGTGCCCGTCTTCGCGGTATGCCTGGCCGGCGTCTACGTCGACCCGCGGCGAGCGGCGGATGCGCTGGCCCGCCAACGCATCCGGTTCGTCCTCTGGGAGCGCGCCCAGCACGACGGCATGTCCGAGGTCGTCGTCGGCCGCCCGGCCTTCGAGCAGCGGAACCTGCGACTGGTCTATCAGGACGCAGGCGCCCTGCTCTTCGAGCGCCTCAGGCGCTGAGCTCAGCGCCGCAGTCGTCCCCGCACGAGGCGCTGGATCTGCTCGGCCTCGCGTACGCGCAGCGCCAGCACTGCGCCGGCGTAGGCGACTGCCCCGGTCAGCGCCGCAAGCCCGACGGAGAGCACCTGGCCGACGAGCGAACGGCCCACGAGCTCGTCCACGCCCCACCACGTTGCGTAGGAGACGAGCCCCAGCAGCGCCGCCGAGACCGCGATGCGGATGAGCGCCGCCAGCGTCGCGGCGCCCTCCAGGCTGCCATGCAGCAGCCGGCGCAGGACGAACGCCTGCCCGAGGGTCATCCCCGCGCTGGCCACCGCCGTCCCGATGACGAGCCCGGCGATGCCGAACGGCTTGTAGAGCGCCAGGGAGACGATCGCGTTGACGACGAGGTTCGCAGTCGCCAGCCCCGTGGGCGCCCATGGGCGCTGCAGGGAGAAGAACGTGCGGGTCAGCAGCAGGTTCGCCCCGGCAAAGGGCAGGGAGAACGAGAACCAGAACAGCGCGGTGCTCACGAGCTCGGTCGAGGTCGCGTCGAACGAGCCGCGCTGGTACACGAGGCGGGTGATCGGCGTGGCCAGGACCAGCGTGTAGACCGCGGCCGGCACGAGCAGCAGGAAGATCTGCCGCACGCCGATCGACATGGTCGCACGGAGCCCGTCGAGGTCCCCGCGGGCGGCATAGCGGCTCAGGGTGGGGAACAGCACGGTGGCCAGCGCCACGCTGAACATGCCCTGCGGCAACATGTAGATGCGGAAGGCGGCGTCGATGGCCGACGGCGCCTGGTCGGAGACCAGCGTGCCCAGCGACGAGTTGATGACCAGGTCGAAGTTGATGACCCCCAGGCCGATCGTCACCGGGAGCATGAGCACGAAGACGCGCTTGACCCGGGGGTCGCGCAGGTCGAAGGCCAAGGTCAGGCGGAAGTCGATCCGGCCCAGGACCGGCAGCGCCATGGCGAGCTGGACGATGGTGCCCAGCAGGACGCCGATCGCGTAGGCGTAGAGCTGGTCCTCGCCGGTGAACAGCGGGCGCAGCGTGACCAGGCAGACGATGATCACGATGTTCCACACCAGCGGGGCGATCGCCGGGATGGAGAAGTGGTCGTAGGCGTTGAGGATCCCGACCACCAGGCCGTTGATCCCCAGCAGCACCACGATCGGGAACAGGACCTGGCTCAGGCCGACGGTGAGGTCCACCAAGGCTTGATCGAACTTGTCCCCCGTGAACAGCGGGATGATCGCGCCGGCGAAGATGATGAAGAACGCCGTGATGGCCCCGAGGGCCGCGATGATGCAGAAGAACAGCGTGCTCGCCAGCCGGAAGGCGTCCTTGCGCCTGTCCTGCTCGAGCAGCTCGGTGAAGACCGGCACGAACGCGGCGCTCAGCGCGGCATCGGCGAAGAGGCCGCGCACGAGGTTCGGGATCTGGAAGGCCAGGGTGAAGGCCGACGCAGGCCCGCTCGTCCCGAAGTAGCCGCGGGCCACGACCTCGCGGACCAGGCCCATGATCCGGCTCAGGCCGGTGGCGACTGAGAAGATCGCGGTGTTGCGGGCGACGCCCCTGCGCCGTGACGCCGCCGCGGCGGGCTCGGCCCGGGGATGTTGTGGCTCGGCGCGCACGCGGCGGGGAGGCTAGAGCGTCTTGGGGGCGGAGCACCGGGTGCCGGGAGTGGCACCACGCACCGGTATTCGGGCATGCTGCACGCAATGCAGCGGGGACCGAGCCGGCCGGCCATGGGATTGGCCCTCATCGACGTGGCGGTGCCGCTCGAGGACTTCGACTTCACCACGGCCGATCGCTGGCACGTGGTGATGCTCGACCACGGCGTCCCGCTCATGGCGGTCGAGCTGGCCAGCCCGGGGAAGACCTCAGGACCGCACCTCGCCCACGCGGCGATCCTGCGCCACGCCGACCGCGCGCTCGAGTTCAAGGCCCTCCAGGCGTCCCTGTCCCGGCGGCTCGGGGTCCTCGAGCCGCCCGCACCCCAGCCCATTGCCGTCTCGGTCGTCGTCTGCACGCACGGCCGCCCCGGGTACCTCGAGCGCTGCTTCACCGCGCTCGGTGCCCTCGACCCGGCGCCGGCGGAAGTCGTCATCGTCGACAACGCCCCCGGGACCGCGGACTGCCGCGAGCTCGTGGAGAGCCACGGGTTCCGGTACGTGCGCGAGGACCGGAAGGGGCTCGACCGCGCACGCAACGCGGGCATCGCCGCCGCCGGCGGTGAGGTGATCGCCTTCACCGACGACGACTGCGTCCCCGCGCCACGGTGGCTCGCGTCGGTCCCTGAGCTGTTTGCGAGCCCGCTCATCGGGGCGATCACCGGCCCGGCGCTGCCGGCGACGCTGGAGACCGAGGCGCAGGTCGCCATGGAGCGCCAGGCCTCTCCCGGCCGCGGCTACCGGGCCCAGCAGTGGGACTGGACCACGCTCAGCCCCGCCCACGCGGGACGCGTCGGCGCCGGGGCCAACATGCTCATCCGCCGCACGGCGCTCGCAGCGCTGGGCACGGATCCCTTCCCGCCCGAGCTCGACGCCGGCACCTCGACGCAGTCCGGCGGGGACACCTACGTCATGTCCAGGTTGCTCGCCACGGGCTGGCGGGTGCGCTACGACCCGGGCACCTTCGTCCTGCACGTCCACCGGCCCGACGCCGCGGCACTGCACCGCGCGATCGTCGGCTACGGGTGCGGCCTCGGGGCCGTGATGACCAAGCTCCTGGTCGAGGACCGCGAGCTCGAGGCCTTCGGCGCCCTCGCGTGGCTGCCCCGGCAGCTGTGGGACACCGCCCGGCGGTTCATCGCGGGCCGCGCGGATCCAGAGGAGCTGCAGATCTCCTGGCGGTACCTGCGCGGCGGCCTCGAGGGGCCCTGGCGCTGGTGGCGCGCACCACACCGTGCGCGGCGGACGGTCCCGGAGGTGCAGGCGATGGCCGCCTGCTCGGGCATCGAGGGAGCGCCGACCGCAGCCCTGGCCGGGGCGGCGCAAGCGGCCGAGGCCGGGGCTCCGGCCGTGTCCGTCATCGTGCCGACCGTCCACCGCCCCGGGCCGCTGGCCCGCTGCCTGGGGGCGCTGGCCCACCAGGACGTCGATCCGACCGGCTTCGAGGTGCTCGTGATCGACGACGCCCCCGACGGCGGGGCGCGGCTGAACGACGGTGTCCCGTACACCGCTCGGCTGCTCCGCGCGGGGGGCGGCGGTGCCGCGGCCGCCCGCAACCTCGGGGCGGTCGAGGCGCGCGGCCGCATCCTGCTGTTCCTCGACGACGACCTCGTCCCCGCGCCGGATCTCGTCCGCCGCCACCTCGACGCCCACGAGCCCGGAGGCGATCCGGCGGTGGTCATCGGCCGGTCGGCGCCGCGGCCGCCTCGCGGGTCGCTCTCCGAACTGGGCGCCGGGCTGTGGTGGGAGGACCTGTTCGCCGGCATGCGCCGCGCGCCGGTGCTGACCTTCCCGCAGACCCTGAGCGGCAACGCGTCCGTGCCGCGCGAAGCCTTCCTCGCGCTCGGCGGGTTCCCCGAGGACATGGCGCGTCGCCGCCGCGAGGACTGGGCGTGGGGCCTGGCGCTGCAGGAGGCGCGCGTGCCCGTCCGCTACGTGCATGAGGCGGTGGCCCACCACGAGTTCCGCCTCGACCCGGTCGGCCGCTGGCGCGCCGCCCGCCAGGAGGCCCGCGGCGACGCGCTCGTCCTGCGCCGCTGGCCCAACGCGCTGCCCGGCCTCCCGGCGATGGGCCGCGTCGGGGCGCCGTCCCAGCGGTTCCGTGGGCGCCTGTGGCGAGCCGCCTTGACCTCCGAGGTGGGCGGCCGCCGGGCAGCAGCGGTGCTCGCGCGCCTGGAGCGGCTGCGCCTGCGACGCGCCTGGATGCGCCTGAACGGGGCGGGCGAGCGGGTCGCCTACGACGCAGGTCTGCGAGACGAGGGCCTTGTCCTACCGGATGTGGCGCCCGAGGGACTTGACGTCTGCGACGTCGACCTCCGCGCGGAGGACCCGATCCCCGCCCCGGAGCACGGCATGCCCGTGCTGCGCGTCCACGCCGGGCCGGGCGAGGAGCTGCGGCTGCCGTCGCCGGAGGGCGACTGGGGAGCGCCGCTTGCCGACCACCTCGCCCGCGCCGTCCCGTGGTCGCTGTGGCGGCTGGCGCTGGCGCGCCCGCCGGCGGCGGCGGAAGTGCCCGCCGATCCGGCGCAGGTGACGCTCGTGACCCGGCCGTCGTTCGCTCGGTTCCCCGTCGGCATGCGCCGCGCGCCGCTGGTCGTCGACGAGGACTGGGCCGCGGTCGACCGCGCGCTCGCGACCGCCACGACGCCGTACGTGATCGTGGCCTTCGACGCGCTGGTCACCTCGCAGGAATGGCTGGACGCGGCGTTGCTGCCGTTCACGGGCGACCGGGTCGCCGTCGTGACCGGCGAGGTCCACGAGGGCGAGGACCCCGAGCCGCCGACCGTTCTGCATGACCTCGATCGCCGAGCACTGCCGTACCAGCGCTTCCCGCTGCGCATGGCGTACGTGGCCTTGCGGGTCTCCGCGGTGGCGGACGTCGGGGGCCTCGACCTGAGCCAGGCTCGACACGGCCCGCACGCCCCGCTGCTCGACCTCCTGGAGCGCCTGCTCGAGGCCGGCCACGTCGTGGCCGAGCGCAACGCCCCCGAGCTCGGACGCGCATGGGCCGCCAACGGCCAGCGTGCGATGCACGTCGCCCCGCTCGAGCGCACAGGCGCCCGGATGGCGCTGGCGCGTGCGCGGTCGCAGGGTGGCGCCGCAGGCGCCGTGCTCGGCGTCCGGACGCTGTTCCGCGCCGCGGGGTCGATCCGGCGCTCAGCCGGCGGCCGCGCCGCCTGGCTGATGGGCGCTCTGCGACGGTAACCCAGGTCTCGGGCGTTGCCACCGCGCGCCGGCGACCACGACGCCCTTCACCGACGATGCGGCGCTGACCCGGAAGGGGTGGGCGTGCCAGTGATAGTCGTAGGCGTGCGACCAGGTCGGCTCGTACACCCCTACGTCCAGCGAGTACTCGCCCGCGTTCAGGGCCATGCGCTCGAACGAGAGGCCGACCGTCAGGCCGTCCGGCCCGACGAGGATCCTGTCCGGCAGTTCCTCCGACGAGGTCTCGAAGCAGAGGACGTCGTCGGCCATCCGTGAGACCGCGACCGAGACGGTCACCTCCTTGGTGTCGCCGGGGGAGCGAACGTCGAGCTCGACGCCAAGGGCCTCCCCGGGCCGAAGGGCCTCCGGCACACGGCCGTCCGCGCCGAAGCAGCGGACGTCGTCGATCGTGACCTCCTGGCTGCCGAACCGGTTGACCCCGAACTCCAGGCCGCCGTCCGAGGTCCCCTGCGGCGTGACCGCGAGCGTCTCGGTACGCACCGCGTTGCGGTAGCGCTCGACCACTTCGCCCGCCGGTCCCAGGGCCCGGATGCTGCCCTGCTGCAGCCAGATCGCCTCATCGCAGGACTCGGCGATCTCCTCGAGGCTGTGCGACGCGAACATGACCGTGGTCCCGCCGCTGCGCAGCTCGGCGATCCGGGCGGCACACTTCTCCTGGAAGCGCAGGTCACCGACCGCGAGCACCTCGTCGAGGATGAGCGCCCGCGGCTCGAGCTGCGCGATGACGGCGAAGGCGAGGCGCAGCTTCATGCCGTCGCTGTACGTGCGCACGGGAGCGTGGGCGAACTCCTCGAGCTCGGCCCACGCCATGATCTCGGGGATCAGGCCACGGGCCATGCGACCCGGCATCCCTGCGACGAGCGCCGCTGTGTACGCGTTCTCCGCACCGCTCAGGGTCATGTCGAGCGTGTCGCCGAGGGACAGGACCGCCGAGGTGTCCTCGGGCACGACGACGCGCCCACGGGTCGGCCGACCGAGCTTCGCGGCGAGGCGCAGCATCGTCGACTTGCCCGCCCCGTTGGCCCCGATGATGCCGAGCATCCGTCCCTCGGCCACCTCGACGGACACGTCGCTGAGTGCGAAGCGCTGCTCCCGATTGCGGGTCGCCCAGGGTGCGCGTCGCGCCAGCATCCCGCGAGTCGTCCGCGGCCCCGCCTCCGGCGATGCCCACTGCGGGAACGACTTCCAGACCCCGTGGAACTCGATGCGCCCGCTCACAGCTCGTCCGCAAACCCCGGTGCCATCCGGTTGAAGGTCGCCCAACCGGCGGCGCCGACGACGCCGGCCAGGACCACGACCCCGGCGACCTGGGCCGGCCCCGGGAAGGCGCCCCCGAGCGTGAGCGCGCGGACGGCCTCGAGGACCGTGGTCATCGGGTTGGCCTTGAGGACGAACTCCAGCCGGTCGGGTACGGCGCGCAGGCTGTAGAAGACCGGCGTCATGTAGAACGCCACCAGGAGCGCCAGGCCCACCAGGTTCGGGACGTCGCGGACGTAGACCGTCAGCGCCGCGAAGGCCCAGGCGAACCCGCACATCAGCACGAACTCGACCACGAACACCACCGGGAGAAACACCACGGTCCACTGCAGGGTGCCGCCCACGGCCGCCATGACCAGCAGGACAGGAACGGCCATGACGACGTCGACGAACGGGACCGCGATGGCCACGATGGGGAGCACGGCGGTCGGCAGCCGGGGCTGGAAGACGAGGTGGCGCTGCGAGAGCAGCGACGTGGATGCCGCGGTCAGACCTGAGGCGAACCAGTTCCAGGCGATGATCCCGCTGAAGACGTAGGCCGGGAAGTTCGCGATCCCAAGGTCGATCACCGACGAGAAGATCAGAACCAGGACGCCGAGTTGCACGAGCTGTCGGGCCAGCGGCCAGGCCCAACCCAGTGCCGTGAAGCGATGGGCCGCCGCGAGCTCGCGGCGGGCGAGGTGGAGCACCAGCTCCGTGTTGCGCAGCCCCGCGCGCGCGGCCGGCGGATTTGCGATGGCGGACATGGAGGTCGAATGCCCCAGCCGCTGGCGCGCCCCGCAGGGTCCGCGGCCGGCTCGGAGGCCGTAAGGTCATCACAGATGGCGGGCGACCACAAACCGAAGCCATGGCGGAGGCCCGTGGCACCCGGAGCCGCTAAACTGCGCGGTCGCCCATGGCCAACATCCATTCCCAGAAGAAGCGCATCCTCCGCGCCGAGCGCGAGCGCTTGGAGAACCGTCGCTACACCTCGACGATCAAGACGTTCTTCCGTCGTCTCGAGGCGGCCGTCGAGGCCGGCGACGCCGAGGCCGCGGACACCGAGCAGCGCGAGCTCATCTCCACGATCGACAAGGCCGTCAAGCGCGGCGCGATGCACCGCAACACGGGTGCGCGCAAGAAGTCCCGGGCCGCCCGCCTGCGCGCCGGCTCCTCCGCCTAGCGCCCACCCGCCGGCCCCGCAGTCCCCGCGCCGCGGCCTCGTCCGCGGCGCTTCGTCGTCCCGGGGCGCGCGGCGGCGTCACGCGGCGATGGCCTCGATCGCCCGCAGCGCCGCGGTGTCCTCGGTCGCGTCGGCCAGGCCGCGGCTGGCCAGCTCGAGGTCGGCGAGGGCGATCATCGCCCGCCGCAGCGCGTCGACGTCGGAGGCGCGCGCCTCCTTGATCCGGCGGTCGGCCTGCCATGGGCTCATCCTGAGGCTTGCCTTCAGCGCAGCTGCCGGCTCGCCGGCCTCCAGGCGCGCCGCGATCTGGTGGACCTCGCGCAGCCGCTTGGCCATGAGGGGGATCAGGCGCGGCAGGGCCTCGCCCTGCGCGCGCAGCTCGAGGTAGGCCTGGACGGCGGCCCGGCGATCGCGGGCGACCAGCGCGTCGATGAAGCCCCAGACCTGGTGCTCGGCGGAGGGCGCCGCCACCGCCTCGACCTCCTCGACGCCGAGCTTGGTCCCCGGCCCCCACTCCAGCGCCAGCTTCTCGAGCTCGCGCAGCAGGCGCTGCTGGCGCTCGCCGACGTGCTCCACCAGCACCCGGGCGGCGCCGCCGTCCAGCTCGAGACCGAGCTTGGCCGCCTCCTGGACGATCCAGCGCGGGAGCTCCTTGGCCTTGAGCGTCTGCTCCGCGGCCACGACGCCGCCGCAGGCCTTCACCGCGGCCACGAGCGAGGGCGGGACCTTCGCGCGGCCGTCCTCCCGGGCGAAGAACGCGACGGTGGTGTCGGCGGGCATGGCCGCGAGCGCGGGCACCAGGGAGGCCTTGACCTCCGCGTCCTTGAAGCGCTCCACGCCGTCGACGATGAGGAAGCGGTGACCCATGGAGAAGGTCATCGCGTTCAGCCCCGCCGCCACGAGCTCCGGGCCGGCCGCGTCGGCGTCGTAGGCCTCGACGCCCCCCGCGCCCGCCGTCCGCTCGGCCATCCGGCGCAGGTTGGCCCTGCGCTCGCCGATGCGGCCGTGGTCGTCGCCGTGGATGAGGTACGCGGGCCGGAACGAGGAGCTCACTGGCTCGCGAGTGTAGGCGCCGCGACGGCGGGGACCGTGCACGGCGCCGCGCCGTGGTCAGCGGGCCGTGCGCACGCGCCAGCGCCCGCCCTCGAGGTCGAGCCGGACGGTGCCGTCGCGGTCCGTGCGCCGGACCACCGGGATGCCGGCCGCGCCCAGCGCCCCCAGGGCCTGGGCGGTCGGGTGCCCGTAGGTGTTGTGGGCGCCGGCCTCCACCACCGCGACGCGCGGCGACAGCCGCGCCAGGACGCCGGGCAGGCCCGGGTCCGCGCTGCCGTGGTGGGAGACCTTCAGCACGTCGACCCGGCGCAGGTCGAGGGGCGCCAGGACCGGGGACTCGGCGTCGGCCGGCAGCAGGATGCGGGCACCCGAAGCCGAGGCCTCGAGGACGATCGCGCGGTCGTTCGGGTTCCCGCCGGCGCGCAGGGCGGCGGTCTCGCGGCGCGGAGACAGGACGCGCAGGACCAGGCCGCCGACGCGCAGCACCTCCCCCGCTGCCGGCGCGAGCGCCCGCACGCGCCGCGCGGCGAGCTCCGCCGCGAACCGGTCTCCCTCCGGGCGGCGCACGCCGTCGCGGCCGTCGAGCACGGCTGCGACCGGGACCGCGCGCAGCACGGCGGCGCCGCCGCCGACGTGGTCGGCCTCGGCATGGGTCACCACGAGCAGGTCCAGCCGGCGCACGCCCGCCCCGCGCAGCCGCCGGACGATGCCGCCGTCCGGCGGCCCCGTGTCGACCAGGACGCTCGCGGCGCCGAGCTGGAGCAGCGTCGCGTCGCCCTGGCCGACGTCGAGGAACGTCACCCGCAGGCCGCGGGGCGGCCCTGGAGCCGGCGGCCCGCCGCCCAGCCCGGCGGCGGCCGCGAGCCCGGCGGCCGCGGCCGGCACTGCGGCGAGCACCCAGGCGGGCGGCCGCCGCCGCGCACCGCGCGCGACCGCCGCCAGCGCCCCCGCCGCGCCCAGCGCGCCCAGGACGGTCCACGGCCCGGCGGTGACCTGGGCGCCCGGGACGGCGGCCGCCGCGTGGGCCAGCCCGGTGAGGCAGCCGAGCGGGTAGCCGGCGATCGCGTCCAGGACGGCGGCCGCAGGGGCGTGGACCTGCCCGACCACCGCGGCGATCATCCCGAGCCACATGACCGGCGCGACCAGGACGGTGGCCAGGACGTTGGCCGGGAGGGAGACGAGCGACACCCGGTCGAAGTGGACCGCCAGCAGCGGGGCGGTGCCCACGGTGGCCGCGGTCGTGACCGCCGCCGCCTCCGCCAGCGCGGCGGGGACGCCGCGGCGCCGCAGCGCCGCGCCCCACGGCCCCGCAAGGAGCAGCAGGGCGCCCACCGCGGCGAAGCTCAGCTGCCAGCCGGGGTCCTCCGCTGCGCGTGGGTCCAGCGCGAGCGTCGCCGCGGCCGCCAGGCCGAGGGCGTACCACCGCGACGCGGGCCGCCCGGCGAGCACGGCCATGACCCCTGCGGCGCCCATGATCCCGGCGCGCTGGATCGACGGACCCGCCCCTGCCAGCGGCACGTAGAGCGCGATGAGCCCGAGCACGAGGCACCACCGCGCGGCGAAGCCGAGCCCGGCGGCGGAGGCCAGCGCGAGCGCGAGCGCGCTGAGCAGGACGACGTTCTGCCCGCTCGCCGCGACGAGGTGCGAGAGGCCGGCGGCGCGGAAGTCCTCGCGCAGCGCGTCGGGCAGGCCGGCGTCCTCGCCGAGCACCATGCCGCGAAGCAGCGCGGCCTGGGGCGCGGGCAGCGCCTTGTCGAGGGCGCGCTCGGCGCGGCGGCGGACCGCGTCCACGGCACCGGCCGCGCCACGGCGCCGCTGCCCCGTCGCCCGGACGGCCTGCGCGCGCCACTCGGCGTGGGCGCGCAGCCGCGCGGCGTAGGCTCCCGCGGCCCGCAGCCCGCCCCGCACGTCGAGCACGTCCCCCACCCCCACGCCCGCCGGCCACGCGATCCGCGGACCGACGCGCAGCAGCACGGGCTCGCCGCGCAGGCGCACGAGCGCCGAGCGGCCGCCGAACGGCGCGGGCCGGGCGGGCTGCAGCAGCACCGCACGGTCGTTGAGCGCGTGACCGTGCAGCGGGCCCAGCGCGCTGTGCTCCAGGGCCCCGAGGCGCCCCTGCGCGACCCAGCCGCCGGCGAGCAGCAGCGCCGTCGCGGCGACGCCGACGCCCGCGTGACCCCCCATGCCGTCCGCCGCGCGGGCGGCATGCCAGACCACGGGGCTCAGGGCCGCGGCGACGCACAGCGCCCACGGCGCGCGCGGGCCGAGCAGCAGGCCCGCGACGAGCGCTGCGAGCAGGACGTGGCGCGGGTGGGCGCCAACGCCGCGCGCCGCCGGCTCGCTCAGGCGCACGAGCGCGGCTGCGCTCACACCATCACCCGCGAGCGCAGGGCCTCCAGCCGCTTGGGACCGATGCCGGGGATCTGCCCGAGGTCGTCCACCGATCGGAAGCCGCCGTGCTCCTCGCGCCAGGCGAGGATCTTCGCCGCGATCGCCGGCCCGACCCCGTCCAGCGTGTCGAGCTGCTCGAGCGTCGCGGCGTTCAGGTCGACGGGCGCCGCCTCCGCCCCCACCTCCGCCGCTGCCGCGCCGCCCGCCGCCCCCGTGGCGCCCCCACCCGACGCCGTGGCACCCCCGGCACCCCCGACGACGGCAGTGCCGCCCCGGCGCGGCACGAGGATCCGCTGCCCGTCGACGACCTTCGCCGCGAGGTTGATCGCGTCCACGTCGGCACCAGGCGCCCGGCCGCCGGCCCGGGCGACGGCGTCCCGGACGCGGTCGCCCTCGGCCAGGCGGTACACGCCGGGCCGCCGGACCGCGCCCGCGACGTGCACGAGCGCCGGGCCGCCGCCGGCGCGCTGGACCACGACGCCGCCGGAGGCCGGCGACGCCGGCCCCGCGCCGGCGCCCGACGCCCCCGTAGGCGCGGCCGCGCCGGCGGCGGGGACCCCCCGACCACCCGGATCGGCCCCGGACGACGCACGCAGCACCCGGCCGCCGAGGACCACCACCAGGCCGACCACGAGCGCGTAGACGGCGAGCTGTGAGCGGCTGGGGACGGGCACGCGGCGAAGCTAGGGCGGCCCGCGTCACGGCACAGCACCCGTCCGTTGTGAACCGTCGCCGGGCGCCGTACGCACCCGCCTCGAGACAGAAAGCGCCAAAATGGACCAACGTACGAGGCCGCTGGGGTGTAGCCCTCCGGTCCGTGGGTCATGATGACCCGGTGGGTGCGTCGGCCCACGCAGGTCTACAAAGGAAGAGGAGACATGTCCCATCCCAGGATCGCGCCGGCTGCGGCGCTCCTGCTCTGTACGGCCGCCGGTGCCGTCGCCGTGCATCCTGCTTCCTCGCAGGCCCAGACCGGCACGCCGCTGCTCTGGACCCCGACGGAGTACGTGCTGTTCGACTTCGTCCCCGTGGGCGGGACGGGTCAGCGTCCCGTCACGATCGTCAACGGCGGCGACGCGCCGCTGGTCATCCGCAGCCTCGAGATGGTCGGCCCGACGCCCGACGACTTCAGGGTCGCCGGCGACACCTGCCGCTCGGCCCCCCTCGCGGCGGCCGGCGGCCGCTGCATCGTCACGGTGAACTTCACCCCCATCGCCACGGGCACCCGCGCCGCCCAGCTGAAGATCACCCAGGACAGCGGCTGCCTGAACTGGATCAACCTGGCGGGCAGCGCCACCGGCGCATCTGCCGCCTCCGTCCGCTCCGCCGGCCCGATCCGCGCCAAGGCGGCCTCGGCGTGCCCGACGGCGTTGCCGCCGGTCAACGTCACGCAGACGACGTCGAGCGCCTCCAGCACGCTGCTCCTGCCCGCCGCCAAGACCTGCAAGAGCCGGCGCCTGGTCCATCTGACGCTGCCGAAGCCCAAGGCGGGCGTGAAGTACAAGCAGTTCAGCGCGCTGCTCAACGGCAAGCGCGTCAAGTTCCTCAAGTCCGGTCAGTTCTCGACCACGGTGGACCTCCGGGGCCTGCCCCGCGGCCGCTTCACCCTCAAGCTCACGATCGTCACGGACACGGGCCAGAAGATCACGCAGACCAAGCACTACGTGACCTGCGTCAAGGGCTGAGGCCGGGCGGCGGCCCGGTCGGCGCCGCCGTCTCGGCGCCTAGCGTTCCCGGTGGATGCGCTCCTCGAGCCCCGCGCGGTCGCGTGGCCGCTCGCGTGTGAGTCGGCGTGCCCCGGCCACCTGGCGGTGTCGAATCTCGTTCAGCCGCTTGATGGGCTGCCGCGAGGCGTTCGCGCGGAGCAGGAAGAGCAGCCACGCGGGGGGCCGCCGGCGCAGCGGCAGGTAGCTGAAGCTCACGCGTCCGCCCAACCCACGCCACTGGTCGAAGGGCGGCATGCCCTCCTCGAGGCGTTGGAAGGCGACGGCGCGCTCATCGACGAAGGTCGGCGCCGACCATGCGGCGCTGCCGTCGAGGTGGTTCACGAGCGACCTCACCGCGGGGATGAAGGAGTCGTCGATGAGCACATGACCGCCGACCTTCAGCATCGGTGCGATCAGGAACCAGTCGATGATCGGGTAGGGGTATCCGTGGGCTCCGTCCAGCAGCGCGAGGTCGATGTCACTGGCGACATGGCGAAGCGCCTCGTGTGAGGGCTGTGCCATGAACGTCACATTGGAGGCGTCGACACCCCGCTCCGCGCAGTAGAGCCGCAGGCGATCGTGCTCAGCCTGGGCCGGCGTGACGACGGTGTGGTCGGCGCCGCTGCCTGCGAAGAGCACCGTCGAGCTGCCGCAGCCGGTCTCCACGGTGCGCATGGAGGGCTCCAGCCGCTGCTCGAGCCAGCGGAGCGCTGCCAGCGACAGGCTGAAGCAGTTGTTGCCTTGATCATGGACGAGCGGAGGGTCCTTCCGGATCTCGTCCGCAGACAAGCGCACGCGATCGCTCGCCCCAGCGGCGGTCCCCATGATGCACTCCAAACCTGGGTGGAAAACGAGCGGCGGCTGGGAAAAAACGTACACGCCGACCAGGTGAGGGCACGCCGGTAACCCGTGTGAAAACGTTCAGACTTCGCCAGGCACGGGTTGCTGTCCACGAGGACGCGCCAGCGGCGACGCCGTCGGGCTCGGGGCGCGTTGCGCGAGATCAGCGGGGTGGTGCGAGGGCCAGCGCGACGGCGTCCGCCGGCTCCGCGACGGGCTCGACGCCGGCCACGTCCCACGTGCCCAGCCCGACCACGCGACGGCCGAGCTTCAGCGCGAAGCCGATCTCGCTGAGCGTCCCGGCCCCGCCGCCGATCGCCACCACCGCGTCGGTCGTCCGGACGATCAGCCCGTTGCGCAGCTCCCCGAGCCCGGTGGCGACGGGGACCTCGACCCAGCCGTTGGCCTCCGACCGGTCCAGGCCCGGGAGGATCCCGATGGTCAGACCGCGGCGGGACCGCGCCCCGCGGCAGGCGGCCTCCATCACGCCGCCAAGCCCGCCGGTGACCACGACGGCCCCGGCGGCGGCCAGCCCCGCGCCGACCTCCTCGGCCCACGCCAGCTGCGCCGGCCCGGCGTCCCCGGCGCCGATCACGGCGACGTGAGGACCCTGGGCGGCCATGGCCGCTAGCGGACGACGAGGTTGACGAGCTTGCCGGGCACGACGATCTCCTTGACGACGTCATGGCCGTCGACGTGCGCGACCACGTTGGGCGCCTGGCGCGCCAGCGCCTTGAGCTCGTCCGGCGTGGCGCCGGTCGGGACCTGGACGCGGTCGCGGACCTTCCCGTTGACCTGGCAGACCAGCTCGTAGGTGTCCCGCTCGAGCATCGCGGGGTCCGCCGCGGGCCACGCGTCCTCCCACACCCGCCGGCCCGTGAGCCGGTGGAAGGCGTCGGCGGCGACGTGCGGCGCGAACGGGAACAGCAGCGAGGCGGCGGTGGCCACCGCGAAGCGGATCGCCTGGGGATCGCCGCCGCGCTCGCGCGCCCGCGAGACCTCGTTGGTGAGCTCCATGATGGCGGCGATGGCTGTGTTGAACGCGAATCGCCCCGACAGGTCGCTCGTGACCTTGTCGATCGCCCAGTGCGCCTTGCGGACCAGCTCGAGGTCCCGGCCCTCGGGCAGCTCGGGCTGCTCGTCGGCCGTCCCTGGACCGTCGGCGGCCTCGGCGGCGAACCGCCACAGGCGCCCGAGGAACCGGTGGACGCCCTCGACGCCCTTCGGGTCCCAGTCGGCGTCCTGGTCGGGCGGGCCGATGAAGAGGATGTAGGCGCGGGCGGTGTCGGCGCCGTGGCGGCTGACGATCTCCTGCGGGGAGACCACGTTGCCGCGCGACTTGGACATCTTCGCGCCGTCCTTCGTGATCATCCCCTGCGTGAACAGCCGCGCGAAGGGCTCCTCGATCTCGAGGTGCCCGAGATCGGCCAGCGCCTTCGTGAAGAACCGCGAGTAGAGCAGGTGCAGGATGGCGTGCTCGACGCCGCCGATGTACTGGTCGACGGGCATCCACTCGCGCACGGCGGCCTTGTCCCAGGCGGCCTGGTCGTTGTTCGGGTCGCAGTAGCGCAGGTAGTACCACGACGAGTCGACGAACGTGTCCATCGTGTCGGTCTCACGAAGAGCGGGACCGCCGCACTTGGGGCAGGTCGTATTGACCCAGTCCTCGGCGGCGGCCAGCGGCGAGCGGCCCTTGGGGGCGTAGTCGCGGACGTCGGGCAGCACGACGGGCAGCTGGTCCTCGGGGACGGGGACGATGCCGTCGACCTCGCAGTGGATCACGGGGATCGGCGTGCCCCAGTAGCGCTGGCGCGACAGCAGCCAGTCGCGCAGCCGGTAGTTGACCGACGCGTGGCCCTTGCCCTCGCGGTCCAGCCAGTCGACGATGCGCTCCAGCGCCTCACGGTTGCCGAGGCCGTCGAAGTCCCGGTGGGAGTCGACCAGCCGGCCGTCGCCGGTGTAGGGCAGCTCGCCGTCCCCGGCGGGGCCGGCGACGACCCGCG
>JAXDGY010000090.1:0-8905 GCA_034664785.1 Solirubrobacteraceae bacterium
CCATGCAGGTCCTCAACTTCTACTCGACGATCTTCGCCGATCAGCTCAAGCGGGGACGCAAGACGGCGACGATCCGCCTGGGCGACAAGTCGCACAAGTACAAGAAGAACCAGGCGGTGCTCGTCACCATCGGGTACCAGCACTCGCCGCGCGAGAAGATCTTCGAGGCGGTCATCGACCAGGTCGAGGTCAAGCGGGTCCGCGAGCTGACCCCGCGGGACATCGAGCACGACAATCCCGAGTTCCGCCGCCACGAGGAGATGATCCACTTCCTCGAGCAGATCTACGGGCGCTCGGTGACGATGGAGGACACCGTCACCGTCGTGCGCTTCTCCCAGATCATCGAGAACCCCCCGACCGTGACCGAGCGCCTGCGCGGGTTCGGCGGCGCCCAGAACTGAGCCAGGACCCGGGGGAGCGGCGCTCCCCGGCCGGGGGCGCGTACCTGGCGGCGCTGGGCCGGACGACCCGCCCGCTGTCCTTCGATGACCTTGCCGCCGCGGCCGGCCCCGCCGCCCGCGTCTCCGACGTGCTGGCGTGGATCTCCGCCGCGCTGCGCGGCGGCATCATCGCCGACGCCGGCTACCTCGCCGGGCCGGACGGCCGCCCCACCGGCCCGCGCCGCTACACGCTGACCGCCGACGGGCGCCGCAGGCTCGCCGCGGATCGCCGCCGAGCCTGACGCCAAGTCGAACATGAGTACACTGGCACTCGCGTGAAGAGAGTGCCAACGGCGCTTGACATCTTCAGCGACCAAACGTAGATTCGACGCACTTGGCACTCTCTCAGGACGAGTGCCAGAACGTTGTGATCACCACCTCGAGCGGAGGTTCGAAGACATGAAGCTGAAGCCCCTGGGCGACCGCCTGATCGTGCGGGCGATCGAGGAGGAGGAGACCACCGCGAGTGGTCTCGTGCTCCCTGACACCGCCAAGGAGAAGCCCCAGAAGGGCAAGGTCATCGCCGTCGGCGAGGGCAAGTTCGACGACGAGGGCGAGAAGCGCATCCCCCTCGACGTCTCCGAGGGCGACGAGGTGCTGTACAGCAAGTACGGCGGCACCGAGATCGTGTTCGACGGCGAGGACCTGCTGGTCCTGCGCGAGTCGGACGTCCTCGCCAAGGTCGAGTCCTAGAGAGGAACTGAGTACATGGCTCACAAGGAACTGAAGTACGACGTCGAGGCGCGCAACGCCCTCCAGTCGGGTGTCGACGCGGTCGCCAACGCGGTCAAGGTCACGCTCGGCCCGAAGGGCCGCTACGTCGTCCTCGACAAGAAGTTCGGCGCTCCGACCATCACGAACGACGGCGTGACGATCGCCCGTGAGATCGAGGTCGAGGACGTCTTCGAGAACCAGGGCGCGCAGCTCGTCCGCGAGGTCGCCACGGCGACCAACGACGTCGCCGGCGACGGCACCACGACCGCGACCGTCCTCGCCCAGGCCATCGTGCGCCAGGGCCTGAAGAACGTCACGGCCGGCGCCAACCCGCTGGCCATCAAGCGCGGCATCGAGCGCTCGGTCGACCAGGTCGTCGAGGCCATCGGCAACGAGTCCGTCGAGATCTCCGGCAAGGACCAGATCGCCCGCGTGGCGACCATCTCGGCCGGCGACGATGAGATCGGCGACGTCATCGCCGACGCCATCGACAAGGTCGGCAAGGACGGCGTGGTCAACGTCGAGGAGGGCCAGACGTTCGGCATGGACCTCGAGTTCACCGAGGGCATGCAGTTCGACAAGGGCTACGTCTCGCCGTACATGGTCACCGACCAGGACCGCATGGAGGCCGTCCTCGAGGATCCCTACATCCTCATCGCCAACCAGAAGATCGGCTCCGTCCGGGACATCCTCCCGGTCCTCGAGCAGGTCATCCAGGGCGGCAAGCCGATCCTGATCATCGCCGAGGACGTCGAGGGCGAGGCCCTCGCGACGCTGGTGGTCAACAAGCTGCGCGGCACGTTCACCGGCGTGGCCGTCAAGGCCCCCGGCTTCGGCGACCGCCGCAAGCGGATGCTGGAGGACATCGCCATCCTGACGGGCGGCGAGGTCATCACCGAGGAGATGGGCCTCAAGCTGGAGAACACCCAGCTGTCCCAGCTCGGGCGCGCGCGTCGCGTCGTCGTCGCCAAGGACACGACCACCATCGTGGACGGCGCCGGTGACGCTGACGCGATCAAGGGCCGCATCAACCAGATCAAGACCGAGATCGAGAACACCGACTCGGATTTCGATCGGGAGAAGCTCCAGGAGCGCCTGGCCAAGCTGTCCGGCGGCGTCGCCGTCGTCAAGGTCGGCGCGGCCACCGAGACGGAGATGAAGGAGAAGAAGCACCGCGTCGAGGACGCGCTGCAGGCGACCCGCGCGGCCCTCGAGGAGGGCATCGTCCCGGGCGGCGGCGTCACGCTGCTGCGCGCGGCCGAGGGCATCAACGTCGACGGGTTCGACGGTGACGAGGCCACGGGCGCGAGGATCATCCTCCGCGCACTGGAGGAGCCCCTCCGCCAGATCGCCGAGAACGCGGGCCTCGAGGGCTCGGTCGTCGTCAACGACGTCCGCAAGTCCCCGAAGGGCCACGGCCTGAACGCCGCGACCGGCGAGATCGAGGACCTCGTCGCCGCGGGCGTCATCGACCCCGCCATGGTCACCCGCTCGGCGCTGCAGAACGCGGCATCGATCGCCAAGAACATCCTCACGACCGAGGCCATCGTGGCCGAGGTGCAGGACAAGGACGGCGGCGGCGGCGGTGGCGGCGGCATGCCGGACATGAGCGGCATGATGTAGCCAGCGCTCCCAGCGCCTGGCGCTGGCAGCGGTGTTCGACGAGGGGCCCGGCGATCCGCCGGGCCCCTCGTCATTGCAGGCGGGGGCCGACGGCGTCGAGGCCGCGCAGGGGCGTGCGCAGCAGGGCGCGGGCGCGCGTGCTGTCCAGCCGGCAGTCCTTCGGGCGCTCCGGGCCGCCCGGCGCGCCGCGGAGCTCGGCGGGGTCGCGGCCCGCGGCGGCAGCCAGCGCGCGGGCGAAGGCCAGGCGGTCGACGCCGTCGGCGCCCGCGACGTGGAGGCGCCCGGCGACATCGAGCGCGGCGAGCTCGAGCACCGCGGCCGCGAGGTCGCCGACGTGCACGGGGCAGCGCAGCTCGTCGGTGAAGAACGTGGCGAAGGGCTCCAGCGCCAGACGCTCCTGGGGCCCCGGGTCCGGGCCGCCGTGGATGAGCGACGTGCGCACGATCACGGCACCGGGGTCGGCGGCGGCCACGGCCTGCTCCGCCGCGGCCTTCGCCAGGCCGTACTGCTGCAGCGGGTCGGGGGCGTCGTCCTCGGTGAGCGGCCGCCCGAGGCGCCCGGAGAAGACGACGTCGGTGGAGAGGTGGACCAGCCGGGCGTCGACCTGCCGCGCGGCGGCCGCCACGGCCGCGCTGCCGGCGACGATCGTCGCGCGGCCGACCGGCCCGCCCTGGCGGTAGGCGGTGTGGACGACGGCGTCCGGCCGGGCTCGCGCGATCGCGTCGCGCACGGCGCCCGCGTCGCGCACGTCGACGCGCTCGGCCTCGACGCCGTCCACGGCGCACGGCCGGTCCAGGACGGTGCCGCGCACCTCCCACCCGGCCGCGAGCGCCTGGCGCGCCACCTCCCCGCCGAGCAGCCCCGCGAGGCCGGTGACGAAGAGCGACCGGCTCACGAGCCCGCGACGTCCTCCCGCAGCCCCATCGTGACCGCGGCGCCGAGCGCGGCGGAGAGCGCCTCGCCGCTCGGCCGGCGCGCAGGGTCGAGCAGGAACTGGACCAGCAGGCCGTCGCAGATGGCGATGAGGAAGCTCGCGATGACCTCGGGGTCCGCCCCCTCGCGCACCGCGTCGTCGCCCAGGGCGGCATGCACGACCGCCGCGAGGCCCTGTCGCGTGCGCTCGTAGTGGGCCGCCAGGGCCGCGCGCAGCTCCGGGTTGTGCGACGCCTGCGCGAGCGCCTCGGTCCACGCCCGGGCCAGCGGGCGGTGCTCCTCGAAGGAGTCCAGCATCCGCGACCACGCGAGGTCGAGCCGGTCGAACGGCCCGGCGCCGTCCGGCGCGAGCGCCGCTCGGGTCAGCTGGGCGGTCCACTCCTCGAACAGCTCGCCCATCGCCTGCTGCAGGAGGGCGTCCTTGGAGCCGAAGTGGTAGCCGATCGACCCGAGGTTCGTGCCCGACGCCGCTACGAGGTCGCGCGCCGACGTGCGCGCGTACCCCTGGTCCTGGAGCAGCTGCCGCGCGGCGGCGAGCAGGTCGTCGCGATGGCTCATGTACGTATGTACTATACGGACGTATGAACACCGCGCCGAGCGCCTCGTCCTCCATGCCGCCGGGCCCGCCGCTGCCGAAGGCGGTCCAGACGCCGCTGCAGTGGCTGGCGCGGCCGTGGTGGATGGCGGCGATGCACCGTCGCTACGGCGACGTGTTCACGCTGCGCGACCAGATCTCGGACACGGGCGACCTCGTCGTCCTCGCCGACCCCGCCGACGTGAAGGCGGTGTTCACCGGCTCGCCCGACGTCTTCCACGCTGGGGAGGGCAACCAGGTCCTCGGCCCGCTGGTCGGCCCGCACTCCGTCCTGCTGCTGGACGAGTCGGAGCACCTGCGCGAGCGCAAGCTCCAGCTCCCGGCCTTCCACGGCGACCGCATCGCGCGGTCCGTGGACCTGATGCGCGAGGCCACCGAGCGCGAGGTCGCCACGTGGCCGGTCGGCACGCCGTTCTCCATGCACGCCCGCACGCAGGCGCTGACGCTCGACATCATCGTCCGCGTCGTGCTCGGCGTGGACGACGCCGAGCGCGCCGATCCGCTCAAGCGCGCGCTGCGCACCGTCCTGGAGATCAAGACGGTCCACCTGCTCATGTGGCTGCACCCGCGCCTGGAGCGCGTGGGCCCATGGAAGCGCCTCAAGCAGGACATCGCGCACGCCGACTCGCTGCTGTACGCCGAGATCGCCCACCGCCGGGCGGCCGGGGGCCTGGACGAGCGCTCGGACGTCCTGTCCATGCTGCTGCAGGCGCACGACGCCTCGGGCGACGCGGTCGACGACGCCTGGATCCGCGACGAGCTGATGACGCTGCTCGTCGCGGGCCACGAGACGACCGCGACCGGGCTCGCCTGGGCCTTCGAGCGCCTGCTGCGCCACCCCGAGGCGCTCGACCGCGTGCGCGCCGGCCTCGACGATCCGCGCGATCCCTACCTCGACGCCGTGGTCAAGGAGACCCTGCGCGTGCGACCGGTGATCTACAACGTCGCACGCGTCCTCGCCCAGCCCGCGACGGTCGCGGGCTACGACCTCCCGGCCGGCACGGTGATCCTGCCATCCATCGGGCTGCTGCACCGCGACGACGTGCATTTCCCGGGCGCCGCGGCCTTCCGGCCGGAGCGCTGGCTGGACGGCGCCCCGGCGCCGTACACGTGGATCCCCTTCGGGGGCGGGGTGCGCCGCTGCATCGGCGCCACCTTCGCCCTGACCGAGATGGCCGTCGTCCTGCGCACGGTGCTCCAGCAGGTGGACCTGCGGGCCGCCGACCCGGCGCCGGAGCGCACGAAGGTGCACCACATCACGCTGATCCCGGCCAAGGGCGCCCGCGTGGTCGTCGAGCGCCGCCGCCGCCCGCAGGCCGCTCGGGCGGCGCCCGCCGGGATGCCTACGCCGGCGCTCGCCGGGTAGCCGACCGCGTGGCGGCAGCTCCCCTCCCGTGCGCGGGCAGCGTCCGTCTGCCCGCCATGCCCGATCCCATCGCCCGCGAGCCCGGCCGGTCCCGCCTCATCGTCGAGGAGGACCTGCTGGCCGACGGCCCCCTCCTGCTGCTCGCCGAGGGGGACCTCGACATCGGCACCGCGCCCGAGCTCGCCGCGCACCTGCGCCGCGCCGTCGCCGCGGAGCTCGACGTGATCATCGACGTCTCGGACGTGGGCTACATCGACTCCACGGGAGTCGCCGTGCTGCTCAACGGCCTGCGGCGGCTGACGCGGCGGCGGCGGGGGATGGTGCTCGTCGCCCCGTCGGGCCCCGTCCGTCGCCTGCTCGAGCTGACCGGCCTGCACGACACCTTCCCGATGGCCCCCACGCTGCGGGCGGCACGGGCCACGCTGCGCGCCGGGACGCTCCAGATCCGCCGGGCGGCGCGCTGACCGCCGCGCGACACCCGGCCGCCGGGCGGGTCCTCGAGCTGCACCGCTGGCCCGTGAAGTCGATGGGGGGCGAGCCGGCCGGCGCGGTTCGGGTGGACGGCCGCGGCGTCGGCGGCGACCGGACCTACGCGCTCTACGACGTCCACCGCGGCGCGCCCCGCCGACTCACCGTCCGCCAGGTCCCGCGGCTCCTGCGCTGGCGGGCCGCCTACCCGGGGGCGCCGGACGACGCCGTCGACCCCGGCGACCCGCCGCGGCCGACGCTGACCGCGCCCGACGGCTCGGTCCACGCCTGGGACGACGCCGGCCTTCCCGGGCTGCTCGCGGCCGACCTCGGCCGCCCGGTCGAGCTGCGCGGCGACCTGCGCGGCCAGCAGGACCTGGCCGACAGCGTCCTCGTCACGACGCAGGCGACGCTCGACGCGCTCGGCGCCGAGCTCGGTGTCGCGCTGGACCTGCGGCGCTTTCGCACCAACCTGCACGTGACCCTCGACGCCCCGGCCTGGGCCGAGCACGGCTGGCGTGGCCGCCGGATGCGGGTCGGCGAGGCCGAGCTTGAGCTCCTGCACCCGTGCGAGCGGTGCGTCATCCCCACCCGGGACCCGGACACGCAGGCCAAGTGGGCCGGCCTGCTGCGCCACCTCTCCCGCGAGCACGCCCAGCTGTTCGGCATCAACGCCCGCCCGCTGGGCCCGGCGACGATCCGCGCCGGAGACCGCGTCGAGCTGCTCTAGGCCGCCTAGGCCACGTCCTCGATCGGCCGCGGCGCCTCGCCCGTGTAGAGCGCCGTCGGGCGGATCAGGCGGGCCTCGCGCTTCTGCTCGAGGATGTGCGCGCTCCACCCCGCGACGCGGGCGCACGTGAACATCGGCGTGAAGAGCTCGGCCGGGACGGCCGCGAGGTCCAGGATGACCGCGGACCAGAACTCGACGTTCGTGGCCAGGACGCGGTCGGGCTTGCGGGCCTGCAGCTCGGCCAGCGCGGCCCGCTCGAGCGCCTCGGCGATCTCGAAGCGCGGGGAGCCCAGCTCGCGGGCGGTCCGGCGCAGCACCCGCGCCCGCGGGTCCTCGGCGCGGTAGACGCGGTGGCCGAAGCCCATCAGCCGCTCGCCGCGGTCCAGGGCGTCCTTGACCCACTTCTCGGCGTCGCCGGTCTGCTCGACGCCCTCGATCATCTTCAGCACGCGTGACGGCGCGCCGCCGTGCAGCGGCCCGCTGAGCGCGCCGACCGCGCTGGACAGCGCCGCGGCGCAGTCCGCGCCGGTGGAGGCGACCACCCGCGCGGTGAACGTCGACGCGTTCATCCCGTGCTCGGCGGCGCTGATCCAGTAGGCATCGACCGCCTTGGCGTGGTCGGGGTCGGCCTCGCCGCGCCAGCGGATCAGGAAGCGCTCGGCGAGCGTGCGGCCCTGGTCGACCTCGCCCTGCGGAACCCATGGGCGGCCGAGCCCGCGAGCGGACTGCGCCACGAAGGACAGCGCCATGACCGAGGCACGGGCGAGGTCGTCGCGCGCCTGCTCGTCGGAGATGTCGATGAGCGGCCGGAAGCCCCACTCGGGCGCGAGGGTGGCGAGCGCGGCCTGCACGTCGACGCGGTGGTCGCCGGAGCGCACGATCAGCGGATGCGGCTCCGCGGGCGCCAGACCGGGCTCGAACGAGCCGTCCACCAGCAGGCCCCAGGCCTTCTCGTAGGGCAGCACGCCCACGAGATCCTCGATGTCCACGCCGCGATACCGCAGCGCGCCGCCCTCCTTGTCGGGCTCGGCGATGGTCGTCGCGAACGCGACGACCCCCTCGAGGCCGCTCTGGACCTCGGTCACGGTCGTGCTCATGCGCACACCCTAAGACAAGGCGCGCGCGGGCAGGCCCGTCCCTCGCACGGCCCGCGTCACGCGACTAGGCTGGCTGCGCCACACGACCCCGCCCGCGCATCCAGGAGCCCCCGTGCCCGACACCGCAGCCGCCGATCTGCTGTTCCGCCCCGTCACCGAGCTCGCCGCCGACGTCCGCTCCGGAGCGCTCTCGTCGCGCGAGCTCGTGGAGGCGTCCCTGGACCGCATCGAGGAGCTCAACCCGCAGCTCAACGCCTTCGTGGACGTCTTCGCCGAGGAGGCGCTCGCCGCGGCCGACGGCATCGGCCCGGGCGACACGCGGCCCTTCGCGGGCGTCCCCATCGCGATCAAGAACAACCGCGCGGTGGAGGGCAAGCGCCTGACCTTCGCGGCCGACTTCATGGGCGATTTCCTCGCCCCGTTCGACCACAACGTCGTGCGGCGCCTGAAGGCCGCGGGGTTCATCGTCGTCGGCACGACGACGCTGCCCGAGTACGGGATCCTGCCGATCACCGAGACGCGCCGGTTCGGGGCCACGCGCAACCCGTGGGACCTCGAGCGCACGCCGGGCGGGTCCAGCGGCGGCTCGGCGGCCGCAGTCGCGTCGGGCATGGTGCCGATCGCCCACGCCAACGACGGCGGCGGCTCGACGCGCATCCCCGCGGCGTGCTGCGGGCTGGTCGGCCTCAAGCCGCAGCGCGGCCGCATCTCGCTGGCGCCCGAGCTCGGCAGCCAGTTCCTCGTCTCCGACGGGGTGCTGACGCGGACCGTGGCGGAGACCGCCCAGGTGCTCGACCTCCTCGCCGGCCACGAGCTCGGCGACATGGCCTGGGCGCCGCCGCCGTCCGAGCCCTACGCCGACGCGGCAGCCCGGACGCCCGGCAAGCTCCGCATCGCCCTGACGACCACGACGCCGCTGCCCGACTCCCCCGTCGACCC